>JAISPQ010000201.1 GCA_031274955.1 Rhodanobacter sp.
CCGGCGGCGCTTGCTCATGCTGCGCGAAGCTGCGGCACGTTGCCGCGTGAGGCCATGAGTGTGAAGCATGGCGACCGGATAGGGGTAGCGGCGCATGGATGGGGGCAACTTTGGGGGCAGGTTGAATAATTTCATCTAATGACATGGAATTAAAACAATAAGTTATGCTTACTTTTCGAGTGCACCCATCCAATTAGCCGTCCAAGGGCATCCAGCAAGGTCCGGTTCATCATCACAAACCCCGCAAAACGCGGGGTTTTTTGTTGTCCGACCACCCGATAACGTCCGATACCAGCGCGAAAACTGAGTAAGATACTGAGTAACGGCAACCCGGCGCATGATCCTTACTCAATTTTCCTTGCTCACATGCTGAAAGACACGAAGATTCGCAACGCCAAGCCGAAGGACAAGTCCTGCAAGCTGGCCGACGGTCACGGCCTTTATCTTGAAATCATGCCAACTGGATCGAAGCTGTGGCGCATGAAGTTCAGGCACGCCGGCAAAGAGAACAGGTTTTCGTTCGGCGCGTACCAAAAAGTGCCCCTCAAGGAAGCCCCAGAACGATGCGCAGAGGCTCGTGCGTTGCTGCGGCGGGGTGTGGCCCGGCCGCCCAGCGCAAGGCCGAAAAGCGCGCCGGCGTGGAAGCCGCTGTTAACAGCTTCGAGGCTATCGCGCGCGAATGGCTGGCCGTGAGAAAACACGAATGGACGGCAGGGCAGCACGCCAAGGAGCGCGACCGCCTGCAAAACCATGCCTTCCCGTGGATAGGCGGGTAGTGACGACGGGAAACATGTTGCATAGGAACCTCCAAGTTGCGACCAAAGTATCGCTTCTTGGCGTCTGTTACTGCAGGACAAGTTCATGGGGCGCTTTCGTGGGGGAGAAGAGCGATTTTCCCTTGTCATTCTGCGCGGCGCGTAGCGCCGTCGCAGAATCCCCACTCCCTGTTCCCTGCTTCTTTCACGCTAATCTACAGGCGTACTCAGATACTCGATGTGGAGTGACTCTCATGGGTCGAATGCTGTTTCTCGGGGCTTGGATTATTTGCGTGGCCTGCAATGGAGCGATTACGCGGGCGGCGGATACGCCGGCCCCGGCGGACGTTACGAAAATGGAAGCGGTCGTCGTCACCGGCGAGCAGCCGGGACCAGGACTGTGGAAAGTCCAGAAGGGCGATCACGTACTGTGGCTGCTGGGCAGTCTGTCCCCGTTGCCCAAGAAGATGACTTGGCGCACGAAAGAGGTCGATGCGCTCGTTGCGCAGTCGCAGGCGGTCATCATGCAGCCTCGAGTCGATGTCGATGCTGATATCGGTTTCTTCGGTAAGCTCATGCTGCTGCCTTCGCTCATCGGCGTGCGCAATAGTCCTGAAGGCCGTACCTTGCAACAAGTCGTGCCGGCGGATGAGTATGCGCGATGGCTTGTGCTTAAGCAGCGTTACATGGGCCACAACAACAAGGTTGAGAAATGGCGTCCGATCTTCGCGGCGATGGAACTGTATCGCACCGCGCTGGATCGCTCCGGGCTCACCGGCTTGAACTCGAATCTCGTCGAGGACAAGGTCGCCGAGGCCGCCAAACGCGCACATATCCAAGTGACCGTGTTGAGCGTCGAACTGAAAGTGGAACAACCAAGGCAGGCCGTGAAGGAATTCAAGAACACATCAATGGACGATCAGGACTGCTTCCGCAAAACACTCGATCGCATCGACACCGATCTGGGTACGATGACCGAACGCGCAAATGCCTGGGCGACCGGCGATCTGGATGCCTTGCGCAAGCTGCCGTATACGGACCAGTTGACGGTGTGTGAAGCCGCCCTGAGCGCAACAGGGCTTGGGCGACGGCTTGGGGGAGCTGATTTGGATGCCCGCATTCGGCAGAAGTGGCTGGATACCGTTTCATCCGCTGTGGACAAGAACACGGCAAGCATTGCCGTGTTGCCGATTCGTCGATTGCTGTCCGCCGATGATGGCTATTTGTCGGGGCTTGCCGCGCGTGGATATTCGATCCAGGCGCCGGATGCGCAAGACGAATCCGGCGCCGTACATGAGGACAAGAACCCTTGAAAAGCGAAGGCCCGCTTCCGCGGGCCTTCGCTTTTTGACGTGTCCAAAGAGAATCAGTGGTCCCAGCGACCGTCGTAGTAGCGCCAGCGATTTCCCTCTTGTTCCCAGCGCGGCGCGGTATAGCGGTATCCATGGCGCGCGCGCGCCCATGAGCCCTGATGCCAGACATAACGACCATTGGCCCAACGCCACTCGCCGGGTACCCACACGTAACCACGACGCGGGGGGGGAACCCGTTCCGTACGCGGCGGCGGCGGCGCTTTGGTGGCATAGACGACGTTGACCGCAACGCGGGCATGGGCCGGCATGCTGTTCACCGTCACGGCGCCGACCGCGGCTACCAAGGCAGCGCTCAGCAGAAGTTTTTTAGCATTTTGCATTGCATCCTCCAAAAGAGACGTCCGGATGGACGTTCAAGCGGACGTCACCCTAACGATCCGGACATGAACGATCACCGACTGCTCGTATGGTGTGCGCTGCGCAGGGTTTTCGTCAAGGGTTTCGTGAGATTCATGTAGGGAGCAAGTAATCTGTCCGGACTTGAATCGCCCCGGGTTTTGAGGAGGCTCCGACTCTTGAGAGGATGGAGCCATGAGCAAAAACAACGCGAACAAATTTTCCCCGGAACTGCGTGAACGCGCGGTGCCTCTGGTGCAAGAGCATCGAGGGGAGTACCCGCCGCTGTGGCTGGCAACCGAATCGATAGCGCCCAAGATGGGCTGCTCGTCTGCTGGACTTGGTAAACCGTCAGTTCCAGGCGGATCGGCCCAATCAGCTCTGGCTGTCGGATTTCACCTATGTCTGGACATGGCAGGGCTGGTTCTACGTGGCCTTCGTCATCGACGCCTACGCCCGGCGTATCGTCGGCTGGCGCGTGAGCAAATCGATGACCACGGACTTCGTGCTCGATGCGCTTGAGCAAGCCCTGTATAACCGCCATCCCCAGGACGATGGCTCCTTGATCCATCACTCAGACCGAGGCTCGCAGTACGTGAGCATTCGATACAGTGAACGTTTGGCCCAAGCTGGCATCGCGCCGTCGGTCGGCAGCAAGGGCGACAGCTACGACAACGCCTTGGCCGAAACTATCAACGGTCTGTATGATGCCCCCCGAGGAGGCCGTTTTACTTTAACCAAACAGCCTCCGCGAAACCCAGGGCGATTCAGAATGGGGTCCTTTACACTTTTTGGTAACCACCCCATGTGTTCAGTACAAAACTGAATTCGGCATGAACTTATCGCTGCGTTAGTGGTCGATATGCCAGCGTGGATACAAAGCTTGCATAGCCCCCTAGGTCTTCCGTCTTCTTTTTTAACCAACAACCACAAAAGGTACGGCTATGAAAGCCAATGAGTTCAATAAGATATCTTTCTTAAATTTACTAAGGAGAAAATATGTTTAGTTCATGTTTTAGATAAAAATGTAATAGCAGTAACTAATTGATCTTTAAGGAAATTTTGATAATTTGTTGAAGATTTAAATAGTGACTTAAATTTGTTTATTTCTTAGTAATGTTTATTAATAATTCCCCTTCACGGTTGGTGCGTTTGGGTACACGGCTGCTCACCCTGGCGCTGACCCTCGCCGTATTCGTGCTGACCTTGCCGGCATGGGCGTCGAACACTGTCCCCTACCTGGATGCAAACGGCGCATCGCAAACCGCGCCAAGCGCCACGGATCTGACCGGCGACGAAACCACGCTGACTTCCGGCTGGTATCTGGCCAGCGGGTCGCTGACCTATGCGAGCACGCTGACCGTCTCCGGCGATGTACATCTGATCCTCGCGGATGGAAGTAACCTGACCGTGAACGGAAGTTCTACTAAAAGTACATTCACTAATGGTGACGCCGGAATCCATGTATCCGCAGACAACAGCCTGACGATCTACGCCCAATCCACGGGAAGCGGCATGGGCCGCTTGGTGGCTACCGGCGGCGGCTACGGCGCGGGCATTGGCGGCGGCGGCGACAACGGCGACGGCGGAACTATCACGATCAATGGCGGCATGGTGACGGCCTCTGGCAACCCAGCGGGCTTGGGCGGCGCGGGCATTGGAGGCGACACCTCCGACTATCACGGTGGCGCCGGTGGCACCCTCACTATATTAACGGCGGTAGGGTCACAGCCACCGGCGGCGGCGGCGAAGGCCGTGCGGGCATCGGCGGCGGTGGCAGAACCAACATAGCCTCCGTTGGCGGCGCGAGCGGCACCATCACCATCAATGGTGGCACGGTCATGGCCACCGGCGCTGTTGGCATCGGCAGTAGCTCCACCACAGGAGCAAACGGCAGTATCGCCATCAGCGGCGGTATGGTCACGGCCACTGGCGATAGCGTCGCGGGCACGGGTATTGGTGGTGGCACGCGTGGTGATAATATCCTTATCTACGGCGAAGCCACGCAGGTAACCGCAAAAGGCGCGAGCGGCGCAGCGGGAGATATTTACGCCAGTACGCTGTTTATCGCGCTACCGCCGGGCAACTTGACCCTCTCCACCCCTCCGGCCACGACAGCGAACGCTGTGCTGTTCACGGCCGACCCGGCATCGACCGGCGCCGTCACCGCCGCATTGCCCGCGCCGTTCGGTACCACGATCAATCTGCTGACCGGTTTGGATACGACCGGGAAACCCTTATCGGTCATCACGACGCTGTTTGCCGAGACCGTTTCTTTCGCGCTGGATGGTTACGGTAATAGCCCGATCGTGAAAACAGGGAACGGCCTGATGAACCCTGGCGCGAAGATTGCTTTTGTGCAAGCGGCGATTCCGACACCGCCGCCGCCGGTGCTGACCCCGCAAGCGATCACCGGCGATTGGTACGACCCCGCCTATGATGGCTCGGGGTTCAACATTCTCATGACCGGGTCGGGATTGAGCCTCTTTTACTACGGCGGTAACGGCTGGCTGGAATCGGATGTCGGCCCCAAACAGATCGTGCCAGGAACCTCCATCACGCTCAATATGAACCAAACGTACTACGACCCGCAGGGCGGCAGTTCTTTTTTAAATCCCCCTAAGCCGACCTCGCTAGTGGTATGGGGCACAGTGACCCTGAACTTTTCGGCGGACGGCGCCACGGCAGTCGCCACCCTTGCCGGCTCGGATGGTAAGGTCAACCTCTACTTGCAGAAGCTAGCCGGGATGGCGAGCACGCCTTCGGTCACGGGTGATTGGTTTGATCCGGCCTATGACGGCTCCGGGTTCAACGTGACCATGACACCCGCGGGATTGCTCCTCTTCTACTATGGCTGGAGCAGTGATTTTGGAGGACCTTTTGGACCTTTGTGGCTTATCTCGGATGTCGGCCCCACGCAGATCACTGCGGGAAATACCATCACGCTGAACATGAATCAGACGAACTACTACAGCACTTTCCTGAGTCCGGCCAAGCCCAACACACTCACGCAATGGGGCACGGTACAACTCACCTTTTTGAGTTGCAGTCCCACGCAGACCGCCACCGCTAAGCTTTCCGGCGTGGATGGCACGGTGAATCTCAATTTGATGATGCTGGCTAATGTAGTGAACCTGCCGCCGGAGTGTTGATCGATATACCGCGCTTGTAGAGGGCAGGCCCCCGTGCCTGCCCAGTCGCACTCAAGAGCGGTGCTCGCGGGCGAGGTAATCCTCGCTTTGCATCTCGATCAGGCGCGATTCCGTGCGCGCGAACGCGGCGCGCAGACGCTCGCCGGCGTACAGATCGACGATCGGCGCGGCGGCCGACAGGACCAGCTTCACGCCGCGGTCGTACACCTCGTCCACCAGTTCGATGAAGCGCCGTGCCGCGTCGTCGGCCTGCGGCGCAAACCGTGGTACGCCGCAGATGAAGATCGTGTGATAGGTGCGCGCCAGTTCGATGTAGTCGGCAACGCCGCGTGGCCCTTCGCAGAGCGCGGCGAACGCGAACCAGATGACGGCGTCGGATTCGCGTAATACGGGGATCGGACGGTCGTTGACGATCAGATCGAAATCGCGCTGCATGTCGCCGTGCGCGACGCGATCGAACATGGCCTGCATCGCGCGTTCGGCCGCTGCGTCCAGTGGCGTGTAGTAGACCGGCGCTTGTTTGAGCGCGCGCAGGCGCCAGTCGTGCGGCGAGGCGAGTTCCACGACATCGCAATGCTGTTCGAGCAGCGCGATCGCCGGCAGAAACCGCGCGCGTTGCAAACCATCCTTATACAGATCGCGCGGCGGCGTGTTCGAGGTGGTGACGAGTACGACGCCGCGCGCGAACAGTGCGCGCAGCAGGTTGCCGAGGATCATCGCATCGCCGATGTCGCCGACAAAGAATTCGTCCAGCACCAGCACGCGGACCTGGGCCGCGATGCGCTGCGCCACGGCAACCAGCGGATCGCGCTGGCCTTGGAGCGTGCGCAATTCCGCGTGCATGCTCTGCATGAAGCGGTGGAAATGCACGCGCCGCTTGTGGGGCGTGGCCAGGGTGGCGTAGAGCAGATCGCATAGAAGGGTCTTGCCGCGGCCCACAGGGCCCCACAGGTAAAGCCCGCGCGGCGCCGGTGGTGTGCGGCCGCGCAGGCGTTGCCATAGCGAGGCCGGATGCGTTGTGGAGAGTTCGCGCCAGAGCCGATCGAGCGTGGCCAGCGCGTCCAGTTGTGCGGGATCGGATTGCCATTCGCCCTGCGCGACGCCCGCGCGATAGCGCGCGCCCGGTGTGCTGTCCTGCGGGGTCATGGCGTGTTGCGCGTGGGCGGCAGATACGCGGCGAGCGCGTGTTTCAACACGCCGCGCAGGTCCACCAGGCGACGATGGAAGAAATGTCCCGTCTCGGGCATGCGTACGACCTGCGGCGCGGGCTGCAGCGCTTGCGCCCAGGTGAATACCGCGTGTGAATCGACGACTTCGTCTTCCTCGCCCTGCACGATCAGCCACGGACACGAGGGGGGGGCGAGATCGGCGAAATTCCAGCGGCCGATCGGCGGTGCGATCAGAATCAACTGCGCCGGATCGAGGCGGTTCGCCGCGCGCAGCGTGACATAGCTGCCGAACGAGAATCCGGCCAGCCACAGCGCATCGCCCGGATGCGTTGCACGCGCCCAGGTCGCGATGGTGGCCAGGTCGTCGGCTTCGCCCACGCCACCGTCATGTACGCCTGCAGAGCGTCCGACACCGCGAAAATTGTGGCGCACCGTCGTCAAGCCCAGTTCGAGCAACACGCGCTCAAGCGTGGTGACGACCTTGTTATGCATCGTGCCGCCCTGCAATGGATGCGGATGGCTGATGACCGCGATGCCCTTGCGGGCGTTGTCGGCCGCAGGCACGGCGCAGGCCAGTTCGAGTGCGCCGGCAGCGCCGGGTAGCCATAGCGGACCGCCGGCGACGGGAAACGGCGGCAGTGGGGATTCGGGATGCGGAAAAGTCATCCGCACATGATAGCGCGCCGCTGCGCGTGGCCTGCGCGGCCGGTGGAGCAGGGCAGGGCGGGCCGGGGCGTGGCTTTCTGAAAAATGCTGCATTGCAGAGTGACAATTTGACGCATATGAATGTAAATTTAAATTTACAATCTTACATGCGCGACCAACCCAGCCCAGGCGGGCAAGGACAGGGTACTTGCACGGATAAATCCTTAATTATTAGGATAACAGGGGGAAAGATGCGTTCGTTTCGCCACTCGAAGTTATTCGCATTAAATATACAAAAATTTACTTTTAATTTTTGGATAACTATTGCGCTGAGCAGCGTGCTTGTGCTCGGTACGGTCGGCATGGCATTCGCTCAAAAGCAGCCACACGGCGATATCGCCAAATCGCTGCCGGCGACCCAGCTTTCTTCCGACAAACAGGCCGATCCCAGCGTGCCGCGGCCGGCGCCCGGATTCGCCCAGGCCCGTGTCGCCAGCAATCCGCAGGCGCCCGGCGCCAAGCCGGTCGGCATGCAGACCTGCATTGCTTGCCATCAGCTCGAAGCCGACCACTTCACCCACACGCTGCATGCGCTAGGCTTGATCTCCGCGAACAAGGCCGAGCCCAACATCCCGGTGTGCGAAGCCTGCCATGGCCCCGGTTCGGCGCATGCGGAAAAGCCGACGGTCAAGGGGCTCATCATCGCCTACACCCAGGGCGGCGGCACGCCGATCGATGTGCAGACCAAGACCTGCCTGACCTGCCACTCCGGCGGGCCGCGCGATCACTGGCTCGGTTCGGTGCACCAGCGCAATGACGTGTCGTGCAGCGACTGCCACAACCCGATGGCGAAGTTCTCCGTCGAAGGCGCGATGGCGAAGATGTCGATCAACGATACCTGCGCGCAGTGTCACAAGGATGTCCGCTTGCAGTTCAACCGCCGTTCGCACATGCCGCTGCCCGAAGGCCAGATGAGCTGCGCCGATTGCCACAACCCGCATGGCTCGCTGACCAATCCGTTGCTCAAGACCAACACGGTCAACGAGACCTGCTATCAGTGCCACGCCGAGAAGCGTGGGCCGTTCCTGTTCGAACACGCGCCGGTGCGCGAGAGCTGCCTGAACTGCCATACGCCGCATGGCTCGAATCAGAACACGCTGCTCGTCGCACCGATTCCGTTCCTGTGCCAGCAGTGCCACACCCAGCAGCGCCATCCGAACGACTTGCAGTCGATGAATTCGCTGATGACCAGCAAGAACCGGGACGAACGCATCATCGGCCGCGGCTGCATCACCTGTCACGCGAACATCCACGGCTCAAACGCGCCGGCCGGCCCCAAATTCCACGAATGACAGGCACAGGAGAACGGAAATGACACACCTGATTTCTCATCGTCCTGCGCAGCCGCGCGGCCTGCGGGGACTCGCATTGACGGTATGGGCGACACTGGGCTGCTGTGCGTCGCTTGCCTTCGCCGACACCGGTATCGGCGTGGATACCTGGCGCGCCAACAAGCTCGACCCGAGCGGCGGCATGCAGAGCCAGAACTGCGATGCGGACGGCACCTCCTGGCTGTCGCCGCTGCAGCGCCGCACGCCGACCGGTCACCTGTACGACTGCGCGCACGGAGCGCCGCTGGTGCACGAGATCGACGGCTGGCTCTACTACGGCGTGCTGCAAATCGGCTATGTCGGTATCGGCGAGCAGAACACCGCGCTGTGGAACCGCTACACCGACTGGCGCGGCGATGACCTGCCGATCCTGGGGCTGCTCGATCTGCAATGGATCCGCCCGTCCGACGGCAGCTATGCGAACGTGCGCGCCAGCCGCATCAGCAGTGACGATCAGGTGTACCAGGCGGTGTTCGGGCGCGCGGGCGCTTACAAGGTTCAGGCGTTCATCCGCGATATGCCGAACATCCTCTCGACCGATGCGCGGCCGATCTGGAACGGTATCGGCACGAGCAATCTGACCTTGCCCAGCAGCCTCACTCCGGGCGGCAGCACGCCGGACCAGGTCGCGGCGGTTTCCGCTGCGGCGCCGCTGACGAGGCTCGGGGTCAAGCGTTCCAAGCAGGGTCTGAGCCTGAGCACCTACCTCACGCCCGCCTGGACTGCTTACCTCAACCTGAGCGACGAGGAACGCAAGGGCACACGTCCTTACGGCGGCCCGTTCTTCTTCGCGTTCGCGTTCGAGGGGCCACCGTTCAGCCTGTTGGACGGCGGCGTCAATGAAACGGTCAAGCCGATCAACGATTCGACGCTCAACATCACCACCGGTCTGCGCTACGCCGGCCCGCAATGGCGCCTGGATTTCAGCTACACCGGCTCGTTCTATCGCGACAAACGCAGCGCCTACACCTACCAGTCGCCGTTCACGCTCTCACCGCTGCCGGTCGTTCCCGGCGCCATTTCCGCGCCGCTCTATCAGGGCCAGATGTCGACCGAACCGGACAACGACTATCACACCATCCAGGCCACCGCGACGCGCAAGATCCCGTGGAACGGCGAACTCTCGGTCAGCGCCGCCGGCGGGCGCATGAGCCAGAACGATCCGCTCATCGCGCCGATCAACTGTCAGGGCGTGTTCGGCATCGGCATCGGTAACCTGCAACTCGGCCCGCAGAACCCGATGCTGTACGACTGCAACTCATGGAACACCACCGATGCGCTGTCGCGCAAGACCGCGGACATGCGTATCGACACGACCATGTTCGATGCCCGTATCGTGCTTGCGCCGACCGCGCAGTGGAGTTTGCGCAGCGCGGTGAAGTTCGACCGCCAGGATTACCGCAACGTGTATCTGGCGTATAACCCGCTCACCGGGCAATACGGCTATCCGAGCGAGAACGGTGCGCAGGGCAGCATCGTCCCCGGCGAGATCGGCTTCTTCGACCCGGTGACCGCCCCCTCCGCGCTGACGCGCGTGCGCAGCCTCCCGCTCGACATCCAGACGGTCGATGCCAACGTCGGCGCCGACTGGAGGTTCAGCGACAAGAACACGCTCGGCGCCACGCTCGCCTACAACCGCTACGAGCCGACGCATCGCGAACGCACACAGATCGACACGAGCAGCGCAAAACTGACCTGGGTCAACCGCAGCCTCGACGGGCTGACTCTGCGCGTGAACTACACCACCCTCAAGCAGACGGGCAACACCTACACCTTCGATCCGTATGCCTTCACCTGGTCGAAGAGTCTGCCCGGCTATGTGCCGCCCGTTACCGGCGTCCCGGTGCATACCGTCGATGCGATGCGCAAGTACGACATGTCCAGCCGCGACGAGAACAAGATCGACGTGATGGCGACCGTGATGCCGCGTGACGACATGACGGTGAGCGCTTCCGTGCGCGGCGACTGGAACCGTTACGACGCGCTGATCGGCCGCCAGGGTTACGACACCGCCGGGGCGACGCTGCAGTGGGATTGGCAGTTCGCCACGCGCAGCGCTGTGGGCGCGTACATCGCCTGGGATCGCTCGCGTCTGGGCATGTCCAATGTGCAGGATCAGGCCGGCGGCGCGGGCGTCGATCCTGCGTTCGGCGGTTCCACCTACCCGCGGATCGGGCAGTGGTGGGCCACCGATACGCAGCGCGACTGGTATGCCGGATTGACGCTCAACCACGACATCGGCCGCGTACGCCTGGACTTGAACTGGAACACGCTCTACTCGCGCGGCCTGACCGGCTACACCTATGCCGGGCCGACCGCGCTGGCGCATCCGCTGAGCAACCAGATCGGCGCGGGGGGCGGTGCGTTTCCGGCCATGATCTACCGCGTCAACTCGATCACCGCGGGGGTGACGGTGCCGTTCACGCAGCGCATTTCCCTGCGCCTGTTCGACACCTACGAACGCGGCCGCATCAACGACTGGCACTACCTCGGTTTGGATCAGAGCCTGGTCGCCGGCAACCGCGTCTACCTCGATGCCGGTCCGCGCAGTTACCGGGAAAACCTGATTGCGCTTTTGCTCACCATCACGCTGTGAGGCCGCGATGAAAACCACCCCATTGACAAATACACTCGCCGCGTTGCTGCTGATCGCTGCCGGCGCAACCGCCCGTGCGGCGGATACCGTCGTCGAACACCGCGTGAATACCGCGGTGAGCACACGCGCAGGTGTAGCAAACCTCTACGATATGCGCCGCATCGAACCGATTCGCGGCGATGCGGCGGCCGGCGCGGCGAAGGTGACGATCTGCGTCGCCTGCCATGGCCCGCAAGGTAACTCGGTCGTGCCGCTGTTCCCGCAACTGGCGGGACAACGCGCCGAGTATCTCTATGGCCGTCTGCTGGATTTCCAGGACGCCGACGAGAAGCTCCCCTACTACACCGCGGTGATACCGATGCCCCAACAGGCACGCGAGATGAGTGATACCGATCTTCGCGACATCGCCGTCTACTTCGCCGCGCAAGTGCCGGAAGTAACGTTACCGCCCACCTTGGCAGCGAACATCCACCAGGGAGAGGAACTGTATCTTCACGGCGATTCTGAGCGCGGCATTCCGCCGTGCCAAGGCTGTCACGGCGCCTATGGCGAGGGTGGGCCAGTGGACGCGGGCAGTCAGTATCTGGCCTATCCGGCCCTGCACGGACAGCATGCGGTTTTCATGACCGACCGTCTGCGCAACTATCGTGAAAATGGCGGCTGGCCGCACTTCTCGACCGACGACAAAATCATGCACAGTGTTGCAAAAACCTTAAGCGATCAGGACATCAGTGCGATCACCAACTACCTGGCTTGGCTGGCGCCGACTTCCAGTCGTTGAGGGGGGCGGAATTCCCCGCCTCGACGGATCGAGGCGGGGAATATCCTGCGCCCTTCCCACCCCTTTTTTTGCCGCCGCGGCCGCGAGGTCTGCGGCGGTGCTGTTTTTGCCGCTATCTGGCCCGGCTTCAGGCCGCTTTCCACAAAAAATGCTGCACTGCGGCGTGACGAATTGTCGCAGGTCACTTTATGCTAATTTCACAACTTCGTCACAGTTGCTAAGTAAACGGGACAGACGTAGGTCACAGTTGCCCAGCAAACGGGACAAAGTTTGGAAAGAAATTTGGAGAATGAAGCTCAAACCGTCACAAGAATCTAAACGGGAGGCAAAATGGGTTTTCGTCGTCGTAGTATCCTACCCGCCGCCATACTGAGCACCGCGTTCGCGGTGGGCGCAGTCGGCGTGGGGTTCGCCCAGCAGCAACGTGGCGATATCGCCCAGTCGCTGCCGGCAACTAATCTGTCTTCCGAGAAGCAGGTCGATCCCAGTGTGCCGCCACCGGCGCCTGGGTTCGCCAATGCGCATGTCGCCAACAATCCGCTGGCGCCCGATGCCAAACCGATCGGCGAGAAGACCTGCATCAGCTGTCATCAGCTCGAAGCCGAGCACTTCACGCATACCTTACACTCGCTCGGCTTGCATGTCGCTAACAAATCCGATCCCAACATCCCGGTCTGTGAAGCCTGCCACGGCCCGGGCTCGGCGCATGCGGAAAAGCCGACGGCCAGGGGCCTCATCATCGCCTACACCAAGCGCAGCGGCACGTCGATTGAGATCCAGACCAAGACCTGCCTGACCTGCCACTCCGGCGGGCCGCGCGATCACTGGCTGGGCTCGGTGCACCAGCGCAATGGCCTGTCGTGCAGCGATTGCCATAACCCGATGTCGAAGTTCTCCGTCGAAGGCTCGCTGGCGAGGGCGTCGATCAACGACACCTGCGCGCAGTGCCACAAAGACGTCCGCCTGCAGTTCAACCGCCGCTCGCACATGCCGCTGCCTGAAGGCCAGATGAGTTGCGACGATTGCCATAACCCGCACGGCAACGTGAGCAACGGCAGCACCTCGTTGCAGAACTTCCCGCTGTCCAAGACCAATACGGTCAACGAGACCTGCTACCAGTGCCACGCGGAGAAACGCGGGCCGTTCCTGTTCGAGCATCCGCCCGTGCGCGAGAGCTGCCTGAACTGCCATACCCCACATGGCTCGAACCAGAGCACCCTGCTCACCGCGCCGGTGCCGTTCCTGTGCATCCAGTGCCATGGCGGCGGGCATTACGGCAATGTGTTCGCCGGGACTGGCCTGGCGCCTCAGGCGACTTCGGCAGCGAACGTCAACGAGCGCCTGATGGGCCGCGGCTGCCTGAACTGCCATACGCAGGTGCACGGTTCGAATGCGTCGGCTGGTCCGAGACTTCACGAGTAAACCGAAGGAGATATGGAGATGACACACAAGATTTCTCATCGTCCTTCGCTGCCGCGTGGCATGCGGGGACTCGGATTGACGGTACTGGCCACCTTGGGTTGCTGCGCTTCACTGGCCTTCGCCGATACGGGTATCGGCGTGGATACCTGGCGCGCCAATCCGCTGGACCCCACCGGCGGTATGCAAAGCCAGGATTGCGCCATAGACGGCCCCACCTGGCTGTCGCCGCGGCAGCGGCGCACGCCGACCGGCAACCTGTACGAGTGCCCGAGTGAATCGCCGCCCGTGCAGGAGATCAACGGCTGGCTCTACTACGGCGTGCTGCAGGTCGGCTATGTCGGCACCAGCGGCGACAACAATGCGCTGCACAACCGCTACACCGACTGGCAGAACAACTCGGTGATCCTCGGCCTGATCGATCTGCAATTGAGTCGTCCGTCCGACGGCAGCTATGCCGAAGCGCGCGGCAGCTACTTGAGCGATGACGATCGGTACTTCCAGGCGGTCTATGGCAAGGCCGGCGCCTACAAGGTTCAGGCGTTCGTCCGCGACATGCCCAATATCCTCTCGACCACGACGAAGTCGGTGTGGACCGGTGTGGGCACGAACATGATGCCCTTGCGACCCGGCTTCAAGCCCGGCAACACCTCGGTAGATGAGGCCAGCGATTTGGTGAATGCCCTGCCGAACACGACGATCGGTGTGAAGCGCAACAAACAGGGTATCGGCGGCAGCATGTACCTGAATCCGGAGTGGACGGCCTACCTCACCGTCAGCGATGAGCAGCGCAAGGGCGAACGCCCCTATGGCGGCCCGTTCGCCAGTACGCCCAACGCCAATAGCGACATGGTCACCACCCTGAAGCCGATCAACGATTCGACGGTCAATATCACCGGCGGCGTACGCTACGCCGGTCCGGAGTGGCGTTTGGATGTCAGCTATACCGGCTCGTTCTATCGCGACAAGTACAAGGCGTACTACTTCGAACAGCCCTTCCAGGGGGCAGGCGCCAATTCTCCCAACCCGCTGACAGCGGTCGTCTGGGGTCAGATGGCGATGGAGCCGGACAACGACTACCACAACCTCCAGGCCACGGTGACGCGCAAGCTGCCGTGGAACGGCGAGCTTTCGGTCAGTGGAGCGGTCGGCCGCATGAGCCAGAACGACGCGATACTGCCGCCGCTCTCTCCCTTGGTCTGCCCGTCGGGAACGCAATTTGGCCCTTATACCATCAGCGGCGTCACGAACCAGTACATCATTTGCGATCAATGGAACTCCGCGGCTGCGCTTTCGCGGCCAAACGCGGATATGCACATCAATACGTCGATGTTTGATGCGCACATCGTTCTGAATCCCTTCTCGAACCTGACCCTGCGCGGCGGCGTCAATGCCAACAACCAGGACTATCGCGGCACCTATACCGCGATAAACCCGCTGAACGGCTGGTATGGTTATATCTTGGAGAGCGGAGCGGGGTTCAATTACCCGGCGAACGCGGCGACGGGCGCCCCGCCGGGCAATACACTGGCCATCGAAATCCCGGACGCTGCGGGAAATATAGCCGTCTCAGGAAACAACCGCGTCGGTAACATACCGCTGTCGATGCTGACGGTCGATGCCAATGTTGGCGCCGACTGGAGGGTCACCGACAAGAACACGCTGGGTGTGACGCTGGATAACATCCACTACGAGCCGGACAATCGCGAGGTGCAGAATATCGACACCAGCAGCATCAAGCTGACTTGGATCAACCGTAGCTTCAATTGGTTGACCCTGCGCGCGAACTACACCTATGCGGAGCAAAACAGTGGTTCTTCTTATAACCGGATAAATGCCGGTGCCGTGCAAGGCCTGCCGAACTACACGGGGGCCATCAGTGCCGTTCCGGGGGATAATATTGCCGGAGTGGTCAGGTTCGACATGGCGAGCTACACGCAGAACAAGATCGACCTGATGGCGACATTCATGCCGCGCGACGATATGACGATAACCGCCTCCGTACGCGACGACTTGAAGTCCTACCGGACCGACCTGTTCACTCCGCAATACGGCCGTACGACCTACGAAACCACCAGCGCCAACCTGCAATGGGAATGGCAATTCGCACCGGGCAGCGGCATCAGCAGCTATATCGCCTGGGATGGCTCGCGTCTGGGCTTGGCTCAGGTGCAAGGCGCCAACGGCCCTTGGTGGCTGACCGATGCACAGCGCGACTTGTACGGCGGAATCGACTACTTCCACACGTTCGGCGACCGCGTGCGCTTCGATTTCGGCTGGAACTATCTGTACTCGCGCGGTCTGGATAGCTACAACTATCTGTCCTCAGCCGCCATCGTCCCCGCGGTAACACCGACGATCACCGGGCCGCAGTCGCTTGCGCTTCCGCGAATGGTCTACAGCGTCAACTCGATCACCGCGGGCGTGACCATGAAAATTACCCCGCGCGTTTCGTTGCGTCTGTTCGATACCTACGAGATCGGGCGCGTCAGAGACTGGCACTACACCGGGCTGGACAACAACCTGGTCATCAACCAGCACCTGTACACCGATGCCGGTCCGCAGAGCTACAAGGAAAACCTGATCGCTGTGTTGCTCAACATCAAGCTGTGAGGATGCGATGAAAACCACACTACTGACTAACATGCTCGCAACATTGCTGTTCGTTACCGCCAGTGCAACAGCAATCGCAGAGGAGACCCCTGCCGATGCCAATGTCCTGCCCGAACACCGCGCGAGTATCAAGGCCAAACCCGCCAAACGCGGGTGGGACTACGATATGCGCCGCATCACACCGATCCACGGCGACGCGGCGGCCGGTGAAGCCAAGACGACGATCTGCGTGGCCTGCCATGGACCGAAGGGTAATTCGACGGTAGGGCTGTTCCCGCAACTAGCGGGGCAGCGCGCCGAGTATCTCTACGGCCGTCTGCTGGACTTCCAGGACTCCGACGAGGCGCTCCCCTACTACCAGGCGGTGTTACCGATGCCGCAACAGGCGCGCGAGATGAGCGACACCGATCTGCGTAATATCGCCGCCTACTTTGCCGCGCAGGTTCCGGCGCCGACGCTGCCGCCCACTTCGACAGCGAACATCAAACAGGGCGAGCATCTGTATCTTCACGGCGATCCCACGCGGGGTATACCGCCCTGCCAAGGTTGTCACGGCACTTATGCCGAGGGTGGGCCGACGGGTGGCGGCAGTCAGTATCTGGCGTATCCGGCGCTGCATGGTCAGCACGCGGTTTTCATCGCCGACCGCCTGCTCCACTATCGTGAGATGGGCGGCTGGCCGCGTTTTTCGAGCGATGATGCGATCATGCATGGGGTAGCGGTGACGTTGAGCGACGAGGATATGAAAGCGATCGCCAACTACCTTGCCTCGCTGGAACCCAATTCCAGTCGCTGAGTTGATGGGTGAAATTGCCCGCCTCAATGGACCGAGGCGGGAACTTTTCTTCCGGGTAAGAGCTGGCCACAGGCCAGTGGTTATAAACGAGGGGGCGCTTGCGCGCCCCTTTGTCATTTCCGCGAACCTATGCGGGAATAACTGTCATGCATGCTGGCGAGTACCCGAGATGATGAAAGAGCGTTCGAAAGCTCTTGCGAAAACACCTCCTACCTCGTCGTTCCCGCATGCTTTGGGCGGGAACCCAGTGCCTTTTGCTTTTCCATACCTCCAGGACAAGAGCTAAAGACGCTGGATGACGCGCGGCGACCCCGCCGCTTGCTCCCCGATCAAGAAGCGTTTCGGGGACAGAGCCTGCCCCCGAAACTTCTGATCGGGGCTCTTCGGGCCGGCTTCGCCGTTCGCTTGAGCATTCATGCCTTCGCAGTCCCGCCTTCGCGGGAATGACGAAGTATGGGGCGCTTTCGCGGGTTCTCCCCCTACGCCCTACTTCTTTCTCGCTAATACCTCCCCCCAGCCCTGTCCGCATGTCTTGGTCATCGCCCGGTAACGCAAGGGCGAATCCGGTGCCCTTTGGCGGGCGCGCGTTGACCAGACAACTGGAACTTAAAGGCATTTTTGTGCATGATTGGTAAACTATCGTCTGAACAACTTCGCCCCGCGAGGGGCTTTGCAAAGAGAAGTAAGGAGTCAAACGTGAAAAAGAAGTTACTGTCCGCTACATTCCCGATAGCCCTACTTGCCGCTACCGCGGCCGGCTTCGCCGGTTCCGCCCAAGCGGCCGACGACACCTCGTTGACCTGGAACGGTATTACGCTCTACGGCGTGATCGACATGGGCATCCTGTACATGAATCATGGCCTGCCGATGACCGGAGACATCCCTGGCGGGATGACGACGATCGCCAAAGCCAGCAACAAATCCGCCACCGTCATCTCGCCCAATGGACTGAGCCAGTCGACGATCGGCCTGAAGGGCAATATTCCACTGAACGATCAATTCTCGGCCATCTTCGATCTGCAGTTGGGATTCAACCCGCAGTCCGGCAAGTTGACCAATGGCCCAGGCTCCCTGGTGCAAAACAATGGCGTGCCGCTGGAGCAGCAGAAGGCCGCCGCCGACTCCGCCCGTGCCGGCCAGCTCTTCAATGGGCAGGCGTTTGCGGGGATCAACAGCAAGGACCTCGGCACACTGATGATCGGCCGCCTGAATACGTTCACGATGGACAACGTGGCCAAGTACGATCCGATGAATGGTTCCTATGCGTTCTCGGTGATCGGCATACAGGGTGCCACCGCTGGTGGCGGCAACACAGAGAATACGCGCCTGGACAACTCGGTGAAGTATCTCTACAAGTTCAGCCCGCAACAGGATCTGAGCATACATGTCGGCGCCATGTATCAGTTCGGCAAGGTTGACAGCAACCCGGGCGAAGCCTTTCAGGCCAATGCCGGCGTCGACTATGCGGGCTTCTCGTTCGATGCGTTGGTCGGCAAGAAGAAAAACGCCGTCGCTGCCGCCCCCTTGTCGGTCGCGCAGTTCCAGAGCGGACTGTATCCGTCCGATTCACTGGCGGCCACCCTTTCGGATAACAGTGTGTGGGGAATCGGCGCCAGCTACCGTGCAGGCCCGGTCAAGGTGAGCGGCGGTTACGAACACATCAAGTATCAGAATCCGACGTCGCCGATCCGGACGCCCTTCACCGGCGTGGGCGGTTATTATTTCAGCATCGTCAATAGTAACGCCTATGCGAACGCAAAGAAGTTCGACGTGACGTGGCTTGGCGTGCAGTACTTCATCACCCCCAAGTTCGATGTAACCGGCGCATGGTATCAGTACCATCAGAATGCGTATGGGGCCGTGAAGTGCTCGAACAACTCCGCGCCCACGTGCAGCGGCAATTTGCAAGCGTTCTCAGTGCGCCTGGACTATCGCTTCAACGCTCGTTTTGATGTGTACACGGGCGCGGAGTGGTCCAAGGTACAAGACGGCCTGGCCAGCGGTTATCTGAGCACCTCGTTGGTCGCTCCGATGGTGGGCTTCCGCTTCAAGTTCTAAAGAATCTGTTGAGGAACACTCCTCATAGTTGGAGTCGCCTGCGGCGCGAGCGCCGCAGGCTCTTGGAGCCTGTCTAACTGTCATGGTGATTTGCGCCACCCCAGAGGATGAAAGAGCGCTTGTCACTTCCGCGCAAGCGCCTCCTATTTCGTCATGCCCGCCGTTCCCGCGCAGGCGGGCGAGGGAGGGAAAGCGATCAGGCGAGTGCACAGCCATGAACAGCTATCCATGGATCGCTCGCGCAGCAACCCGCTGGAGACCGTGAGCAGGCTCGGATACTCCTGAGTGTTACAAATTTGACACAGATCAGGCGGCTATAGCCAAACGATGCACAGATGGGCATGCTTGTGCATGATGTATATGTTGTTATCCGGTTAACTTCGCTCCGAGAGGGGCTCTACAACGAGTAAAAAAGGAGTTAAACATGAAGAAGAAGGTGCTGTGCGCTACGCTGACGATGGTGTGCATGTCATGGGCCTGTCAATCCATGGCCGAAGAATTGTGGGATCCGCAACCGCGTGGTATCAACATCGGTCTGCCCGCAGGGGCGTTGCCTCCACCGGGCGTGTATGGAGTTCTCGACAACTACTGGGCCAGCTTCGATGCGTACGACCATACTGGAAAGGTCGTCCCCGGTACGGGTTTGCAGGCGCTGGTCGAAGTACCGATCCTGCTCTGGGTTCCGGGTGTCCAGGTACTGGGCGGCGACTATGCGTTGGGTATCGCGCAACCGTTCGACTACACCAGTTCGGGAGGCATATCCGGTCATTCCGGATCGGGCAACTGGGGCTTGTACAACACGCTCCTGATTCCGGCTCAGGTCGCGTGGAAGATGCCCAATGATGTGTTCGTGAAAGCCGGCCTGATCGTCGGTCTGGATACCGCCTCGACGACGATGCCCGATCTGCTCTCGGGCAGACTGACCAATGGCGGACTTCCCTCCGGCAATGGCTATTACTCCGTACAACCGACGCTGGGCATCAGTTGGCTGCACGACGGATGGAATCTCAGTGCCGACCTGAACTACTGCATTCCGGTCTCCAAGAGCACGGGGCACTGGATGAGCGGCTCCGTGCCGGTCAATTATTCCTACAAGAGCGCGCCGGAGTTCATGGCCGACTACACGGTAGCCAAGACCGTCGGCAAATGGACCTTCGGCCTGGGCGTTCACCACCAGGAACAATTCACGTCGGACAAGCTCAATGGTGTAACCGTGCCCCATAGCCGGGCCGTCAACATTGGCCTGGGTCCGCTGGTCGAATACCAGTTTGCCGGTCTGTCGATCCTTGCGGAGTACAACCGCGACGTTCACGTGAAGAACGACGTCGGTGGCAACTTCTTCAACTTCCGACTGGTGGTGCCGCTGTAATTACGGATGTGCGTTTTCACGCTGTGTCTTTCGGTGCGGCAGATGTTCGCGTGAAAGTACAACCCGAATCGTCATCTGCGTGAAGGCATCACCTGCCTCGTCATTCCCGCGAAGGCGGGAGTCCAGCGTCTTTGCTCTTGCCCTCCAGGTATGGAAAAGCAAAAAGCAAAGGCACTGGGTTCCCGCCAAGAGCACGCGGGAACGACGAAGCAGGAGGCGCTTGTGCGGAAGTGACAAGCGTTCTTTCATCATCTGGGGTGGCGCAAACCACCATGACGGTTAGACCGGCTCTAAGAACCGATCGATCGCCGCGAGAGCCTGTGGCTCGGTCAGCGTGGGTGCATGCCCGCGGTTGGCAACCGTGAGCGAGTGCATACCCGGAGCGTGTTGTTTCATTTGCGCAAACACGGACTCCGAGAGCAGATCCGACAGCGCTCCACGAATCGCGAGTATCGGCTTGCGTGCGGCCAGATCGAAGAGTGGCCACAGGTTAGGAGTGGCCGTGCCGGAAGATAGACCGGTCGCAATCGCCGGGTCGTAATCGAGTACCGGAACCGGACCGTCCTGGATGTATAGATTGCATGCCATGGCCATCCAATCCGAATCGGTGAAGTCGGGAAACGCAACGCCGTGGACGGCCGCCGTTTGCCGCGCGGCATCCTTCCAGTGAGTGACAGGTGAGGATTTGCCGACATACCCCGCAATACGGGCGATGCCGCGCGGATCGATTTCCGGCCCCACATCATTGATGACCGTGCGACCGATGCGTGCTGGCGCCTGCGCCATCATCAGCATGGCCATCAAGCCGCCCAGTGACGTGCCGATCAGATGTACGCACGGCAGCGCCAACAGATCGCACAGCGACCACATGTCGGCGACATACGTGTCCGGTCTATACCGCGTGGGATCGGGGTCTGGCGCGGAACGGCCGCGGCCGCGCTGGTCCGGGCAGATCACTCGAAAGTGTATTCGCAGATGATCGGCGAGTTCGGCGAAGTCTTTGCTGTTGCGGGTGAGTCCCGGCAGGCAAAGGATCGCCTGCGCATTCTCACCGGGCCCTGGGTAATCGCGCGCATAAAGACGCAGGCCATCCGTCGAAGGGTAGTAAACCTCTGCGTAGTTCACGAGAGCTCCTTAAGTTGAGCGTTCACGTTGAACAACAACGGCGCGGCTCGCAAGAAGAAACGACGCTGGGCACGACCGGTTTGGCGTTTGTGATTTGCGGACTAAGTGGCGCGCTCGGCGGGATTCGAACCCACGACCCCAGCCTTCGGAGGGCTGTACTCTATCCAGCTGAGCTACGAGCGCGTGGCCGCGATTCTCGCATGGAAAGGGGGCCGGATGCGCAACCAGAGGCGGTGTTTGTTCGCGATCAATCGGCCTTGGCGAGCTTGCTGTGGCGGATGCCGTAGCCGAAATACACGACCAGACCCAAGCCGATCCAGGCTACGAACACCATCCAGGTGATCGCGGCGAGTTTCGACAGCAGCCAGAGCGAAAACGCGATACCGACCAGCGGCACCAGCGGCACGAACGGCGTACGAAATGTGCGCGGCAGATCCGGTTTGCGTGCGCGCAGCAGCAGCACCGAGCCGCAGATCACGATGAACGCCGACAGCACGCCGATGTTGACCAGGTTGGCCACTTCGTCGAGCGGAAAGAATCCGGCGACCAGCGCGGTGAACACGCCGAGCACGAGGGTCGGCCGATGCGGTGTGCCGTGGCGCGGATGTGCCTTGGCGAACCAGCCCGGTAGCAGGCCGTCGCGCGACAGCGCAAACCAGATGCGTGCGGCGCCGAGCATGAAGGCGAACAGTACGCTGAGGAGGCCGAACACCGCGGACACCGAGATCGTCACCGCGACCCACTGCAGGCCCAGCCCTTTGAATGCATCGGCGACCGGCGCCTCGGTATTGAGCGTGGAATAGTGCGCGATGCCGGTGAGGATCAGCGACACCGCCAGATACATCGCCATCGAAATGCCCAGCGACAGCAGTACCGCGCGTGGCAGATCGCGTTGCGGATTCTTCGATTCCTCGGCGGCCGTGGTCAGCGTGTCGTAGCCGAATACGGCGAAGAACACTACGGCCGCGGCGGTCTGGATGCCTTGGAAGCCGAAGTGGCCCACGCCGTCCGGGCCGATCACGCGCTCGGGAATGAACGGGTGCCAGTGGGCGGGATTCACATAGAACACGCCGATGCCGATCACCAGCGCGACCGCGGCGACCTTGATCGACACCACCAACGTATTGAAACGCGCGCCCCATTCGGTGCGGAAGACCAAGAGCAGCGCGACCGCGAGTGTCACCAGCGCGGCGATCACGTTGAACACGCGGCCAGCGCCGGTGCCCAGCGCGCCCTGTGCCCATACCGGCAGCGTCACGCCGATGCTGGCGAGCGCGGACTGCATGTAGCCGGACCAGCCGATCGCGACGACGGCGACGATCAGCGCGTATTCGAGCAGCAGATCCCAGCCGATCAGCCAGGCCACGAGTTCGCCCAGTACCGCGTAGCCGTAGGTATAGGCGCTGCCGGTGACCGGGATCAGGCCGGCGAATTCCGCATAGCACAGCGCCGCCGCCGCGCTGGCGATGCCGGCGATGATGAAGGACAGCGCAACCGCCGGGCCGGCATTGATCGCGGCCTGTTGACCGGCCAATACGAACACGCCGACGCCAATGATGCCGCCGATACCGATCGCGGTGAGTTGCCACAGACCGAGCACGCGGCGGAAATCGCCGCGCTGGCCGGCCTCGGCCTGCAACTGCTCGACGGGTTTGTGGCGGGTCAGTTGCGCGAGAAGGTTCATGCGGCGGATTCCGGATGAAAGCACGCATCATAGCGATTGAATCGCGCCGGTGTGGCGTCGCGGCTTACCGCCTTACCGCGGCAATCGCTACACTGGGCGATGTAGAAGCCAGTCTGTTTGCGTGAAAGAAGCAGAGCCTGTCCCCGAGACGCTTCTGATCGGGGGGTCGAGAGAGAGCGCAATCCACTCCCTCCGTCATTCTGCGCGGAGTCGCAGAACGCACAATCCAAACCCGTATGGATTCTGCGACGGCGCTGCGCGCCGCGCAGAATGACAAATGGGGGGCGTTTCTTTCATCATCCGGGGTGGTACACACCCGCCATGATCGTTAACTCCCGCCGGCTCACGCGGCTGTTCACTTCCCCGCTTGCGGGAGAAAGGCGCTTGGCTTTCCTCTCTCCCATGTATTGAGAGGGGCAGGGGGAGAAGGGAAAACCATGAAAGCACCAGAGATAGAAACCACACCATCGCCGCCGCCGGAACCGGACCGTCACGAAGAAGCGCCGCACGACATTGCCGCAGTGCCTTCGTTCGCCCGCAAATCTTTCTCACCCATGCACAGCGAATCCGTGGCGCGGCCGGCCGACAGTTCATCACGCTCGACGAAAGTCATCGAAGGGTTGCTCGGCTTCTTGCCCGCACGCCTCGGCGAGCGCCTGCGCGAATACCTGATGCTGATGCGCATGGATCGGCCGGTCGGTGCGCTGCTCTTGCTGTGGCCGACTTGGTGGGCGCTGTGGCTCGCAGCGAACGGTTTTCCGCCGCTGAAACTGCTGGCGATCTTCACGCTCGGCGTGTTCGTGATGCGCAGCGCCGGTTGTGTCGTCAACGATTACGCCGATCACGGTTGGCTCGACGCCAACGTCGAGCGCACGCGCGGACGGCCGATGGCCGCCGGCCGCGTCAGCAAGAAGGAGGCTTTCCTGCTGTTCGGCGGCCTGCTCGTGCTCGCGTTCGTGCTGGTGCTGTTCACGAATACGCTCACCATCGAACTTTCGTTCGTCGGCGTGGCGCTCGCTGTGATCTATCCGTTCACCAAGCGCGTGACGCATCTGGCGCAGGTCGTGCTCGGCGCCGCGTTCGGCTGGTCGATTCCGATGGCGTTCGCGGCCGTGACCAATACGTTGCCGCCGCTGTGCTGGTTACTATTCCTCGCCAACGTGTTGTACTCGACGATCTACGATACCCAGTACGCGATGGTGGATCGCGACGAGGACATCCGCGTCGGCGCAAAATCCACCGCGATCCTGTTCGGCGATGCTGATTGTCCGATCATCGGCGTATTGATGGCCATGTTCCTGATCGCGATGCTGCTGGCCGGCACGCGTGCGCATCTGCATTGGCCGTATTACCTGGGGTTGGCGGTCGCCGCCGGTCTGTTCGTCTATCAGCAGCGCCTGCTGCTCGAACGGTCGCGCGAACGCTACTTCGCCGCGTTTCGTAACAACAACAGTGTCGGCTTTGCCTTGTGGAGCGGGCTGGTGCTTGCGCTCGCATTGCACTGAGCGGTTGTCCCCAAAGCCCCGCCCTCACCCCCTCTCAGCGCAGCGGCGCACGAGCCAGCGCCCAGACATCCACGCGCTGTGCGCCGGCGCGCAGCAGGGTACGCGCGCCTTCGCGCAGGGTCGCGCCGGTCGTCATCACATCATCGAACAGCACGACATGCGCCGGTAGCGCCACGCCTTGCGGCACGACGAAAGCCCCGCGCAGATTGCGCCGGCGCGCCTGGCGATCCAGCCCGGTCTGCGCGAGTGTCTTGCGGCCGCGTAGCATGCGGTCGTGGCTGAGCGGAACGGTGAGCGCCGCCGCCAGCGGCCGCGCCAGTTCCAGGGCCTGGTTATAGCCGCGTTGGCGCAGACGCGCGGGATGCAGCGGTACCGGGATGATGAGGTCCGGCAGCGCGGGTGCATCGGTGCGTGCGCGTTCGACGAGCCGCTCCGCGAGCACGCGTCCGGCGGCAAGATCGCCGTGGAACTTGAAGCGCGCTTCGAGCAGATCCAGCGGATGCGCATAGCGCCATGGCGCCCACGCGGCCACGAACGGCGGCTCGTGATTCAGGCAGTCGCCACACAGGGGAGCCGGCGTCGACAACGGTAGCGCACAGCGTGGGCAACAGACCGTGTTGATCGCCATTTCAGCGGCGCAGCCCGCACACAGATCGTGTCCATGCGCACCCGCCGCGCCGCATAGCAGGCAGCGCGGCGGAAGTGCGATGCGCAGCAGCCGCTGCGCGATGGCGCCGATGGTGCGCGTTCCCTTCACGTTGACGGTCTCTGATACCCTGACCGGAGCACTTTACCCAAGCCGGGCCGTTCCATGTCTGCCACTGTTCGCCGCGGAGTTGCCGGCATGAGCGCGAGCCTGGATCGCGCGCAGATCCGGCGCGCGTTCGGCCGCGCGGCGGCGACGTATGCCGCACATGCGGTATTGCAGGCGGAAGTCGGCACGCGCTTGCGTGAACGGCTCGACGCAGACACGGCCGCGCCGGCGGTCGTGTTGGATGTGGGTTGTGGACCCGGTACGGGAACCGCCGCATTACAGGCGCTGTTTCCCGCAGCGCGGATCGTCGCGCTGGATCTTGCGTTGCCGATGCTCGACGTTGCGCGCCGGCATCCGGACGGATCGCCGACGATCGCGTGTGTCTGTGCGGATGCGCAGAGGCTGCCGCTGACCGATGCCAGCGTCGATCTGGTGTATTCCAATCTCTGCCTGCATTGGTGTGAAGACCCCGGCCGCGCACTGGAGGAGTTCCGCCGCGTGCTGCGACCCGGCGGTCGTCTGCTGGTGTCCACCTTCGGCCCCGATACGTTGCAGGAACTGCGCGCTGCATTTGCGCGCGCCGATGCATCGCCGCGCGTCAGCCAAGGCATCGACATGCACGATCTCGGCGATGCGCTGCTCGCCATCGGCTTGCGCGACCCTGTACTGGAACGCGACGATTTCACGTTGACCTATCGCGACGCGCGGACGCTGATGCGCGAACTGCGCGCGAGCGGCGCAACCCATGCCGAGGTCGGACGCCGGCGCACGCTGACCGGCAAGGCGCGTTTGCATGCGGCGACCGCCGCCTACGAGGCATTCCGCCGTGACGGTGTGCTGCCGGCGACGTTCGAAGTCGTCTACGCACACGCACGCGCGCCAGACTCGGGCCAACCGCGGCACAGCGACGACGGCGATATCGCCTGTTTCCCGGTCGAGCACTTGCGTGCAAGCCGGCGGCGTTGACAGGTGTTACAGACAGTGCCGATGACGGTACCTGGCCTGATTTCACCACGACACAGGAATCAGCCCTATGGTCACTTTCCGAGTGACCCGGACAAAGCCGAAGTGGCCGCCTTGCACGACACGCGGATCACCCTGCGGATCATCATTGACATGCATGGCGTGTCGCGAAAAACTTCTGTGTCATGACCGATTACATCCAGGCTTGGCAGTGCATCGGCTGCGGCAAGATCGAAGCGCCGCAGCCGTGTATCGGCGTATGCCGCGACCGCAAGATTCTCATGGTCGGCAAGGACGATTACGAACGCGCGCGCAACGAGATTGAGGCGCTGCGCACGCAACTGGCCACAGCGCACGCGATGTTGCGGCGCTTTGGCCTGGCCAAACCCAACAAGGGCCAATGGGAACGTTCATGGCTGGCCTTGCAGGCCCAAGTGCGCGAGGCGCTGGTTGTGCTGGATGTCCCTGATGAAGGGCCACCCGTGAGCCGTTGAGGTCTTGTGCGAACGACAGGTTGCGCGGACTGCGCAGTCAGGTTCTGGGCTCGCTACGGTTTTGGGACGGATTCAAGGAGCGACCGTCGCCTGCGGCTCACGCGGGCGGCGCGGGCGTATCCGGACTCGGGCATATCCGGGATCGACAGCGCGGCGCCTTCTTTATCCGACAGACTGCGATGGATGGCGGTGAGGTGCGCGATGAACGCGGCGCGCGCCTGCGCGGCGTATGGGTTCTCGCGCTGGATGGCGGCGAACAAATGGCCGGCATCGCCGCGCACAGCGGCCAGCATGTTGGCCAGACCGAGGAAAGACGGCGGCGCCATCGACAGATCCTCGCCGATGCCCATGTCCACGAGCGCTTTGGCGATGAAGAACGCCAGCGCGTGCGTTTCGGCCATGGCCCGGTCATGGCTGGCAGCCTCGTGTTCGATGACCTCGCAATCGATCGATTCGAACAGCGCACGCGTGCGCCGCGCCGCGTCGGGATGCTGCGCGCTGGCACACAGTACGCAACGCAAAGGGCGCTCGTTGCGGGCAAGGCTGAGCGGGCCGAACAATGGATGCGTGCCCGCATGCGGAACATCCGCACCCAGCACCTCGTCCATCAGCCGGCAGGGCAGTTCCTTGACGCTACCCACGTCGATGACCGTCTGGCCGTGGACAAGCAGTGGCCGCAGTTCGTGCAGGATGCCTTGGATCGCCGGAACCGGGACAGCCAGTACGATCCATTCCGCGCCGCGCACGGCATCCGCCAGCGACGCGCGCCGTAGCGCGGCGGGTACCGCTGCGTGAGGATCGAATACGGCCACGGCGTATCCTGCCTTGTGGAGCAGATCGGCGAAGGCGTGGCCGAAGCGGCCATAGCCGAGCAGAGCGACAGTAGTGCGATGGTGCGGTGAGGACATGAGGATCAGGCAGGCTCTAAGTTAAATGGGGTTGGTGTGAAAGAAGCACGGAGCAGGGATTCTGCGCCGGCGTGTGGCGCCGCGCAGGATGACAGTGCCAAGCAGAATGACGGGGGAAAAGCGCTCTCTCCCCCGCGAAAACACCTCCTGCTTCGTTATTCCCGCCTTTGTGGGAATGACGCTGTTGGATGGACCGAAGTATCCCATCTGTTTGGCTCCGGCTACACCGGCTCAGGGGCGGGACATTATGGGCAGATGCGTAGATCACGCGGCAAGGCGCGCAGCGAGCCACTTCTTGAATGGATGGCTGTTCATGCGAACGGCTACAACACTTTTGTTGCGTTAAGTAAACAGTTTTGTTGCATCTGCGCCTTTTTCCACCCATGTTCCGCTTTCCGAAATTCCAGTAACGCGCGCATTATCGCGCTACAGCTACGCATCCAGATCCGGAATCAGCTTGTTTTCCAGATACGCGATCATGTCCTTGAGTTTGAGCTTGCGTTTCTTCATGCGCTTGAGTTGCAACTCATCGCAGCCCGGCCCGGTCGGCAGACGTGCGATAGCCGCGTCGAGGTCGCGGTGCTCGATCTTCAACTCGGCGAGGCGGCGCGCGGTGGCGGCGACATCATGGGGAAACATGTGAGGTACTCGTACTTGCGCTGCACGCCATGTAAGAACCTGTCCATAGCTCTCCCACCGGATCTGCGCAGGGAACGGTGTGCGTGCAAACCGCGAAAGAGCACAAGCAGTGTATACCGATAGCGGGCCCGGCGATGGCGGCCCATGTGCGCACCACATCGATCTTGCGCGCTGCCTGCGGCGGAACCGCCATACGCACGTGTGCGGCAAACCCATGCAGGGCGCCGCCTGACACATCCGGTGGCGCGGCTCGGCGCGTAACCGCACTGGGCGGTTGAGCCGACCGATTGCCGTAATATCGTGTAATCTCTCCACACCATTTCCCAGAGAAAAATGACGCTGGCCCAAGTGGCCAGATTCTCATTCAACGTGTCTATCGCAAGGAGATTCGCCCATGAAATTGTATTACTCCCCCGGCGCCTGCTCGCTGTCCCCGCACATCGCGCTGGAAGAAGCGGGTCTGCCTTATACCATCGTACGTGCCAGCACCAAGACCCATAAGCTGGAAGACGGCACCGATTTCTACACCATCAACCCGCTGGGCTATATACCCGTACTCGAACTGGCCGACGGCAGCCGCCTGCGCGAAGGTCCGGCCATCGTGCAATACATCGCCGACCAGGTGCCGCAAAAAAACCTCGCGCCCGCCAGTGGCACCTTCGCGCGCTATCGCCTGCAAGAATGGCTGGCCTTCATCGGCACCGAGTTGCACAAGAACTTCAACCCGCTGTTCGCTCCGGACACCCCCGATGTCTACAAGCCCATCGTCAGGGACAGGCTCCTCGCGCGCCTGAAGTGGGTCGATGGCGAACTCAAGGGCAAGAATTACCTCATGGGCGACACGTTCACCGTGGCCGACGGCTTCCTGTTCACCGTCGCCAGTTGGCCCCAGTATGTCGGCCTGGATATATCGGCGTTTACCCACCTCAACGCTCTGCGCGACCGCGTGGCCGCTCGTCCGGCGGTGCAAGCGGTGCTCAAAGCCGAAGGGCTGATCAAATAGCCAGGGTTGAGAACGGCGCCCTACGCATTTCCATCAACCCGTTTTGTTCCTCCACTTCTGACATTATCTCCTTCGCCATGCCCTCACTCTTCGAACCCGCACAAGCCGGCGCACTGCGTCTGGCCAACCGCATCGCCATGGCCCCGTTGACGCGCAACCGCGCGCCGCAGGGCATCCCGCGTGATATCAACGTCACCTACTACGTCCAGCGCGCCAGCGCGGGCCTGCTCATCAGCGAAGGCACCGCCATCAGCCCCCAGGGCCAAGGCTATTCGGACGTGCCCGGTCTGTATCAAGCCGCGCAGCTCGACGGCTGGAAGCGCGTCACCGACGCCGTACATCAGGCCGGCGGCAAGATCGTATGCCAGCTCTGGCATGTAGGGCGCGTCTCGCATACCGATCTGCAACCCGGCGGCGCCGCGCCCGTCGCGCCCTCGGCGATCACCGCGCAAACCCGCACCGTGCTGATCAAGGACGGTGTACCGGCTTTCGTGCCGGCCTCGACGCCGCGTGCGCTGGAAGCCGCCGAACTACCCGGCATCGTCCACGACTACGCCACCGCCGCGCGCAACGCAGTACACGTCGCCGGCTTTGATGGCGTCGAAATCCACGGCGCCAACGGCTATCTGCTCGACCAGTTTCTCAAGACCGGCGCCAATCACCGCACGGACGACTACGGCGGCGCCATCCCCCATCGTGCCCGGCTGCCGCTGGAAGTCACGCGCGCTGTGGTCGATGCCGTCGGCCCGGGGCGCTGCGGCATCCGTCTGTCGCCCGTCACCCCGGCCAACGACATCGTCGATGCCGACCCGCAGCCGCTGTTCGAGTACGTCGTGCGCGAACTGGCCAAGCTCGATCTGGCCTATCTGCACATCGTCGAAGGCAGCACCGGCGGCCCGCGCGAATTGCCCGAGCGCCCGTTCGACTATGTCACGTTGCGCAACACCTATCGCAACGCCGGCGGCAAGGGCGCGTGGATGCTCAACAACGGCTACGATCGCGCTTTGGCCGAAGCCGCGCTGGCACAGGGGGCCGATCTGATCTCTTTCGGCCGCCCCTTCATTTCCAACCCCGACCTGGTGCGCCGCCTGCGCGAAAACGCACCGCTCAACCCCGGCGACAAAAACACCTTCTACGGCGGCGGAGCCAACGGGTATATCGACTATCCGGCGCTGTCATGATTCTCCCATCAGGCTGTTGAGAAACAGCCTGATAGCGTGACCCACGGGCGGATTGCTTGAGAAAGGGCAGGATAGCCCTTTCTCAACAACCTGCTAATGGGATACTCCCCGAGTATCGATGGCCCCATGGGAGGATGGCGCGGCGCCGGCTTGCCCAGACCGGTTCGTCTTCGGCTTCTCGCGCGTTACCGGGGTGATCTTCGGCTTGTCCCAACTGCCGGTGACGGCGTAGCGCCGCGCAATCGCTTTGCCGAGCGGCTTGTTCAAAATACCCTGCATGACCAGACCCACGCCGGCGCCGACCGGGCCGCCTGCGATCGCGCCGACGACGGGCAAGGTCGTGCCCGCGCGCGGATTCACATCCATGCGTTGGTCGTAATCGCGGGTGCGAAATCCCGTGCGCCCGCTGATCGCAATGTCCGCGGCCGGTCCTTTGATCGTCAGATCGTCGGTGTACGCGTTGCCGTCGCTGAAGTGGAACTTGCCGTTGATCGAGTTGAAGGTGAAGCCGGATTTGAAGAAGTCGCTGAAGTCCAGGGTCAGACGGCGCGGAATCTCGGTCAGCGAGAACAGGCCGAAAATGCGTCCTGCACCGGGCTCCACATCGAGGATGCGTCCTTCGTCGACCTTGATGGCCAGATCGCCGTCGAGTTTCGCCAGCGCGAACGCGGAGGGCGGGCCCGGCCAACTCGCGTCGATCATCGCCGTGGTGGCGCCGCCGTCGATGAGCCCGGGAAAACCAAGCGCATCCATCATGTGCCCGAGGTTCTGCGCGGACATCTGGATGCCGAATCGGGAGCGGTTGTTCTTCGCGCTGCCGGTCCAGTCGCCGCTTGCCTGCATGACGACGTTCGGCGATTGCGATTCGAGCTTGTCCACATGCATGCCGCCGGCAATGGGATGGCTTACGAATTCGGCCGAGCCGAAATTGGCTTTGCCGAGTTGGAAATCCCGCACCGACAGATGTAGCGGCGGTAGTGCGGTGGGATCGAAGTTGGTGAGCGTGTCGGCTTGCGTTGCGTCGGCCGGCGCATCCGGCCAATGGATACGATCCAGCGTCGCGGTAATACCCTGGGCGGCGAGCGCCGCTTTGGGGATGCGCAATGCACCGGCGAGCGCCGAGCTATCGAGGGTGAAGGTGGTCGCGGCGGCGTTGTTGTCTATCACCAGGTGCATGTCGGTAAAGTGGCGATAGGCGAGGGTGAAATCGTCGATGCGCATATCCACGCGCTGTATCGGTGCGCTGCCGGCGCCGCCGCTGTCCTGGCCGATGAGGTCGAACCAACCGCCGGCATCCAGGAGCGGTGCGTGGCCGCCGATCGTCACGCCGGAGGCGGGCGGTTCGCCGGGTTTGTTCGTGCCCAGATCGATGCGCGCACCGAACGCGCGGCTCGCACTGGGGACGACGCCTTTCAGACTGGCCACATCGCCGAGCCGTGCCACGAAGGTTTGTCCCGCCGCGGGAAGGTCCAGATCGAGATGGAACGGCAGCATGCTGTCGGCGCGTTTGTCGAGCGGCGCCGGTAAATCGATTGCGATGCCGCGCAGGTCGCTGTCCAGCGCAAGATGGCCGCGCGCCGTGCCGTTGACGGGCTGATCCACGTTCACGCCGGCCGTCCATGGCGCAACACCGGGAAACTTGGTCAGCATCGGCAGCAGGACCGGCACATCGGCAAACACCGTGGCAGCCGGATAGCGGCCGCCGAGCGTGGCTTCCAGAATATGCCGCGCATCGGTGACATAACCGCCGATCGCGATCGACAGTTTGGCGCCGCCATTGCGGAATTTCACGTCCAGCGCATCGGCGGCGAAGCCTTGTTGGTTGAAGCGCAGTTTGCCGGTGGCATCGGTGAAATGCAGATCATAGGCGCTGTGATCGAGTTTGGCGTCGGCAAGATCGACGGAGCCGTTCAGTTGCAGGGTTTCGATGTGCTTGATCGGCAGGTTCAGGGTAAAACCAAGCGTACCTTTGCCGGTCACCGCGAGCGGTTTGAGCGGTTCTTCGTAGTGTTTGCCGATCGGGGTTGCACGTAAAAAGTCCAGCAGGGTGGCGCCATTGCCTTCGCCCTTCACGGCCAGGTCGAGGATCAACGAACCGAAATCGGCAATCGATGCGCTGGCTTGCGTGACGTTGTTGTCCATCGATTCGGCCGCGTCGGCCTGGACCTGCATGCCGTCGTTGATGAAGGCCGCGAAGGCGTGCAGTTTCTCGGCACGCGGCCACTGCGGATGGTAGTCGAGCGTTGCATCGGCGACTTCGCCGCGCGCGACGAAATAGCCGGCATGGTTGTGGAACGGCCAATCGGTGAGGTCGCCGCGAAATGCGGCGCGCCCGCCGACGAGCCGTCCGTCGACGAGCGCGCGATCCAGCCACGCCATCGCCGGCGGCGGCATCACATGGAACGGCCAGAACAGTTTGGCGGCGGTGACTTCGCCATGCGTGGCCAGTGCGTAGAGGTCAACGAATGGACGCCGGTCGGGGACGATGTCCACACGGCCGCACACTTCGCCGCCGAAGCCTTCGCCCTCGAAGCCGATGCGGTCAGTTTCCAGGCTCCATGCATCGTCGACCCGGCGCGCAACGATATCGCCGTCGAACTGCGAAAACACGAACGGTTTGCGGAATACGCGCGGCAGGTCCACGGTCACCGCCTGCTGCGGCAGTTGCAACAACAAGGCTTGCGCATCGCCAAGCAGATCCAGATCGAGCCGCGCGATGCGGGGCGCAAAGCCGGCAGGGGCGAGTTCGATGCCGCGCAGCGCGGCACTCACGTCGAAATCCTCGCCGCTGCTCCAGCGCAGATCGCCGCGTGCGAGGGTGCCGTGCGGGTGCGCCAGATAAAGCCAGCGCCGCGCGCCATCGGGTAGTTTGTGCGACAGCATCGCCAGGCTCCCCCAAGGTTCCAGCGCAAGATCGGTTGCGGCCGCGCGATAGACGGGGGCGTCTTCTTCGCCGCGCCGTTCGATGCTGATCCGTGCGGCGTGCGCGGCGGCAACGCCTGCCGGGGGCTCCGCACCCGCGACGACATCGGCCAGATCCAAGGTCCAGCCGTCCGCTTCGCGTAACCAGCGCGCGACGAACGCGAGCCGATCAAAGCCGACGCGCGGGACGACGCTGGTCGCCGCGTCGACCGCAACGGGTTGCGCGGAAGTCAGGCGCACTTCTTGCGCGTCCACGCGCACGCGCACATCGTCGGCGCGTGCCGCGTTCACGCGCGCCCAAAACTGCACGGTGCCGTGTCCCGCAACGAACTGGATGCCGCCGAACATCCACTGCTGTGTCATCTGCGCCAGGTCGATGTCGCGCGCGCCCAGGTAAAGCTCGCCCGAGCGCGTGTCGGGATTCAGATCGGCGATGAGTTCCAGCGGTTCGGATGGGGCATCGGCGATGCGCACGCGACCCAGTACGCGCGTGATCTCACCATAGTTGAGTACGCGCACGACCGGAGCGGTCAGCGTCATGTCGAGTCCGCGCTGCGGGTCTTGGATGGTCAGGTGCAGGCGGTCGATTTCCAGCGCGCCCAGCGCGCCCATCGAGAAGGATGATTCGCTTTGCGCCGGTGCGCCCAAGTCCAGCCCGAGCAGCCGCCAGCCGTTGGCGGCATCGTTGACGAGTTTGAGATTCATGTCCGACAGACGGAACTCGCTGAGTGCGCCATCGCGCCGGAACAGTGCATAGAGATCGAACACGAGTTCCACGTGCGGGATCGCAAGCGCGGGTTCTTCGGGTGCGCGGCCAGCGATATGTACGTCGTCCAGCGTCAACAGCGGACCGCCGTTGACCCACGCGCCGCTCAGATGCCCGATCGTCACGGGCCGCTGCAAACGCGTGGACAGCCAGTGCTCGACATGTTGCGGGTGACTCGCCAGCCACGGCATCACCAATTGTGTGAGGCCGGCCAGTACGCCGAGCAGGATCACACACGTGGATACCACGGCCAATAGCGCAAAGCGCAGCCGACGCAGGAGTACGCGCCAGCGTGGCATCACGCGGGCACCTCAATGAGCATGCGGGAACGACGAAGCAGGAGGCGCTTTTGCGCGGGTGGAATGCGCGCGTCCCTCCACTGCCTGCTCCGTGCTCCGTGCTCCCTTGTACGGTCTAAAAGACGCTCACAGCACGACGACATCGTATTGTTCCTGCGAGTAGTGCTCTTCGGGCTGGAAGCGGATCGTCTTGCCGAGAAATTCCTCAAGTTCCGCTACGGCAGCCGATTCTTCCTCGAGGATGCGATTGACCACCTTGGGCGCCGCCAGCACGAGCAGTTGCTGTGCTTCGAATTGGCGCACCGCGCGCGTGATGTCGCGGAAGATTTCGTAGGTGACGGTTTCGGCGGTCTTCACACTGCCGCGGCCGCCGCAGGTGGAGCACGCCTCGCACAACTGGCGTTCCAGACTCTCCGTGGTGCGCTTGCGCGTCATCTCCACCAGGCCCAGCGGCGACATGTCGCAGACCGTGGTCTTGACGTGATCGCTCGCCATCGATTTCTGCAACTGGCGCAATACCTGGCGCCGATGTTCTTCATCGATCATGTCGATGAAGTCGATGATGATGATGCCGCCAAGGTTGCGCAGCCGTAGCTGCCGCGCCGCCGCCTGCGCCGCTTCCAGATTGGTGCGAAATACGGTTTCCTCCAGATTGCGCGTGCCGAGGAAGCCGCCGGTGTTGACATCGATCGTGGTCATCGCTTCGGTCTGGTCGACGATCAGATAGCCGCCGGATTTCAACGGCACGTTCTTCCTGAGCGCTTTTTGGATCTCGTCGTCCACGCTGTAGAGATCGAAAATCGGCCGCTCGCCCGTGTAATGTTCCACCCGTTCGGCCAACTCGGGCGTGAACTGGCGGACGAAATGTTGCGCGCGCTCGAAGGTTTCGCGCGAATCGATGTGCACTTTCTCGATCGATAGCTTCACCATGTCGCGCAGTACGCGCAAGGTCAGGCCCATGTCCTCGTACACGCGCTCGCCGACGCGCCCGCGCTCAATACTCTGGCGTATCGCGTTCCACGATTTGCCCAGATAATCGATGTCCTCGGCCAGCGCCTCCCACGGTTCGCCTTCGGCATTGGTGCGCACGATATAGCCGGCGCGCGGTTCGACCAGATGTGCGGTAAGCAGATCCTTGAGCCGCGTGCGCTCGGCTTCGTCCTCGATGCGCGCCGACACGCCCAGCACCTTGCTGTACGGCAGCAACACCAGATACCGCGAAGGAATGGACAAGTGCGTCGTAAGCCGCGCGCCCTTGGTGCCGATCGGATCCTTCACGACCTGCACGATGATCTCCTGCCCATCGCGTACCAGTTCGCTGATCGGCGGCACGGGTGCGGGCACACCATCGCCATTGTCGTTGATCATCGCGACCGCCGGCCGCACGATGTCCGATGCATGCAGAAAGGCGGCGCGTTCAAGGCCAATCTCGACGAACGCAGCCTGCATGCCCGGCATGACCCGGCCAACCTTGCCTTTGTAGATGTTGCCGACATATCCGCGCCGGCTTGCGCGTTCGACATGCACCTCCTGGAGCATGCCGTTTTCGATCAGCGCCACGCGCGTTTCGCGCGGTGTCACATTGATCAGGATTTCTTCGGACATGGGAGATGACCGATCTATGAGAAGTTTGGAATCCCTTATAGCCGTGTTGGAGCGGGGTTGTCGAATCCCCCTCCTGAACAGGCGATCAAAGCACTGCAAAGCGGTGCAGAAGAACCGCTGTTTCATGCAAAGGCAAGCCCATCACACCGGAATAGCTGCCCTGCAGACACCGGATGAACGCCGCCGCGCGGCCCTGGATGGCATAGGCGCCGGCACGCCCGAACGGTTCGCCGGTACCGACATAGGCGGCGATCTGCGCATCGGACAGCGCGGCAAACTCGACGTTCGACTGGCTGATCGCGTGCTCCTGGCGGCCGCCACCGAGCACCCATACCGCAGAGATAGCACGGTGCGCGCGACCGGACAGACGTCGCAGCATGCGCGCGGCATCCGCGGCGTCGGCCGGTTTGCCGAATACCTCGTCGTCGAGCACCACTTCGGTATCGGCGCCGATCACGATCGCGTCCGCAACCGCCGCCACCTGCAACCAGCCGGCGCCGGCCTTCTCGCGTGCGACACGGCTCACATAGTCCACGGCAGATTCCCCGTGCTGACGTTGCTCCGGGATATCGATGTCGAGCACCGCGAATGTCAGGCCCAACTGGTGCAGAAGCTCGCGCCGGCGCGGAGACTGTGAGGCGAGATAGAGCATGCGCGCATCATACGTCAACGCGTTTGTCGTCATGGATCGATGCGCTGAGGAGAGCGATTCCTGAACCAGACGCCAGCCAGTATGAAAATAGCCATGATGGATAGCGTATTACCAATTTTTCCGATCAGTGTATTTCTGTAGCGCACTTTGTAGATGCCTGATTTGTCTATATCCACACATAACAATCCGCTTTTACATTCGTATCGTTTCAATACAGCACCGGAGGTGTCGGTAATGCGATAACCAAGATAATAAATCAATGGAATTTGTAGTGTGATAAACTCTTGTTCTTTTGTTTCGAGCATCACGTCCAAGGTGAGATTGACCCCATTTCTATGTGTAACCGTTGCATGCCCTGTACCATTGAGCAAGGCTGGATCCTGTATCGGTATCTGTACGCTCGGCATGATAAGTGTATTCAGATAGTTGACGGGAAAGTATTCTCCATCAGAAGTGCCGTGTTCGGAAATGGGCTCATGTAGTATGGATTTTACTATTATATTTTCTGTCGTCACCATGCGTACGGAATGGAATAACAACACTGCCATGGTCAGAGTAATCATATAAGCGGCGGTCTTGATGAATTTATTTATACTTTCATCAAAGGCATGGATCGATAAAAAGCATAGGAAAAATGTTGCAAACAGCAACAGCCGCCATGGGAATTGCAGCAGTGAAAAAATTTCCGGTAGTAGCGTCCATGGCATGAGCCATAACGTCATGAACAGGCTGAGAATCGCCAGCACCATGAAAACGGTCTGCAAGCGGCTGGGGTGCTTTCGCAGCAGACCGATAAGCGCCAGCAATGCGAGTAATGGTCCCACCGTCAGCGGCATCTGCGGCCCCTGATAGTGATATCCACGGCTGCCAAAGAGGTCCTGAGAAAGCGGCAAATGCCAGTCGAACATCTGCGGCAAGGTGATGGCAAATGCCTGCACTTGTGCAGGCAGTGCCCAGAAATAAACTTTGTGTTCTCTTGAAAAGGCAGCGTAGTCGCCCATTTCCATATGTTCAAACATCGGCATGAAGAAAAAGGCTGTCAATACGAGAGTAAGTGCCGCTGCCTTGATGAATACCATGGCGCATGCCTTATATTCGACAGGCTGTTCTTTTAGTTTGAAAGTGATCTGGATAATGACAAATAGCGTGAGAAAAAATAGAGAATAGAACGCGCTGATGATATGAGTCAATAACATGCCACTCATACCTATTGTGAGAATCCACCACTTTTTCCGATCGCCTTGGAGAATCTCATAAGCACCCAGAAAAATCACTGGTATCCAGATAAATGCAAATGTTTCTGCATAGGCATTCCTCACATAAAAATCGATCATATGATAGGGGGCGCTTAAATAAAGCAGTCCGGCAATGCCGGCCAGTCGTTCATTTGAAGTTACTCGGCGTACAAACAAAAACATCGTTACGCCGGAAAGAAATAATGAAAATACATGAGCTGATTTTATAGCCGCAAGCAGTGACAGCCCGGCGCCATAAAAAACATATGCAAACCAATAGGCCAATGGTGGGTAGAAAATATGCCATCCATATCCCAGTTCGCCCGCCAGATTGGGTAACACCTGCGGTGGCCATTGCCCACTTTTCAGGGCCTCACCTATTCCCCAAATTCGCATTGGCCCCCACATCTGTTCATGACTTGGGAAATAAATATTATTTTTCATCAGGGGCAGGCAGATCAGCAGGGATAGTAAAAGCATCCCTCCTAACCAGAACCATTTTTTTGATAGTCGCATTTCCATAATACCGCTGTCATCCACGATGGTAGGGGTGATTGCCGAGCAGACTCACCGCGCGGTAAAGCTGCTCGGCAACGACGAGGCGGACCAGCATGTGCGGCAGCGTCAGCGGGCCGAGCGACCAGCATTGGTGCGCGCGCGCCAATACGTTGCGGGCATGACCATCGGGGCCGCCGATGAGGATCGCCAGATCGCGGCCGGACATGCGCCACGCGGCCAATTGCTCGGCCAGTTGTTCACTCGACCACGGTTTGCCGCGGTTATCGAGCGCGACGATATGGCTGTCGCGCGGCAGCACAGCGAGCATCGCATTGCCTTCGTCGGCGATCGCGCGGGCGGAATCGCCGCTCTTGCCACGCGTGCGCAGCGGAATTTCGATGAGGTCCAGCGGACATTCGCGCGACAGCCGCTTGCGGTATTCGGCGAATCCTTCGGCCACCCAGCCCGGCATGCGCTCGCCAACGGAAATCAGGCGGGCTTTCATGCGCGTATCCGTGACCGAAAACTCAAAGGATAAGTTCTAAGGCTCGGCGTCGCCGACGGTCCATAAGCGCTCCAGACCGTAGAACTCGCGCGTGCGCGGCAGCATTACGTGGACGATCACATCGCCCAGATCGACCAGTACCCATTCGGCTTCGCGCTGGCCTTCCACGCCGATCGGTGGTGTGCCGGACTGTTTGGCCTTCTTCACCACCTCCTCGGCAATCGACTTCACATGCCGCGACGAGGTACCACTGGCGAGAATCAGCAGATCGGTGAATCCGCTCTTGCCACGCACATCGATCTGTTGCACGTCTTTGGCTTTCAGGTCGTCCAGCGCGTTCAACACGATCGCGCGCAGGTGTTCCAGTGGATCGACTGTTTTGGACTTTCTGCGCGTGCGCGGCGATCTTTCTTCCGAATCCCGAATCTCGAATCCCGAATCTCCGCTCTTGGACTTTCCGCGCGTGCGCGGCGGCTTGGGCGCTGGCGATGGCGTGCGCGCAGCCGGCTTGTGGAGCGCGCTTTTCCGCACGGAGGCTGCGGATTTCTTCACGGCTTTCTTCACGGCCGTGGTTTTTTTTGCGGTAGCCGCCTTCGTGGTTTTGCGAGTGGCGGGAATGGCTTTCTTGGGAGTAGTACCGGTTTTACGCGGCCGGTCACGCGATTGCGACATGGTCAAGAGAAGGCGACCTCACGATGCGGCGCGCCACGAGCGGCGCGCGCGGAGTATAGGCCGTTGGCGGCCGTGTTGCTCCGAACGCAGTAGACTACACGACCCGCCATCAACGGCCGCGCATCTTCCAGCGGAATCACCGCGACGACGCGAGCCGGCAGCTTCAGTTCACGCCAGCATGTCCAACGCCGACACCGAAACCTCCGTTCCTCCGCTCGCCTTCGCCGATCTCGGCCTTGCGCCGCCGCTGTTGCAGGCGCTCGCCCATGTCGGCTACGAGACGCCCTCGCCGATCCAGGCGGCGACGATTCCACCGTTGCTGCAAGGGCGCGACGTGCTCGGCCAGGCACAGACCGGCACCGGCAAGACCGCCGCATTCGCATTGCCGATCCTGTCGCGGCTGAACCTGTCGCTGCGCACGCCACAGGCGCTGGTGCTCGCGCCGACGCGCGAGCTTGCGATCCAGGTGGCCGAGGCCTTCCAACGCTACGCGGCGAACCTGCCCGATTTCCACGTGTTGCCGATCTATGGCGGTCAAAGCTACGGCCCACAACTGGGCGGGCTGCGCCGTGGCGCGCATGTTGTGGTCGGTACACCGGGCCGCGTGATCGATCACCTGGAACGCGGCTCGCTGGATCTTGCGCAGTTGACCACGCTCGTGCTCGACGAAGGCGACGAGATGCTGCGCATGGGCTTCATCGACGATGTGGAAACCGTCCTGAAGAAAACGCCGCCGCAACGCCAGATCGCGCTGTTCTCGGCCACCATGCCCGCGCCGATCCGACGCATCGCACAGGCGCATCTGCGCGATCCGGTCGAGATCGCGATCAAGGCCAAGACCACGACCGCGGCGAATATCCGCCAACGCTATTGGTGGGTCAGCGGCATGCACAAGCTCGATGCGCTGACGCGCAT
>JAISPQ010000125.1 GCA_031274955.1 Rhodanobacter sp.
TACCTGACGCGTCCGTTCGAGCATGGCGCCGATATCGTCGTGCACTCGCTGACCAAGTACATCGGCGGGCACGGCACGAGTATCGGCGGCATCATCGTCGACTCGGGCCAATTCCCGTGGGCCGAACACAAGGCGCGTTTCAAGCGCCTCAACGAGCCTGAAGTCAGCTACCACGGCGTGGTGTATACCCAAGCGCTCGGCCCGGCCGCTTACATCGGCCGCGCGCGCACGGTGCCCTTGCGCAACATGGGCGCGGCGATTTCACCCTTCAACGCATTTCTGATTTTGCAGGGGCTGGAAACCCTGGCGCTGCGCATGGAACGCCACAGCGAAAACGCGCTCAAGGTTGCGCAGTTCCTGCGGCAGCAGCCGAAGGTGGCCTGGGTCAACTACGCCGGCTTGCCGGACCATCCTTCGCGGCCACTCGTTGATCGCTATTTCGGCGGCAAGGCATCCGGCCTGCTCACGTTCGGCCTGCACGGCGGACGCACGGCCGGCGCGAATTTCCAGGATGCGCTCAAGCTCATCACGCGTCTGGTCAATATCGGCGATGCCAAGAGCCTGGCTTGTCATCCGGCCAGCACCACGCATCGCCAACTGACGGCCGAAGAACTCCAGAAAGCCGGTGTGACCGAGGATATGGTGCGCCTGTCGATCGGCATCGAGCATATCGACGATATTCTGGCCGATCTCACGCAGGCGCTTGCAGCGGTATGAATCGGTGGGAAGACCTTCGCCATTCCAGCATCCTCTGGAATGGCGAAGGCTGCTGCCCTTTCATCGATCACATCAACCGTTCAGCACCGATACCGGGCTGTTTGACTCAAGCAAACCCAACCGGCTCGCTATGGCGCCTTGGTCTTGTCCTCAACCTTGGCGCGATTCCAGTAGATCTCCTGCTCGTCCAGCGGCAGGCCGGATAGAGGGATGCCATCGGTCCTGGCCATGATTTCCATGCGCCGGAAACGCCGTTCGAATTTGGCGTTCGCACCGCGCAGCGCCTGCGAGTAATCCACACCCGCCAAGCGTGCGAGATTGGCGCCGGCAAACAGAACATCGCCGACTTCATCGGCAAGCCGCGCATGGGCTGCCTGCCGCGCGGCCGCATCGGCCGCTTGCGCACACGCGGTGAGTTCATGCCGTACTTCGGCGATTTCCTCGTGCAGTTTGTCCAGCACAGGGGCCGGGTTATCCCAGTCGAAGCCCACGCGCGCGGCGCGCTTTTGCAGTTTCAACGCGCGCTGCCATTCCGGCAGGCCACGCGCAATACCGGCCAGCGCGCTGTCGTCCTGCTCGCCCTTGTCCGAGCGCTCGCGGCGTTTGTGTTCTTCCCAGGCGGCGGTCTGCGCCGCTGCGCTTTTCACCTGTTCGGGATGATCGTTTTCGGTGGGAAACACATGCGGATGGCGGCGGATCATCTTTGCGCAGATCGCTTCGACCACATCGCTGAAATCGAAATATCCCGCTTCTTGCGCCATGCGTGCATGAAAGACTACTTGCAACAACAGGTCGCCCAGTTCGTCGCACAGTTCGGTGTAATCGCGCCGGTCGATCGCATCGGCGACCTCATAGGCTTCTTCGATCGTGTACGGCGCGATCGTGTCGAAATTCTGCTGTACATCCCAGGGGCAACCCTGCCCGGGGTCGCGCAGGCGCGCCATGATGCGCAATAAATCGTCGATGCGATGGTTCATGGCGACAAGCCAAAATGCACGGCCTCAATCATCGTCGTTGTCGCTGCCGGACGGCAATTCCTCGGTGCGCGCCTTGTCCAGGGATGCTTCGAGGCTGGCCGCGCCGGCAAAGAACGCGCTTTGCGTTTGCGGCGAGACCAGGCGGGAAGCCGGCGGTTGCAATTTCTGCAAGACCGCGATCGTGGGCTGGCCCGAACTGGACCGTCCGTCCGACATCTTCAACCCTTGTAGCGCGACGCCCATCCCCGCCAGCAGGAGCACGCACACCGCTTTGAGCACCAGCCGCGTTGGGCCCAGCGCGCGCAGATGCGCAAAGCAGACTATCGCGAACACCAACCATGCGCCGACGAAACCGTAGGTCATCAGCACAGGCAGCGACAACGCGAACGCACCGACATCGGTGAGCAGATCGTAGATCGTGTAGACCAACAGGCCGGCGCTGGCGATGAACAGGTGCCGGCCGTACTGCGCGTATCCGGTGAAGATACGCGATATCACACTCCACACCGACGCCCACGCCACGGTCATGATCGCCAGTACGAGCAGCGCCGTTAAATAGCTGACGAGTTTGGATTCGCCGGTTTCGCCCAGCCACGATTGCAGCAGCGACACGCCGAGCATAGCGATCAGACAGACCAGCGCCGCCGGCCAGCGCGGCCGGGTGCGCAATAGCGGCAACTCGGGCGGCACCGCATACGCGCACGAGCGCAGCCGGATATCGGTACGGCCGATCTGCACGATAGTATCGCCGTCGAGCACGACGCGATCACGGCGCGCGCCGGCGACGCGCAGACCGTTGAGCGTGCCCAGATCCTCGGCGATCCAGCGTCCATCCTCACCACGCGACAGGCGCAGGTGGTGCGCGGCGACGTGCGGATCGTCGAGCACGATATCGTTGTCGTAGGCGCGGCCGATGGCGATGAGGGGACCGTTCGCACGTTGCCGTGCGACGGTTTCGCGCTGGCGCGCGAGGATCTCGATCCAGATCACTTCGTCGTCCATAGAATCGCCCCCATGAAACGCTGCGCCAACGCCAGCGCCGCATCGTAACTCACCCCCTGCATCACCAGACGCGAGATCAGCGCCTCCTTGTTGCGGTCCTGCGTGATCGTCACCAGCGCCACATCGTAGATGCCGGCGAAATCGCGATAGGCATGTGCGCACCACGCCGCGTGCACTACCGGTGCGGCGGCGGTATCGGCGGGTGCGACGAAATCTTCGTGGCATTCGTTGCGCGTCATGCGCTTGCGCGACCACGCGCCGCTCGTCGATGCGCCCGCGTAGTAACGCGACAGGAACGCCGCGAACTGGAAGGTATTGAGATCGACGTCGTGCACGTAGGCATGGGTCAGTTGCACGCGTCCGCTTTCCAGATCCTCGGCGATGAACAGCGAGCTTTGCGACATGCAGGTGGAACTGTCCATCTGTGCGCGTGGCCTGGGCGTCTGCTCCGCGTTGGTGTGCGCCCAGCAATTGAACCACGGGGCCGCGCTCTCCGGCGCCTGATACGGGCCGAACGTGGTCTGGCGAAAGCCCTGGCTTTGCAGCGCCTGGTAGAAGTCGTTCTGCCAGGCCAGCAACTGCCGGCCGATTTCCTCGCGCACCTGCGCCAGCGTCAACGGCGCATCCTTGCGCGCGCGCTCGAGCAGGGCAGCGACCTTGCTCGAGGGCACCAGAAAGCTCACCAGTTCGCCGTCCAGCCGCTTGGCCACGTTGACGCCGACCACCTTGCCGCTGCCGGTCACCGCCGGACCGCCGCTCATGCCGGGATTGATCGCGCCGGTGAAATGCACGCGCTCGGTGTAGCTGCGTTCGACCATGCCGTTGTACGTGCCTTCGACGATGGTGAAGCCAAGATCCAGCGGATTGCCCATCGCATACACGCGCTCGCCACGCGGCAGATTGCCGACGATGGCGACGGGATCGAACTCCAGATACGGCAGATCGGCGCCTTCGAGCTTGACCACGGCCAGATCGTCCGCGATATCGATCGCCAGCAGTTTCAGCGCACCTTGCGCGCCGTCGGGCCGCGCGAACTCCAGACGATAGGTCTTGGGTTCCAGCGCGTACTGCGCCACCACGTGGTAATTGGTGATCGCCAGCCCGTCGGCGCTGACCAGAAAACCCGAACCGATCGAGGACTGGCGCCCGGCCGCTTGCACCAGCGTGCGGATTTGCAGCAGGCTCGGTCGCGCTGCCGCCCAGACGCCCTCCGCCGCGGCCGAAACCGGCGCAGACGCATCGGCGGAAGGTGCGGCCGGCTGTGCAAGCTGTGCGAAAGCCGTGGCGCAGGCCATCCAGCCCAGCAGCACAGCAAGCCATCGTATCCGCGTAACGCTGCGGTCCGTCATGGGAATCTCCGGGGAATGCTCTGAGAGCCTGTCTACTATCTCCCCTCAGCCCGCGTTGCCCTGCCAAAGTTGTCAGGTGGGCGTGCTTGGCGATGCACCCGACCGGCGGTCAGGTCGAGTCATCATCCATCCATGGAGCGTTTCCCCCGTTACCGCGTGCGGCCCGACGGCCACAGGCGACCTTGCTCTTCCTTGGCCTGCGAACAAACCGCTTCCGGCGCGGGCTGAGGGGAGATAGTAGACAGGGTCTGAGTCTATATGGAATCGGGGCGATCTTGCGATACACCGCGACACCGCGACTGTTTCATCCAGGCAGTGCCTCCACGCGCTGCAACGCGTGCGCGGCCGTCGCCGCGGCGGTATCGACCCGCGCGACGGGAATGGCCAGATGCTCGCACATGAGCGTGATGGAATTTTCCTGGTGGTCGGCAACGATGAGGCACTCGATCGCATAGACCTGCAGCCACGTACACAACGTGCGGTACACGGATTCTGCGGCCTCTGCCTGCCAGACAGCCGTGGCGACGATGCGGTCATCGAAAACCAGTTCGTTATGCTCGCCGTTCACGCGCAGATTCCACACTTCCATATCGGGCCACGTCGGCGCGTGTGCGCCGATCCAGAGCAGGCGCGGCTTGGGCGGCGGCATGCCGCGTGCACGCGCGAAGATACGGCGCACGCGCCAGTCCAGCACGCGGCGCGCGAAGGAGAACAACATCGCGCCGACTTCGCGTTCGTAAGCGGGCCAGCGCTCGCGCAGCACGGCCATGCCGGCGCGGCCCAGTGCGAGCCGACGCTCGACGCCAAAGCTCTGGCTGCGCGCGTGCCCCACCAGCACATTGCCGGCGATCACATGGCGCAGGCCGATGTGCGACGCGCGCTGACAGAAATCGTTTTCTTCACCGTAACCTTGCGGAAACGCCTCCTCATCGAGCGTACCCACGGCATCGATCACGCTGCGCCGGATATAGAGACAAAAACCGTTGCCGGTCGGCAATTCGGGATACGCCGTGCCGGCCTGCTGCCAGAACGCGCGCGCGGTATCGTCGAACGACCAATGCGCGGGCAGTGCGTTTTCCCGCTCCAGTTCCGGCACGGAAAACGCGCCCGCGTTATCGGATACCGCCGTCGCCGTCGCCACATCGTCGCCGGAATACGCCGCGCGGCGCAGCCCGGTGAGCCAGTTCGGTCCGACGCGCGTATCCGCGTTCAGCAGCACCACATCGGCCTTGCCGGCGCGCACGATGCCGCGATTCGCGGTCGCGGTAAAACCGCGATTCGTCACATTGCGCAGGATTTTCACCCGCAGATGTTTCGCGTACTGCGCCAGCAGCGGCGCGATCTCAGGATCGGGACTGGCATCGTCGATGACGAGCAAGCGCGCGTGGCCATCGGTATGCACGAGCACGGAATCCAGACACTGCCCGACCAGCGCCGGCGCGTTGTAGACCGGCACCACGATCACGACATCGGGCGCGGCCACATCCTGCCGGAACGGCACCCACGCGGCATCCTCGAGCAGCGGCGCGAGCATGGGCGCCGGCGTCTCCGACTCGAGACCGAATCCGGGTAGCTGCATCCACAGGTGCAACACCTTGTCGGCCAGCGGTTGGCCATCGCGACCGAGCCGTGGCATGGCCTCCAGTACGCGCTGGCCCGATGGCGCATACGCAAACTCGAAGCGCACACAGTGATCGGACGCGGGTTTGACCGCATCGAAAAAACTGCCGTCCAGATCCAGCGCGATCGCGTCGGTAAAAGACGGCTCCACGCTGAAGCTCAGCGTATGGCCGTCCCATTCGCCCGCACGCAGTGGCGCACCCAATGACGGCGGCGAAGGCGGACGGTGGGGAAACGAGAACATGCCTTTACTCCACACGCGCGACGGCGCTGAAGTCGGAGGCATGGGTACTGAACAAAACGAGTTCGATCATGTGCAAGCGCATGCGCGAGGCTGGCATGGACGGGCTGCGAGGATACCGGAATCGCCCGGAATGGGTCTGCGACTCGTTCCCGTTCTGGAACGTGACGCAGATCAGACGGCCTATCGCGCCAGCGCCCGGTCGCGGCTAGGCTTATCAGTTATTGCTCCCCGCATTTTAATTTCAGGTGATGTCATGCGGAAACTGGTCGGCGTCGTGTTGTCTGTCATGGTGTTCAGTGCCGTGCTGGCGGCGCCGTTGGCGTTCGCCGCCAATGAGGCCCCCAACAAGGACGCGCCCAGGGAAGCCAAGAACGACGACTTCGGCAAACCCTCACCGTTTCCGGCCGACAAGACCGTGCGCCAGAGCATCGCGATCGGCGGCAAAAAACTGGACTACGATGCCACGGTCGGCTCACTGCCGGTGCTCGACGAGAAAGGCAAGATCATCGCCGAGGTGATGGTTACCGCGTACACGATGGCGGGCAAGGATCGTCCGGTTACTTTTGCGCTGAACGGTGGCCCCGGTGCGGCCTCGGTGTATCTGAATCTGGGCGCGATCGGACCCAAGCGCGTGCCGTTCGGCGCCGCAGGCAACAGCCCGTCGGACCCGGCGATCCCGACGGACAATCCCGGCACCTGGCTCGACTTCACGGACCTGGTCTTCATCGATCCGGTCGGCACCGGTTTCAGCCGCGCGCGCATCGCCGAAGACGAGGCGAAGAAAAAGTTCTACACCCCCCGTGCCGACATCGAATACCTCTCGCGCATCGTCTACGACTGGCTGGTCAAGAATGGCCGCCTGACCTCGCGCAAGTACCTCGTGGGCGAAAGCTACGGCGGCTTTCGCGGCCCGCGCATCACGCATTTCCTGCAAACGCGTCTGGGCGTTGCGATGAACGGCCTCGTGCTGGTGTCGCCGTATCTGGAGCCCACCGCCGACCGCGGCGGCGATCTCTCACCGCTGCCGTGGATGATGACGTTGCCGAGCATTGCCGCGGCGAATCTGGAGCGTCAGGGCAAGCTCGATGCCGACACGATGGCGAAAGTGATCGACTACACGCGCAGCAATTATGTGACGGATCTGCTCAAGGGCCATTCCGATCCGCAGGCGCTGGAGCGCATCGTCAACCGCGTGACCGAACTGTCGGGCCTGGACCCCGGCTTCGTGCGCCGCTCCGGCGGCCGTCTGGAAACGCAGGCGTATCTGCGCGAAGTGTTTCGCGCCCAAGGCAAGCTCGGCAGCCGCTACGATTCCAACCTCACCATGTGGGATCCGTTCCCGTTCGCGCCCGAGCAGCGCACCAACGATCCGCTCCTGGACAGCATCATCGCACCGACCACCACGGCCATGGTCGATTTCATCACGCGCACCGTCGGCTGGAAGTACGACGGCCGCTACAACGCCTTGAACTACGAGGTAAACCGCCTCTGGGAGCGCGGCGAGGAAATGAATCGCGGTTCGGTAACGGAACTGCGCCAGGCGGTCGCGATCGATCCCAAGCTGCAAGTACTGATCGTGCACGGTTGGGACGATCTGTCCTGCCCGTTCATGGCCTCGCTGTTGATCGTCGATCAAATGCCGCTGATGGGCGATCCGAACCGCGTGCAGGTCAAGGAATACGCCGGCGGACACATGTTCTACAACCGCCCCGACAGCCAGGCCGCGCTCAAACGCGATGTGGCTCGCGTCTACGCCACCCATTGATCCGGCCAATGCGGCACGCGCGGAAGATTCGACGCAACGGGCGCTGGCTTGGCTGACGGGGGTATCCGGTCTGGCGCCAGCGGTGGATTGGCTGCTCTATGGTGCTATACGCAAGCCAGCCCATGCCGATGATGATCCACGCCGGGTTCGTCGTGCGCGAGGCGGACCCGTTCCTGCGCGATTTGAATCCTGTGAGCAAGTAAGCGCATGGCCCCCTGGATGGGGTTTTATGAATAAAATATGAACACGCGTACTGTTCCGGCCACGTGCCGTGTCAGTCGCGAGCACGGTTCCTCGTATTCATCAAAAGCACTTGCGGAAATTTCGCAAGCCTTTCGTCAATCCTTCCCCCGTTGAGGTATATCGCCATGGAAGGCTCTGTTTACAAAAACGCTCCCTCACTGCCGCGGTGTCTGCGCGCACCGCTTATCCGCTGGGCACGGTTTGCACTGGCCGGCGTGTTGCTGCTGGCTATCGCGCCGCTGGCATCGGCGGCGACGATCACCGTCAGCAACCACAACGATGTCGGCGCGGGCAGCCTGCGTGATGCCATCACCAACGCAAAAGCCGGCGACACCATCGTCTTTTCCGGCCTGCCCGCTGGCGACACGATCAAACCGAGCAGCGTGCTGATCGTAGCCACCGGTGGCACGAGCGCCTCCAACCCGTTGACCATCGACGGTAGCGGCGTCAGCGGTCTTTCCGTCAGCGGCAATAACGCGGTGCGGGTATTCGCCGTGAATGCCGGCGTCAATGCCGTGTTCAAAAACTTCACCATCACCCAAGGCAAACCCCTTGGCGCCACCGGTAGCGGCGGCGGCATCCTCAATACCGGTACGCTCACGTTGAACAACTGCACCGTGTCCGACAGTACCGCTAACGCCAATGGCGGCGGCATCGAAAACAACGGCACGCTGACGCTGACCAACAGCACGCTCAGCGGCAACACCACCGCCGTCGCCGGCGGCGGCATCGACAACAACGGCATGTTGACGGTGACCAACAGCACGTTCAACGGCAACACCATCACCAACGACTACCCCAGCAACGGCTACGGCGGCGGCATCTACAACACAGACAGCGGTACGCTGACGGTGATCAACAGCACGCTCAGCAACAACATCGGCCACCAGGCAGGCGGCGGCATCTGCAACTCCGGCACGCTGACGGTGATCAACAGCACGCTCAGCGGCAACGCCTCCCACGCCGAGGCCGGCGGCGGCCTCTACAACGCCGGCACGGCGACGCTGACCAACAGCACGCTCAGCGGCAACACCACCAACTTCGACGGCAGCGGCATCTACAACGACAGCGGCACGCTAACGGTGACCAACAGCACGCTCAGCAACAACACCGCCGGCTACGCTACGCCGGCGGCGCCATCTACAATCGCTACGGTACGCTGATCCTGACCAACAGCACGCTCAGCGGCAACACCACCACCGTCCCGCGCGATGGCGACGACGACGAATTCGCCGGCGGCGGCATCTTCAACTACGGCACCGCCACGCTGATCCATGTCACGCTCTATGGCAACAGCGCCTACGGCATTGACAGCGATATCTACAATAAGATGGCCAAAACCGATGTGAAACTGACCAATACGCTTATCCATACCTGCGAAGCGGGCGGTGGCGTTACCGACGGCGGCGG
>JAISPQ010000007.1 GCA_031274955.1 Rhodanobacter sp.
GTGGACAAGTCCATCACCGTGTCGGCGCCCCAGCGGATCGACCAGACGAGTTTTTCGACCTCTTCCTCGATGCTGGACGTGACCGCGCTGTTGCCGATGTTGGCGTTGATCTTGACGCGGAAATTGCGCCCGATCGCCATCGGCTCGGCTTCCGGGTGGTTGATGTTGGCCGGGATAATGGCCCGGCCGCTGGCTACTTCGTCGCGCACGAATTCGGGCGTGATGCGCTCGGGCAAATGCGCGCCCAGCGAGTTGCCGCGCCGCCGCGCCTCGCGCTGGGCGTTGCCCAGAAACTCGCGCGTCCATTCCCGCCGGCCGTGTTCGCGCAGCGCGACGTACTCCATCTCGGGCGTGACGATGCCCCGGCGCGCATAGTGCATTTGCGTCACGTTCTGTCCCGCCCTGGCGCGGCGCGGCGTGCGTTGCAGCCCGGCGGCCTCGCGCCGCAGCGCGTCGATGCGCGTGCTGTCGTGCGCCTTGCCGCCATCGTCGATCTGCTGAGCGCCGCGTCCGGCGTAAACCTCGCTGTCGCCGCGCGCGGCGATCCACGCGCCGCGCACGCTCGCCAAGCCGTGCCGCACATCGATCGCCGCCTGCGGATCGGTGTACGGGCCGGACGTGTCGTAGAACGAAACCGCGCGCCCGTTGGTCAGTTGCACGTCGCGCACCGGCACGCGCAGATCGGCGCGGCTGCCCGCGATCCAGCCCTTGCGGGATGCCGGTAGCGGCGTGCGCGTGAGCGCTAGGCGATCAGTCAGATCAGAAGCCGTTTGGCTCGGCAATGGGTCGGGAGCATTCATGGATGAGCGCCTTTGCTGAAGTTGTCCGCGGATCAACTCCAGGGCGCCCGCATCGCCGGTTTCCTGGCGAGGAACCGGCAATGCTCGCTGCTCTTCCTTACGCCGGTACTAGCCGGATCAAGTGCGCGGGTTCGACGCTGCCGCCATCTCAGCCCACCGCAAACAAGACCTGCGCGAGCACCCCGGAGTAGCGCACATCATACGCGCAAGAACATTTAGGCCATGCGCACAGGGTCAACCGGAGAGCCCCAGCGGCTTGGCCGGGGCAGAGATGAACATTCATCTCAGGCTCCGGCGGCGCTCAAAACCGATCAAACCGTTTCGCCGTACACCGACACGGTAATTTCAGCCACCACGTCGGTGTGCAACGAAATTCCCACGGTGGTGTCGCCCACGGTCTTGATGGGGCCGTTGGCCAGGCGGATTTGCGATTTGTGCACGTCGAAGCCCTGCTTGCGCAGTTCTTCGGCGATGTCGTGGTTGGTCACCGAACCAAACAGGCGTCCGTCCACCCCCGCTTTCTGCGTGAGCTTGATGACGTCGCCGTTGAGCTTGCCGGCCTGCTCCTGTGCCTTGCTCAGGCGCTCGGCGGACTGCCGCTCCAGTTCCGCGCGGCGCGCTTCGAACTCGGCCTTGTTGGCCTCGGTGGCACGGCGCGCGCGACCGGTGGGAATCAGGAAATTGCGGGCGTAGCCGTCCTTGACCTTGACGATGTCGCCCAGGCTGCCCAGGTTGATGATTTTGTCGAGAAGAATGACTTGCATGGCGTGTGCTCCTTGTCGCGCTCAAACCCGGTGCAGGTCGGTGTAGGGCAACAGCGCCAGATAGCGCGCGCGCTTGATGGCGGTGTTGAGCTGGCGCTGGTAGATCGCCCGCGTGCCGGTCAGGCGCGCTGGCGTGATGCGGCCGTTTTCGCCGATGAAATCGCGCAACGTGTCGATGTCCTTGTAATCGATTTCTTTCACGCCAGTGACCGTGAAGCGGCAGAAACGCTTGCGCTTGAACAGCAGCGACTGGGTGTTGCGCTTGGGACGATTGTCCTTGTTGAATTTTTTGAACGTGGCCATGAGGGCCTCCTTTGAAAACTATGAAACTTGATTGGGTTGGAAATCCAAGATGTGCAATACCACGGACTTGGCACGCGGCGAACTCACCAAACCGCCGCCCGGACTGGCCAGAAAGCCGGTGAACCGCCACAGCGATCCGGCCGCCTGCCGATCCAGCCGCTCGGCCACCGCGCCGATCGCCTTGGCTTTGACTTGCGCTTGCACACGCCGCTCGCTACCCGCTTCCAGCACCACCGATTCATGCGCCAGCTTCAAATCCAGCGCCGGCAATCCGGCGGGCGTCGAGCGCAGCGCACCGCGTTCGACGATGCAGGCAGAAAGCTCGGTGCGGTTCACGCCAGCGTCGGCGGCCCAAGCCGCATGCGCCGCCAAGTCCGCTGCATCATCAATGGGCTTGGGCAGCCGCCTCGGCGGTCTGCTGAACCTTGCGCGCTTCTTCGCGTTCGACGCTCTTCATCATGGGCGAAGGGCCGGTTTCGGCGTGCTTTTTATGCACCGTCAAGTGGCGCAGCACCGCGTCGTTGAAGCGGAAGGCGTGTTCCAGTTCGCCCATCACCTCCTGGCCAGCCTCAATGTTCAGGCACAGGTAATGCGCCTTGGCCAGCTTGTTGATCTGGTAGGCCAGTTGCCGGCGGCCCCAATCTTCCACCCGGTGAATTTTGCCGCCACCCGTGGTGATCAGACCCTTGTAGCGTTCGAGCATGGCGGGCACCTGCTCGCTTTGATCCGGATGGATCAACAAGATGATTTCGTAATGACGCATGCAAACTCCTTATGGATAAACAAACAGCCGCCCCGGCGTCAGCGGGTGCGGCAAGGAAGGGTAGGACAAAGCCCATTACTGGACTGCACCATCCCCTAATTTCGAACAACTTTTAATTATATGCGAATTCGTTATCTGCTTAAGAGATCTGGGTGCGATTCAAATTGCTGGGCGCCTCAAGCAGCGAACTTGATGCGGGTCTCCAAGCCCAATAGGTGCACCACTCCGGTTCCTACTCCGACTACCTGGCCTCCTGGCCTGACGCAAGTCAGAGCTATTCGACTATAATGCTACGTTTTACCGGCCACGTCCTCGTGGCCTTGTCAGGCGCGTACCTCTGACGTGCGCTCGCGGCAAGGGCAACCGCCACCCTGTAATTGGCGAGGTCAGGTGGCCTGTTTCGCAAACAGGCCGCCGTTTTGAGATGGGAGTGTGTCGATGGCACGCGTCTGCGAAGTAACGGGCAAAAAGCCCATGGTGGGAAACAACGTCTCCCACGCCAACAACAAAACCAAGCGCC
>JAISPQ010000014.1 GCA_031274955.1 Rhodanobacter sp.
CTTCGCAACGGTGGTGGTGGTTCTTATCGTGGCCGCATGGGGCTTGTACCGCTGGGCGGCTCCTGCGCGCTCCGATGCACATGTTCCCGCGCCCGTCGAACAGGCTCTGCCGGATACGCCCACCGTTCCCAAGGGTGCGCCGAATCAGGCGGCGGTCAAACCCGCACAGCCGGCCACTCAAGCCTCATCCGCAAAAGCCACGGAGCAGCCGCGTTCGCGCCGCAACGCGAATACAGGCTCGCTGCCGCCGCTTACTCAGCCTCTGGCAGGAAAGCTGATGGCCGATCTGGAGGACAAGATCAGCCAAGGGGATACCGATGCGGCCGTACAGCTTTGGTACGATTTGGACCAATGTAACGATGTTCTTTCGGATTCTACTAAACGCCACGTCGAGTGGTTACAGCAACCGAATAACCCATTAGGCCCACAAAGGGCGAATGCGATGTTGCAGGGAAGGGCTAGTCTATTTAACAACTGTACAGGTATCACTGCAGAGCAGTTAGGCTCCCGTTATCAGTGGCTGAAACAGGCAGCCGCGCAGGGGAATGCGCAAGCCCAGCTCTTTTATGCGATTGCGGGGACCGATGCGTTTGGAGGGCAGGATGAGGCCATGAAGGATCCAGCAGTTTGGGACGAGTACAAGAATACTGCGATGAACTACTTGACCGGATTGAGTGAGCAATGCGATCCGTATGCCTTGAACTTTCTTAAAGTACAGTTTGGGCGGTCAGGGCTATATGTTGAAAAAAATAACGCAAAGAGCCTATTTTATGCAGAAGTCGGCATGCTTGCGAGTAATAATGGAAAAATAAATTTAAATACAAGTGATCCATACGTGGCAAATGCTGTATCTAGCCTTTCACAGGCAGACATGAATGCTGTCGCAAATGATGCGGGCAGTTTTTTTGCATCGAATTGCCAATAGGATGGCCGTGCGTAGAGTGTGTTATCGGATATTTCTCTAACTCTAAGGATATACCCTTGACCTTTATGCTTTACAGGAGAGTGAAATGAAAACGTTGTTTGCTGTTATTCTCGCTTTTGGGGTCGCAGTATCCAGCAAATCCTTTGGGGGTACTCCTACTCTTTTCAATGGAGAACTGACTGATGGACTAACGACTTCCAATACTTGCTATACCCCAGGGAGTACAAATAGCTGTACATTCCGAACCCCGCTACCTGATTCTGGAACAGAAGCAGAAATTTTTAGATTTGTCCAAGATTGAGAACGGAAGAGTGGTGAGGTGGTTACCAACGGAGCTACGATCGAGATATGTGTTCCGGCGGGATGTGTAACTTAGCCACGTCGGCCAGATGGCACTGGGGGGAAAGGCGTCTTTCAGGGAACTAAAAATAATCTACGCAATGGCAGTGGTGCTGGTAATATACCAGACCAAAGTGGCACGCCGCCCAACGAGGGTGAAGGTGAAGAAGAAGAAGAACCACCGCCACCACCACCCGAACCCGAACCGGAAGCAGGTGGCTGCGGAGGAGCAAGCTTTGGGAGCACTACCGCGTTTAGCTGCTTTTAACGCCTGACATCTTGCCTTTCTTAAAGCGCCGGCCGGCTACTACCGGCCGGTGCTTTTGCGTTACAACACACTATTCGGATGTCTTTCTTCTGATTCACGGGAGCAGGTGGCGGGACGCCGCGCGTTATCCAGCGACTTTGCTTTGGTTGTCGAACATCAAAGGCGAAAGGCACTGGGTTCCCGCCAAGAGCATGCGGGAACGATGACGTAGGCAGTGTTTTCGCAGAGGACGGCAAGCGTTCTTTCATCATCCTGGGCGACGTAGCCGTCATGACCGTTCGCGGGAATGACGAGAGTGTAGATTCTCGCTTTTTTCCCGCTTTCGCGGAGTGCCGAAAGAGTGGGCGGGAGTGGCTGAAGTGCGCGGCGCTCAAACCCCACGCGCCAGCTCTTCGGCCAAGCCGGTGTATCGATCCGGGGTCAAATCCAGCAGCCGGCGCTTGGCGTCCGCAGGCAGATCCAGCGTATCGACGAACGTGCGCAGCGCGGCGCGCGTGATGCCTTGGCCGCGTGTGAGCGCCTTGAGTTGTTCGTAGGGTTCGGGCAGGCCGTGGCGGCGCATCACGGTTTGTACCGCTTCGGCCAGTACTTCCCAGCTCGCGTCCAGATCGGCGGCGATGCGCACCGGATCGGCGCTGAGTTTGTCGAGGCCGCGCAGCAGTGCATCGAGCGCGATCTGCGTATGGCCGAACGCGGTGCCGAGCGTGCGCAGTACGGTGGAATCGGTGAGATCGCGTTGCCAGCGGCTGATCGGCAGCTTCGCGCCGAAATGCTCGAACAGCGCATTGGCGATGCCGAGGTTGCCTTCGGCGTTCTCGAAATCGATCGGATTCACCTTGTGCGGCATCGTCGATGAGCCGACTTCGCCGGCCTTGAGCACCTGGCGGAAGTAGCCGAGCGAGATATAGCCCCAGACATCGCGCGCGAAGTCGATCAGGATCGTGTTGCAGCGGCGGATCGCATCGCCCAGTTCCGCGATGTAATCGTGCGGTTCAATCTGCGTGGTGTACGGGTTGAACACGAGGCCGAGGCTTTCGACGAAGCGCTGCGCAAACGCCGGCCAATCCACTTCCGGGTAACTCACGACATGCGCGTTGTAATTGCCGACCGCGCCGTTGATCTTGCCGGTGATTTCCACCGCGGCGATCTGGCGGCGTTGGCGTTCCAGGCGCGCGACGATATTCGCGATCTCCTTGCCGAGCGTGGTCGGCGAGGCGGTTTGCCCATGTGTGCGCGATAGCATCGGCAGGGCAGCGTGCGCATGCGCCATGTCGCGCAATTTGGCGATCACGCCATCGAGCGCGGGCAGCAGCACGCCATCGCGCGCGTCGCGCAGCATCAGCGCGTAGGCGAGGTTGTTGATGTCCTCGCTGGTGCAGGCGAAGTGGATGAACTCCCTGATCGCCATCAGTTCCGCGTTGCCGGCAATCTTTTCCTTGATGAAGTATTCGACCGCCTTGACATCGTGGTTGGTGGTGCGCTCGATCGTCTTGATACGCGCGCCGTCGTCCTCGGAGAAGTGCTCGCCGATCGCCAGCAGCGCCGCACGCGCGCTTGGAGATAGTGGTGGTACTTCGATGATGGCGGGGTCCGCCGCGAGTGCGAGCAGCCAGCGCAGTTCGACCTGCACGCGCCGGTGCATCAGGCCGAATTCGCTGAAGATCGGCCGCAGGTTTTGCGTCTTCGCGGCGTAGCGGCCGTCCAGCGGCGATAGGGCGGTGAGGGGAGAACTCATGGCGTTTCCTCGAAACGCGGGCGAACAACGCGGAAGTCTAACATCCGGCTTTGGCGCGGAGCTTTGGTGCGGAACCGGGCCAACACGCGCGCATTAAGCGATAATGAGAACCCCACTTCTGAAAGAGCAGCAGTCATGAGCCAATACCGGATCGAACGCGACAGCATGGGCGAACTCAAGGTTCCGGCCGATGCGCTGTATGGCGCGCAGACGCAGCGCGCGGTGGACAATTTCCCAATCTCCGGCTTGACCATGCCGCGCGAGTTCATCCGCGCGCTGGGTCTGATCAAATCCGCGGCGGCGCAGGCGAACGCGGACTTGGGACATCTGAAGAAAACTTCCGCGAAGGCGATCCGCAAGGCTGCCGAGCGCGTCGCCGAAGGCGAGTTCGACGCGCATTTCCCGATCGATGTGTTCCAGACCGGATCGGGCACGTCGAGCAATATGAATGCGAACGAGGTGATCGCGCATGTCTGCGCGGCGGCCGGCGCCAAGGTGCATCCGAACGACGATGTGAACAACGGCCAATCGTCCAATGATGTGATCCCGACCACGATCCATGTCAGCGCGGCGCTGACGGTCAGCCAGAAGCTGCTGCCGTCGCTCGCGCATCTGCAGAAGACCATCGATACGCGCGCCAAGGAGTTGCGCAAGGTGGCCAAGACCGGCCGCACGCATCTGATGGATGCGATGCCGGTGACGTTCGGCCAGGAGCTCAGCGGCTGGTCCGCGCAGATCCGCTCGGGTATCGAGCGCCTCGATGACGCGCTCAAGCGCATGTGCAAGCTGCCGCAGGGCGGCACCGCGGTCGGCACCGGCATCAACGCCGATGCGCAACTCGGCCCGCGTATCTGTGCGGAATTGACGAAGATGACGGGCGTGAAGTTCTCATCGTCCGACAATTATTTCGAGGGCTTGAGTTCACAGGACGCGGCGGTCGAACTGTCCGGCCAGTTGAAGACGCTGGCCTGCTCGTTGCTGAAGATCGCCAACGATCTGCGCTGGATGAACTCCGGTCCGCTGGCGGGGCTGGGCGAGATCGAACTGCCGGCGCTGCAACCGGGATCGTCGATCATGCCGGGCAAGGTCAATCCGGTGATCCCGGAGGCGCTGGCGATGGTCTGCGCGCAGGTGATCGGCAACGACGCCACGATCACCATCGCCGGCCAGAGCGGTAATTTTCAGCTCAACGTGATGCTGCCGGTGGTCGCGCTGAACCTGTTGCAGTCGATTGAACTCCTGGCCAACGCGACACGCCTGTTGGCCGACAAGGCGATCGCCGGTTTCAAGGTGCGCGAGGACAAGATCAAGGAAGCCCTCAACCGCAATCCGATCCTGGTCACCGCATTGAACGCGGTGATCGGCTACGACAAGGGCGCGGCGACCGCGAAGCAGGCGTACAAGGAAGGACGCCCGATCATCGATGTCGCGCTGGAAACCACCGGCCTGCCGCGCAAGAAGCTGGAAGAACTGCTCGACCCGATGGAGTTGACCAAGGGCGGCACGCATGGCGGTTCCGCCGGCGGCTGAGGCAGCCTGATAGCATGCGGCGTGTCTCTGCCGCGGGCGTGTCTTGAGAAAGGGCAGGGCAGCCCTTTCTCAATGACCTGTCAGATATTGCGCAGGCGGCTGTGCCGGTAGCCGTAGGCGAAGTACAGCACCACCCCGATCAAGGTCCATATCAACGTGAGTCGAAAGTTATAGGCGCCAAAATAGAACGTGACGCCAAGCAGGATGAGACAGCTCACGATTCCAAGCAGGCACACGAGAGGGGCGAGGGGGATGCGGAACGAACGCGGACTCTCGGGATGGGTCACGCGCAAAATCCACACGCCGGCACAGACCGCAGCGAAACTGATCAGCGTGCCGATCGAAGTCAGGTCGCCGAGGACATCCAGCGGAAATATTCCGGCGGCGACGGCGATACCGGCGCCGGTGATCAGGGTATTGATGTGCGGTGTGCGATATTTCGGGTGAATGCGCGTGAACACATGTGGCAGCAAGCCGTCGTTCGCCATGATCATGAAGATGCGCGGCTGGCCGATCACCATGCACAGAATCACACTCGATAGTCCGATCAGAGCGCCGATCTCGACCAGCCAGCGCAGTCCGGCCAGCGCGGGATGCGCGGATATCGCGGTGACTACGGCTTCATCGGTTCCCAGTTGTGTATACGACAAAAGGCCGGTCATCACCGCGGCTATGGCGATGTAAATTACCGTACAAATCGCCAGCGAGGCGAGCATGCCGATCGGCAAATCGCGTTTGGGGTTGATCGATTCTTGTGCGGCCACACTGGTGGCTTCGAAACCGATGTAGGCGAAAAACATTATGGCGGCGCCACGCAGAACGCCGGGCCAACCGAATGCGTCGCCGCCTTGGTTCGGCGGAATGAACGGCTGCCACAAAGATGTATCCACATATCGGCAACCCAGAGCGATGACCACGATCAGCAGCAGCACCTTCAGCACAACCATTGCTGTGTTGACTCCCGCCGACTCGCGAATGCCCACGTAGCACAACCCCGTCAGCGCCAACACGATGCCCACCGCGGGCAGATTTATAATCGCGCCCGTCGTGTGGAAATGCGTATCCAGCGGCGCATTGGCAATGATTGCGGGAAGATGAAGCCCTAAGTGATCCAGAAAGCTCTTGAGATAGCCGGTAAAACTCGCCGCGACGGCGGAAGCGGAAATACCGTATTCGAGGATCAGCATCCAGCCGATGAACCAAGCCGCGCCTTCACCGAGCGTGGCGTAGGCATACGAGTAGGCCGAACCGGAGACCGGTACCATCGCGGCAAACTCGGCATAGCACAGCGCACAGAATGTGCAGCAGACGGCCGCAAGCACGAATGACAACATGATCGCCGGCCCGGTGTGTTCGGCCGCGGCGTGTCCGGTCATTGCAAAAATGCCGCCGCCGATCACCGCGCCGATGCCGATCGCGGTTAGACCCCACGGGCCAAGCGTGCGGTGCAGTTCGAATTCTCCGGCTTCGCTAGTGACCGCGAGCGGATGTTTGGTGCGCAAAAGCTGCTTCAGCATGTGGATTTCAACGATGGTTGGCGACGAATTCGCCGAGCGTGGCATAGCGCGGTCAACCCCCACGGCCCGAGCGTGCGCTTGAGGGCGGGGCCTTCGCGATCGTCGCTATCGGAAAAATCGGTCTTGCGGGCGAGCAGTCGGTTGGGCATGCGGATCCGTGGCGGACGTGGGCCGTGTGGAGACGGGCGAGCGGGAACGGTCGGCGGGATGCACCGGCCGTGAGAAGAATCAGCCGCGCCTGGGAGTGTCTGCATGAGCACAGCAGCTCATGCGGAGGTTCTCTTGCGCAGGCGGCTGTGCCGATAACCGTAGCCGAAATAGATCAAAAAACCGAGCGCCGTCCAACTCAGCATGACCGACCAGTTTTCCGCGAACGGCTGCCAGAACAGATACAGGCAGAACACTACGCCGAGCGGGCTGACGATCATCGGCGCCGGCACGCGGAATGGGCGCGGCACATCCGGGTTCGTCTTGCGCAGGATCAGCACGCCGGCGCTGACTACCGCGAACGCGAGCAGCGTGCCCATCGAAACGAGATCGCCGAGAAAACTGATCGGCAGCAGGCCGGCCAGCACGGCCGCGAAGATGCCGACCGCAA
>JAISPQ010000165.1 GCA_031274955.1 Rhodanobacter sp.
GCGCGTCCGGGTTGAATACAATGTTAGCGAAGTAATCGGCCCGGACGTGCCGAAAACCGTTCCGAAAGAAAGTCGCTTGCATCTGATGCTGCCTATACAAATCAACAAGTTAGGCGCGAGTTTCTTGAGAACTGACTACGCAACACCAGAGATTCACAATGGTTGCAAGAGCCACTATGTGCCTGTACAATAAAACGTACATGCAAATGAAGCAGAAACTCCGATCATGGACGCCATTACCTATACCACAGCCCGAGCCAACCTTGCAACCACGATGTCTCGAGTTTGCCAAAACCACGAAGCATTGATTATTACGCGCAATGGCCAACAGTCCGTAGTGATGATGTCGCTGGACGACTACAAGGCTCTTGAGGAGACGGCCTATCTGCTGCGTAGCCCAGAAAACACCAAACGCTTAATCAGTGCGGTAGATGCGTTGAACAAGGGGAAGGGCAAGGAGCGGAGGCTCCTAGAGTGAGGCTCATCTTTGCTGATGAAGCTTGGGACGACTATCGATACTGGCAGGTTCAAGACAAGCAGATGGTCAATCGCATCAACGAACTAATTGAGGCCACAAAGCGCGATCCTTCTTCGGGCATTGGCAAACCCGAACCGCTAAAACATGCGTTGTCTGGTTTTTGGTCACGACGCATCACCGAGGAATACCGCATGGTTTACACGCTGGAGAGCAAAGATGCATTGCTCATTGCGCAACTTCGCTATCATTACTGACAGTAGTAGCACAGCCTAACGCCCAAACTAAGTGGGCATCTTCATAAATGTTGCCATATTTCGAGGTCGCCCGAGCCAAGATGATTTTGTTGGCCACCGAGGGTGTGGGCAACGACGAGATCGCGACCCGGCTCGACACTCGCCGAGAAGTCGTCAGTGAATGGCGCAAGCGCTTTTTCAGGCATCGATTAGCGGGGCTCGAAGAGTTACCTCGCTCAGGACGCCCCCGGGCTTTTTCCCCCAGCACTCACCGTTGAAGTGAAGGCGCTCGCGTGCGAGTTGCCTTCGACGCTGGGGGTGCCACTGTCGCGCTTGAGCGTTGCCGATGTCAGACGCCAGGTCGAGCAGCGTGGGCTGGTAGCACGTATCAGCCACAGCACGATATGGCGCTGGCTTCACGAGGATGCGATTCGGCCTTGGCAGCATCGCTGCTGGATCTTCCCACGCGATCCGCAGTTCCAGTTCAAAGCCGGTCGCATCCTGGATCTGTACGCGCGCCGCTGGCAGAGCAAGGCGCTGCGCGAGGATGAGTTCGTCATCTCCACCGACGAGAAGACGAGCATTCAGGCACGCGTGCGCATTCACCCCGGCCAGGCACCACGACCGAATCGGCCGATGCGCGTGGAGCACGAGTACGCCCGTGGCGGCGCTTGGGCCTATATGGCCGGGCTTGATGTGCGCCGTGCCAAGGTGTTCGACCGCTGCGAAGCGACCACCGACTTCGCACCGTTCGAGTGGAAGTTTACCCGCGCTGATCTCAACGACTTGCTCGCCCGTATGCGGCAACGCTATGCCGAAGATAACCCGCTCAAACTGACCGCCTGACAATACGTGATCGAACTTCTGGGGTGCAGTACTAAGCCGGAAACATTCCGTGTTCGCGGCGGGAGCAGCCATCGCCGCAAAGCCCACGGGCCCGTGTATCGTCGCCTGAAATATGAACAAGATATAAACGAACGTCCAAATAAATGCCATTTCCGGCTGCGCGCATGTCAGTGGGAAGCATGGTTTCTCGTTTCCGTAAGGTACCTGCGGTCGTTCGGTCCTGCGCCGGACCTTCGCAAGTCCCCCTTGCGGCCGCTCCGCAAGGGGGTGTCCTCAGATTCCAGAGAAACACCGACCTTACCGGAGAGCTTCCATGAAAAAACAATCCTTGTCGTGCGCCCTGGGCGGCGCAGCCATAGCGCTGGGGCTGTCCCTTGCCGGTTCGGCCTGGGCGGGAAGCGTCACCTACCCGGGTCCTGGAGTCACGCTGCAGGACCTTTCCTCCTATCCCGAGGGATATACCGACAGCTTGGCGCCTGCCGGCAGCGCCAGCGGCAAAAGCAGCAGCCTTTCGGGCAACACCGTGACACTCCTGCGCGGCGATGCGGTGCCCGGAGATGTCTATGGCGCGATCAATCTCAACGATACGGCGGCCATCAGCGGCAACAAGGTGTACATCAACGGCGATGTGGGCCGCTGGGTCAATGGCGGATATCTCTACTACGGCGACACCCCTGCCGCTGATGTTTCCGTGTCCGGCAACAGTGTGGCCCTGGATGCCGGCAGAGTGAACGCTTGGGTGAGCGGCGGGATTGTCGTTAACGCAGATACCGGCGGCGCCACGTCTACGGGCAACAGCGTCATCCTCACCGGCGCCAAGGTAGACCTCTGCGTCGAGGGCGGGAATGCCCACAGCGGCAGCGGCGCCGCCACGGTCTTGAACAACACCGTGACCATCATGGCGGGCACGGTGAGCGGCATTGTCTGGGGCGGGCTTGCCGAGACCAACATCGGCACTGCCGTTGCCTCGAACAACGCCGTAGCCATCAGTGGCGGTACGCTGAACGGGGCCGTCGTGGGCGCATCCGCTGTAGGAGGAGCCGCCACGGCCTCGAACAATACCGTGACCATCAGCGGCACACCGGTGTTTGGCGCCACCACCCAACTCTACGGCGGGAAGGCATTCGGTGGCATCTCCACCGGTAACACCCTCAAGTTCCATTCGACCGGTTTGACCGTCGGCCACCTGGGCGATTTCCAGAACCTGAACTTCTATCTGCCCACGACGCTGACGCCGGGCGATACCTTGCTCGCCGTGACCGATACGGCGGACATCACCAATGCCACCGTCCACGTGAGCCTGGACGGCACCAGCGGCCCGACCCTGCATGTGGGGGATACGTTCACGTTCATCCGCGCGAAGACGTTGAACGCGGCGGGTATCACACCCCTCACCGGCATGATCGGCGGCTTTACCTACACACTGAAGGCCAACAGCAACCAACTCGTGTTGAGGATAGACAATCCCTTACCGCCGGCGCCCACCATGGGAGCTTTGGCCATTGGCGAGGGTGCGGTCTTGGCGCTGGGTACGCTGTTTCTGGCCGGACTGGTCCTTGTGGCGCCGCGGCGCGGCAGGTATCAGGCCGGTGCTTGATACCCACTTCGGATTCCCACCCGGCAAGCCTCCTCCCCCGCGGGTGGGAGATCAGCTTTGGGCAGCAGGTTTACCAGTGGTAGACCACCTTGCCGTAGACGAAGGCGCCGCTATAGCCGAACGGCGAAAGCGTCGAATACACCAGCGTGCCGTGGTTGTTGTTGTTGGCGATACTCTTGTCCGGATGGATATTCATCACGTTGTCGGCGCCCAAGGTGAAGGTCCAGCTTTGCAGGCTGTAGCTCGCCGCCAGATCGAGCAGCCATTTGGGTGTAAAGGTCTGATCGACGACGCCCGTGGCGGGATTGATCGCCGCCAGGGCGCTGACATAGTTCGTGTAGCGGCCGTAGCGCGTCAGGGTGCCGGTGAAGCCCCAGGCGCCAATGGTGTACTGCTCGCTCCAGATCAACTTGCTGCGTGGTGAGGAATCGGCCAGATAGCCCAGGATGTCCTGCCGGTTCAAACGCGCGAAATTGACGCCCAGCGCGTCGAGCACGGCCGGATTGGGTTTGACCGAGGTGACCACGTTCTGGTTGTAGTTGGCGCTGAGCGTGGTGAGCAAGGTGCCGGCATTGCCCAGTTCGGCTGAGTAGCTGCCCACGATATCGATGCCGCGGGTGCGCGTGTTGGCGGCATTGGTGAAGTAGTTGATGCTGCTGTAATCCAGATGGCCAATGCCGTTGGCCGCCAGATAATTGAGCACCGCCGGTGCGGTGGTGGAGATCGCACCGGACAGGGCGATGCGGTCCTTGATGGTGATCTGGTAGATGTCCGCGCTGAGGGTCAGCCGGTCGATCGGTGTCCACACCGCGCCCAGGGTGAAGTTCTTCGATTTCTCGGGCTTGAGCGGCTCCGCACCGAGCAAGCGGGCGATCGGGCTGCCGACCGGCACCAGTCCCGCGTTGTAGATGCCGGCGGGCAAACCCGCCGAGTTGCCGTCGGCGAAAAACAGCGAGGAAATCTGCGAGAAATATTCCTGCCCCAGCGAGGGTGCGCGAAAACCGGTGGAGGCGCTGCCGCGCAGGGCGAAGTGCTCGGTGAAATCGTAGCGTCCGGACAGCGCGCCGGAGGTGGTGTTGCCGAAGTCGTTGTAATGCTCGTGGCGCACGGCGGCCGACAGGCCGAACTTGTCGGTCAGATTGGTTTCCAGATTCAGGTATTCGGCGACATCATGCCGCGCCGCCTCCACCGCGTTGGCCGGCTGCCAGCCGGCGAAGCCCTGTGCGCCGCCGGAGATGCCCGAGGTGCCGACATACCAGGAAGGCAGCGAACCGGCGCTGATGCCGTAGCTCTGGCGCAGGTATTCCACGCCAAACGCGAGCGTGAGCGGATTCGGCAGCCAGCCCAGGGAGAGATCCTTGGCGATGTCCAGGTTCACCGCTTGCTGCCCGGAACGCAGGATACCGTCGTTGAACACCGTCGGCGTGCTGCCGAAATCGTTCAGATAGGCGTAATTGAGGCTGTTCTGCGTCTGGTAGGCGACGCGGTTGCCGCCGGAGTTGGCGCTCAAGTCCCAGCGCCAGCCGCCGATGACGCCGCGCAGACCGGCGACCAGCGCACGGTCGGTGGAATCGGCATTCTCCAGCGGCAGGAAGCCATTGGGGTACACCGCGCCGATCAGCGGATTGTTCGGCGTCGGCGCGTTGGTTCCATAGCGGAAAAACGCCGGCGAGGTGCTGTTGCGATATCCGAAATGACCCAATGCATAGAACTGCACGGCGGGCGTGAAGTCGTATTGCGCGTTGAACATCAGGTTCTGGTCGCGCACCGCCGGATCGCCCTGGCGGAAGTTCACGCCCAGCGCCTGCCAGGCCGGCGAGCGGTTGTCCGGGCCGGCACGGTTGGTGTAGTCCTGGTTGCCGCTTTGCAGGGTGATGCGCAGCCAGCCTTTGTCGTCCTTGCCCAGCGCCAGGCCGAGGTTGGCCGAGCCTTGCCACTGACGGCCGTCGCCGGCCGAGTAGTGCCCGGCGGTCAAGCGCATATCGCCGCCCTCGGCGCCTTTCTTCAGGATGATGTTGATGACGCCGGCGATCGCGTCGGAACCGTATTGCGCCGAAGCGCCATCGCGCAGTACTTCGATGTGGTCGATGGCGGAAACCGGAATCGTGTTCAGATCGACCGGCTGCGAGCCGCGGCCGATCACCCCGTTGTTGAGCACCATTGCGCCGGAGTGCCAGCGTTTGCCGTTCACGAGTACCAATACCTGACTGGGCGACAGGCCGCGCAACTGAGCGGGGCGCTGGGTGTCGGCGGTATCCGCCGCGGCCGGGCGCGGGAAATTCAGCGAGGGAATGATGCGCGCAAGCGCCGTGGGCAGGTCGGTAGTGCCGGTCTGCTGCAACATCTGTGCGGGCACCACGTCGACCGGCGTGAGCGAATTGCTTTGGGTACGGCTGTCCGAGCGCGTGCCGGTGACGATGATCGTGTCAAATTTCTTGGTGTTGCCCGTCGTGTCGCTCGACGCGGCAGGTGGTGCATCCTGGGCGAAAGCTACACCACTGCCGGCCAGCGCAAGCAACACGGTGGCGCAAAGTGTGTTCAGCGACGGAAAGACCGTGTGTTTCTTGTTCATTGGGCAGTGCTCCATGGCGCACATGAGGCGCGCCTTTATTGTCAGTCATTGGTCATGTCGCCCGTCGAAAGCGCAACCGCTATGCGGCGAACGAGCAGGTACGCATCACGTGGTCAACTCGGGCAGGTTGCGATACAGCTCCAGCGCCTGCGGATTCGCCAACGCGTCGGTGTTTTTCACCGGCCGGCCATGGATCGCCTCGCGCACGGCGATCTCGGTGATTTTGCCGGAGATCGTGCGCGGAATATCGGCGATCTGTACGATCTTTGCCGGCACATGGTGCGGTGAGGCATTCACGCGGATCTGCTTTATGATGCGTGCGCGCAGGGCATCGTCCAGTGTAATGCCTTCGCACAGGCGCACGAACAGGATCACACGCTCATCGTTGCCCCAGCGTTGGCCGACCGCGATCGACTCCAGCACTTCGGGAATCTGTTCCACCTGCCGGTAGATTTCCGCGGTGCCGATACGCACGCCGCCTGGATTGAGGGTGGCGTCGGAGCGGCCGTAGATGATGATGCCGTCATGCTCGGTGAGCATCGCGTGATCGCCGTGGCACCAGATGTTGGGCACGCGCGCGAAATACGCGTTGCGGTATTTCGACCCGTCGCGATCGTTCCAGAAAAATACCGGCATTGACGGGAACGGCGCGGTACAGGTCAATTCGCCCTTTTCGCCGCGCACAGGCTTGCCGATATCGTCGAGAATTTCGACCTTCATGCCCAGGCCACGGCATTGCAGTTCGCCGCGGAATACCGGCAGCACCGGGCAGCCGAGCGCGAAACAGGAAATGATATCGGTACCGCCGGAGATCGATGCCAGCAGCACGCGCTCCTTGATGTCGCGGTACACGTAGTCGTAGCTCTCCGGCGCCAGCGGCGAGCCGGTCGAGAGGATCGTCTTCAATGCCTGCAGCTTGTGCGTTCCGCGCGGTCTGATGCCGGCCTTCTCGATCTCGCTGAGCCATTTCGCACTGGTGCCGAACACGCTGATACCGACCTCGTCGGCAAGATTCCACAGCATATTGCCGTCGGGATACGAGGGCGATCCGTCGTACAACACCAGCGTCGCGCCGACGGCAAGGCCGGACATGAACCAGTTCCACATCATCCAGCCACAGGTGGTGTAGTAGAACAGCCGATCCTCGCGTTTGAGATCGGTGTGCAGCACCAGTTCTTTCAAATGCTGGATCAGCGTGCCGCCGACGCCGTGCACGATGCATTTGGGCACGCCGGTGGTGCCCGACGAATACATGATGTAAAGCGGATGCTCGAACGTCAGCGCCTCGAACGTCAGCGTGCGTTCCTGGGTGCCGACGAAATCGGGCCAGGCGATCGCGTGGCGCAGGCCGTCCAGTTGCAGCGCCTCACCGCTGTAGGGAATCACCACCAGCCGTTCGACGCTCGGCAGTTCGTCCAGCACGCTGCGGATTTTTTCCAGGCAGTCGAACCGCTTGCCGCCGTAGCCGTACATGTCGGCGGTGATGAGTACCTTCGGCGCGATCTGGCCGAAGCGATCGAGCACGCCGCGGATGCCGAAACCCGGCGCGCACGACGACCACGTCGCCCCCAGCGCCGCGGTCGCCAGCATCGCGATCGTGGTTTCGGGCATGTTCGGCAGGAAACCGGCAACGCGGTCGCCGATGCCGACACCGGCTTCCTTCAGCGCGTGCGCGAATTTGGCGACTTCGGCGTACAGTGCGGCATAGGTCAGTTCGCGGCGATGTCCCCATTCGTTGCGGAAGATCAGCGCGAGGCGCTCGTCGCGAAAGCGCAGCAGGTTCTGCGCGAAATTGAGCCTGACCCGCGGAAACCAGCGCGCGCCGGGCATTTTCTCGCGATCCACCAGCACCGGCGTGTGCTCGCCTTGCGCACGGATGCCGCAGAACTCCCAGACCAGCGACCAGAACTTTTCGGAATGGCGAACCGAGAATTCGTAGAGCGGCGCATAACTGCGGATATCGTCATTGCCGCTGTTCTCACGCACGAAACGCATGAAACGGCTGATGTTCGCCCGTTCGACGCTCTCGGCGCTGGGCTCCCAGATCGGCTTGCTCATGGACAATGCGTTGTTGAAAGCGTTGTTGATGGACATGCAATCCCCCTGCGTATCGACGAGGCCCCATCGCCTCGATCAGGCGTTTCCCGACCTGTCCGGTAGCGATGGCAGATCGCGGGTCGGGCAGGGTGAGGAAAGTTTGCCGGCAGGACTTGGGATTATCCGGCAAGCCGCAGCGGGTCGCCAGTGACGAATCCCCAGCGCGTCACAAACGAAAACGCCGGCACGAGTGCCGGCGTTTTCGAGGGTACCTCAACAATGACCGGATCAGCCGGTGATCAGCATATCCTTCTCTGTTTTGCCGTCATTCAGCGCTGCGACGAACCAGCGCGGACGCTTACCGCGACCGGACCAAGTCTGGTTCGGATCGAGCGGATTACGGTATTTCGGTTTGACCTTGATACCCTTGTTCTTGCCACGGCCACCACGGTTGCCCTGTCCGAAAAATTCATCCGCATTCATACCCTCGGACTGGATCAGGGCATTGATTTTTTCGCGGAGTTTTACCACCTTCTCCTTCTCCAGTTCTTCCTGACGCAGGCGCGCGCGCGAGATCAGGTCGGTCAACTGGTTGTGGTTCAAGGTTTTGAGATCGATTGCCACGTGTCTACCTCACGATTATCGAAGAGTGATCTAAGGTATTTGCCTGTTCAGCAAATAGGTGTGTAGTGTAACGTGGACGATAGTAACAGGCTTTGTCCGGATTGTATACATGACGAATGGCATGGTTTTGTTCATTGCATCTCCCTTTGACAAAGGATACTGGTTGTCCGTGGCGATAGAGACACCCGTAGGTTGTTAAGGATCTATGCTTCACCCCCCTACCTGTACCGCTCTACCGTATGCCCTGTATTTTTTCTCCCCTCTCCCACTGATGCCTGCTGTTCACCTCTCCTCTGCCGTGCGGAAAAACGAGAAAAGGCCTCGCATTATTCCCCTTTCCCGCTTGTATAGGGAGTTAACGAGTTTTTGAGAAACGACCCATCAAGATGTGATGGAGGTCTCACTTTCACCCAAATTGTTTCTCCGTGAACACTTGCTGTATCGAGGGGCGTGGTTGAGAAATACTTAAGAAACAACCTGATAGATAGATAGCACGATCAACAGATGGGTTGCCTACGGATCAAGACATCTGTCGTTGATCCATGTAGCACTTGGTGCGGCTTTACCACGACCATGCGTCTTCCGAATGGACTGGATAGCCCTTTCTCAACAACGTACTGGAAGAAGAGGGCACGGCTATCTATCCCTGGATTGCGCTATCGGACTATTTTTCGACCACTTGATCACCGATCACGCAAAGAGCTTGGACAACTGATCGCGCCCTATCGCCTGATTCGTGCTTTCGTGACGCCGACGATATTCGAAAGTACCCGCGGTCAAGCCGCGTTCGCTGACCACGATACGATGCGGAATACCGATCAATTCCATATCGGCAAACATTGGACCGGGACGCAGGCCGCGATCGTCGAGCAGGACTTCGACGCCGCGCGCCGAGAGTTCTTCATAAAGTTTCTCGGCTTCCTCGCGGACCTGGGCATTCTGCGCCGCATTGATCGGGCAGATGACCACACGCCATGGCGCCATCGGCTCCGGCCAGATAATGCCGGCGGCATCGTGATTCTGCTCGATCGCCGCGGCAACGATACGGCTGACGCCGATGCCATAGCAGCCCATTTGCATCTGCACCGCCTTACCGGCAGCATCCAGTACGCTAGCGCCCATGGCTTGCGCGTATTTCGGGCCAAGTTGGAATACATGGCCGACTTCGATACCGCGCGCGATCTTCAGCGTACCGTGGCCGTCCGGTGAAGGATCGCCTTCCACTACCTTACGTAAATCAGCCATATGCGTGATACGCGCGTCGCGCTCCCAGTTGGCACCTCGATAATGCGTGCCATCCAGATTGCCGCCGCAAACGAAATCGGCGATCACGGCCGCACTGTGGTCCACGATCACCGGGACCGAATCGGGCAAACCGACCGGACCGATAAAGCCGGGGCGCGTACCGGTAACTTGCACGATGGCCGTCTCGTCAGCCAGTACCGATTCACCGGGCAATTCGGCCAGACGCGCGGCTTTTACTTCGTTGATTTCGTGATCGCCGCGCACGCACAGTGCAACGAGGCCTTCGCGACCGCGCACGAGAATCGTCTTTACACATTGCGCAGGGTTCACATCGAGAAATGCGCTGACTTCGTCGATGGTTTTCTGCTGTGGCGTCACTACACGCTCCAGCGTGGCGGACGGCGCCGGACGCTGTACCGTCGGCGCAAGCGCCTCGGCCATTTCCACGTTCGCGGCGTAATCCGATGCATCCGAAAACGCGATCGCATCCTCACCCGAATCGGCCAATACCTGGAACTCATGGCTCGCATTACCACCGATTGCGCCGGTATCGGCCTGCACGGCGCGAAAACGCAAACCCAGCCGCGTGAAGATACGGCCATAGGTGTCGTACATCGAGTGGTATTCGCGCGCCAGACACTCCGTGTCCAGATGGAACGAATACGCATCCTTCATCAGAAACTCACGCGCGCGCATCACGCCGAAGCGCGGCCGGATCTCGTCGCGAAACTTGGTCTGAATCTGGTAGAAATTGACCGGCAACTGCTTGTAGCTTTTCAGCTCGTTACGCGCAAAGTCGGTGATGACTTCCTCATGCGTCGGACCGTAGCAATACTCCGCCCCCTTGCGATCGGTGATCTTCAATAACTGGCCACCGAATTTTTCCCAGCGCTCGGTTTCTTCCCACAACTCTTTCGGCTGAATCGACGGCATCAGCACTTCGAGCGCACCGGCGCGATTCATTTCCTCGCGCACGACAGTTTCCACCTTGCTCAACACGCGCAAACCCAGCGGCGACCACGTATACAAACCAGCCGCAAGTTTGCGGATCATGCCGGTGCGCAGCATCAGGCGATGGCTGGCGATCTCCGCATCGGCGGGGACTTCTTTGACGGTGACGAGGTGAAAGCGAGATAGGCGCATCGGGATTCCGGGTACGAAAATACAGCCGTGAATTCTAGAACTTTTTGAGAAACAACTTGGAGTACCCACTGCGCGGCGCATCATCCCGGCCATATTTTTGTGATGCGCAATACATTATATGCAGGCCAACGACGGGTTTGACCGCTGCAGTAGGGTGATGCGCGCCCATTACTTGACAAGAATTTGCATTTAAAAATTTTTTTATAACTTGCTGTTTGTATTAAAATTTTATTTAGCTTCGATACCCATAAACTCCAGCATCGGAGGTACACCGATGCAGCGCCCGTGGCGTCTCCGGCTTGCGCCCCGAGACCGATGTGGCCGTTCTTTCCACCCGCCAGCGAGCCTCGCTTGTGACGTTGAACCGGCAGGTTCCTGGGCAGAGGGGTTGCGCACAGGACGCAGTCATCCTTCCTTGGCGTGTTTAGAGCCTGTTTAGGCTCTTCGGGCCTTACCCCACCCGCAGCGAGCTCGTAAACAGGCGCTTATTCGCCGCAGAACAGCTTGATCTGCTGATTCGCGCGATCTATCTGATCCTGGCGGCTTTTGGGATCGGTCGCTTCGCCATTTTCGTCGGCCTGCGGCTTCTGTGTCTGGAAGCTCGCAAGGTTCTTCCTGGCGATTTCGCAGTTGCGCTTGATGTCTTCAGGCGTATAACCGGCCGCGGCGGCCATCGTGGGGCCGGCTGTGGTATTGGTGTCGGTCTTGGGCAGATCCTCCGTCGTGCGCGTGGTGATGCCGCCGGTGACTTTGATTTTCTGCACCTTGGTCGCGTTCGGCGGCGGTGAGTCGGAGAAATGCTTTACGTCGTTGGCATCGGTCCAAGTATACATTTCGGTAGCGGTGACGGGCAGGCCGACGGTCAGCAGTGCAAACAGGAGCCAGTTGCGAGTCATGGTGGAATTCCGCGTTACGGGTGATGGAATGATCAAGACCGATGATGGCATAGCATCACAGATGTCCGAAACAAAAGCATCTGGTGGGAACCGAGCCATTCACCGAACGGGCCGCGCACGAGGCGAGGAGCTTCTTGGACAAACAGGCTTCCGAAAGTTCACGCTACACTTCATCACTTGTTTCCCAAAAGTACCGTAGATCGACATGGGCGAGACATCAACGGGCGCGCGCAAACCGCCACGCGGAATCTACCTGCTCCCCAACCTGTTCACCACCTGTGCGATGTTCGCCGGCTTCTACGCGATCATTGCCGGCATCGGTGGCCACTACACCGATGCTGCGATTGCCGTGTTCATCGCCGGCATCTTCGACAGCCTCGACGGGCGCGTAGCACGCCTCACCGGCACACAGAGCGAGTTCGGCGTGCAGTACGACAGCCTGTCGGACCTGGTGAGCTTCGGTCTTGCGCCCGCGCTGGTGCTGTACACCTGGTCGCTGTCCGCACTGAAGGCCTATGGCTCGGGCTGGGGCAAGCTCGGCTGGGCCGCCGCGTTCATCTACACCGCCTGCGCGGCGCTGCGGCTGGCCCGCTTCAATACACAAGTCGGCGTCGCTGACAAACGCTATTTTCAGGGCCTGTCCAGTCCAGCCGCGGCCGGATTGTGCATGTCCTTCGTATGGGCGATCGAGACCAAGGGTCTGTTTGGCCAGGGGCTGTTTGGCCTTCGCGTCGGCGACATGGATTTCGTCACGCCCGTGATCGCGATAGTGGCGGGTCTCTTGATGATTAGCCGTGTGCGCTATTTCAGCTTCAAGACATGGCCGAAATCCGAGCGCGTACCGTTCATCTGGATTCCGGTCGTGATCCTGGTTCTGGCTGCGCTGGCTGTAGACACGCCACACGTGTTATTCACCATGGCCGTCGTGTATGTGCTGTCAGGGCCGGCGCTAACGCTCTGGGGCCTGCGTCACAAACGCAGCCTGCGTGCGCAGCGCGGATCGGGAAAGGGCGAGGAATGACCGCGCCTAAGAGCCTGTCTCATCTCCCCCCCTGCCCGCATGCACGATGAGGCCAGCCTGCGCCGTCTCGCCGAGATGGGGATCGACGTTTACGTGCCGCGTAGCATGGCAACGCGCGCGCCGGAAACGCCAGGGCGTGCGGAATCGATGAATGCGCGCGCGGAACCTGTCGATGTGCTGTTAATCGCCGGCGATATGGCGCCGCGCGTCCCCGCGTTGATCACGGATATCGAACGCGCACTGCGTTGCATGGGTGTGCGGTGCCTGTGCACGGAAACGCCGGACGCGGCGGCGCTTGCTGCTGCTGCCGCCGTGATCGTATGCGGCCAAGCGCACGCGCGTGAGATCGGTGCGCGCATACCCGCGCAGCGGCAGCGTGAAATCGGCTGGGTCGTCACCGACGAATGGCCGACACTGATCGGCCATGGCTCCGCCAAGCGTGCGCTGTGGAGCGAGTTGCGGCGCGTAGTGCGCAGCATCGTCCGTAGCCGCGCCGACTTGCGATAGCGGCGACGTAGCACGATCATCGCGCGACCACAGCGCGATGCGGACACGTCCGACATGGTGGCTATCCTGACATCCAGACCGCTGGAGTTCCGGCGCATGCAACCCACCGACCTGGATCGGGTCGCGGCGATCGAAGCGGCCGCCTATGAATTTCCGTGGAGCCGTGCCACCTTCCTCGACTGCATGCGCGCCCATTACGAATGCGATGTGCTCGTGGGTGCGGGCAATATCGTCGGCTATGGCGTGCTCTCCTGGGGCGCTGGCGAAGCACATATTCTCAATGTCGGTGTCGCGCCCATCGAGCAGGGCTACGGCCACGGCCGACGCATCGTCATGCGGCTGATCGGCCTCGCGCGCTGGCTGCGTTGCGCACGCATCTATCTGGAAGTACGTCCGTCGAACCGACGCGCGATCGCGCTGTACGAATCGGTCGGCTTCAACGAACTCAGCCGACGTCCGAACTACTATCCCACGAAAAGAGGTCGCGAGGATGCGATCGTCATGGCGATGGAGCTGTTGCCCGAAGAAGAGTGAATGACCGCGGAAAGCCAAGATTCGGGCCGGCCCGATCAAGTCTGGACTTGCTGCCTGACGGCCGGGCCGAGTTGAAGGCCGCACGGCCGAGCGGGACCATTGATGGCTTTCTGGGCTTGCTCACCGGCAAGACCCGGAAGGTGGTCACCATTGAGGAAATGAGCGAAGCCGCCGCCGCGGGTTGGTCCGGCGAGGCATGAAAATCACTGTCGATTCCCGGCCTCTACAACCGCGTAGCTTGTTCGCGCAGCCCATGGAGTTGCGTGGTGAAGTCGGCGACACGCTGCCGTTCCTGTTCGACCACGGC
>JAISPQ010000230.1 GCA_031274955.1 Rhodanobacter sp.
TGCAGCGTGCTGCCCGAAGTGCGGCTGCGCGGCATCGCCGACGCGGTGGGCGCCGCGTATTTCGAGATGGCCGGCGACGCCGACATCGAGCGCGTGATCGCCGCCGCCGATGAGCGCGCGCGCGGCGGCCAGCCGGTGGTGGTGGATGTGCGCATCGACTACAGCAAGCCGACCCGGTTCACCCAGGGCATCATCAAAACCACGCGGGGCCGCATGGACCTGGGCGACCAGCTGCGCATGAGCAGCCGCGCGGTGTGGCGACGCATCCGGGTGCCACAGTGAGAACCTCGGCGAAGGGGCAAGAGCAGGAGTTTTTTCCTCACCTTTAAGGAACCTTTGCACAAGCTACTGCGCTCGACGGATTGCGCGCCGGCGGTGCTCGGACTGCGAAGGCATGGATGCCGAAGCGAACGGCGGAGCCGGCCCGAAGGGCGCGCGGCAGGATTGCCGCGCGTAATCCTCATTTACATTCGAGTAAACTCCGGTTCCTGCGCTCCAGCGGCCTTCGCTCGCTACGCTTGTGCAGAGGTTCCTTAAGTGAACGGGCGTACGCTGCGCCGACACGCATTCCGTTCTCCTTGCTACACTTTCTTGCATCGAGTTGTATATGGCCGCAAAGAGGTTTTCATGGGTGCCGATGCGATTGCGCCTGCCACCACTGCCGACACGACCGCCGAATACCGGCCGGAAGGATTAAGCGAAGCCGAAGCCGCCCGGTTGCTCGCCCAGTACGGCGAGAACACGCTGGTCGAGCATCATGTCAGCGCCTTGCAGCGGCTGGCGCGGTATTTCTGGGGGCCGATTCCGTGGATGATTGAGGCGGCGATCGTGTTGTCCGCGGTGCTTGAGCATTGGGACGATCTTGCGGTGATCACCTTGATGTTGTTGATCAACGCCGGCGTCGGCTTCTGGCAGGAATTCAAGGCGGACAACGCCATCGAGTTGCTCAAGCAGCGTTTGGCCTTGCAGGCGCGGGTGAAACGCGATGGCGTGTGGAAGGATGTGCCGGCCAAATTGCTGGTGCCCGGCGATTTGGTGCTGGTCAAGTTGGGTAGTGTGGTGCCGGCCGACATCAAACTGGTGGATGGCGCGTATCTCAGTGTCGATCAATCGGCGCTGACCGGCGAATCGCTGCCGGTGGACAAGAAAGCCGGCGACGACGCCTATTCCGGCTCCATCGCCAAACAAGGCGAAATGAGCGGTGTGATCACCGCCACCGGCATGAGCACTTATTTTGGCAAGACCGCGAATCTGGTCGAGCAGGCCAGTTCGGTATCGCACTTTCAGCGTGCGGTGCTGAAGATCGGCAACTTCCTCATCATGGTGACGATCGGGCTGGTGCTGGTGATCGTGCTGGCGGCACTACTCCGCCGCGATCCGTTGCTGGATGCGGTGCAGTTCGCATTGATTCTGACTGTGGCGTCGATTCCGGTCGCGCTGCCGGCGGTGTTGTCGGTGACGATGGCGATTGGTGCCGAGCGGCTGGCGAAACTCAAGGCCATCGTTTCGCGGCTGGTCGCCATCGAAGAAATGGCCGGCATGGATATTCTGTGCAGCGATAAAACCGGCACGCTGACCAAAAACGAATTGACCCTGGGTACGCCACAACCGGCCAACGGCGTGGCGGAGCAAGATCTGCTGCTGGCGGCCATCCTGGCTTCGCAGCGCGATGCGCCCGATGCGATCGACACGGCGATTCTCGCCCGCGATGCGGACCGCAAGCTGACCACCGGTTATGCGATTCAAAATTTCAAGCCCTTCGATCCCGTCAGCAAACGTTCCGAAGCCGAAGTCGCGCAGGGTAGTCGGCATTTCAAGGTCGCCAAAGGCGCGCCGCAAGTCATAATCGATCTGTGCGCGCCGGACGACGCGACGCGGCAAGCGATCACCGCGCAGGTCGAGCGGGACGGCGCCAATGGCTATCGCACGCTGGGCGTGGCTCGCAGTGCGGAAGGCGGCTGGCAATTTCTTGGCTTGATTCTGCTGTTCGACCCGCCGCGCGACGACAGCGCGGCGACCATCGCCAGAATGCGCGAGATGGGCGTGTCGGTGAAAATGATCACCGGCGATCACGAAGCCATCGCCAAACAAATCGCCGGCCAACTGCGTTTGGCTCAGAGCATCATCGCCGCCGAAACCGTGTTCAAGGACGGCACAACGGTGCCCGCCGAACGCATCGTCGCCGCCGATGGTTTCGCCCGCGTGTTTCCCGAACACAAATTCAGGATCGTCAAAACGTTGCAGGGTGCCGGCCACATCATCGGCATGACCGGCGACGGCGTAAATGATGCGCCGGCCTTGAAACAAGCCGATGTCGGCATCGCCGTCAGCGGCGCCACCGACGCAGCCCGCGCCGCCGCCGATCTGGTGCTGACCGCACCGGGTCTCGGCGTCATCACCACCGCGCTGGAAGAAGCCCGCCGCATCTTCGGCCGCATGAACAGCTACGCGATCTACCGCATCACCGAAACGATGCGCCTGCTGCTGTTCATGACTGCCTGCATCCTGATTTTCAATTTCTATCCGGTGACGGCGATCATGGTCGTGCTGCTGGCGCTGCTCAACGATTTGCCGATCATGATGATCGCCTACGACAACGCGCTGGTCGCGCCGCGCCCGGTCAGTTGGAACATGCGCCGCGTGCTGATCATCGCCTCGGTGCTCGGCACCTATGGCGTGCTGGAAAGTTTCGGCTTGTTCTGGATCGCGCGCGATTATCTGCATCTGCCGGACGGCACCGTGCAGGCGATGATTTTCCTGAAGCTGCTGGTCTCCGGCCACATGACGATCTACCTGACGCGCAACACCGGGCCATTCTGGCAGCACCCCTGGCCAAGCTGGAAGCTGGTCGTGCCCTGTGAAATTACGCAACTGTTGGGCACGCTGGCGGTTGTCTATGGCCTGTTCATGACGCCGGTCGGCTGGGGGTTGGCGTTGCTCGTTTGGGGTTACGCGCTGGTATTTTTCCTCGTTGCCAGCGCGGTGAAAGTGGGCGCGTACAGGTTACTCGACCGCCGGTCGCATCGAGCGCATCTGGATCGTATCGAACGGCGCATGGCCGAGGGTGGCTGAAAACGGGCGCTCGTCTCGCGGGGAGGGATTTGCCTCAGCCGCCGTTCGCGTAGCGCAGCAGCGCGCTCCATTGCGCGAATTTCGCCGTTCGCGGCATCGACGCGTTGGCCGGACTCGTCGACGGCAACGCGAGCACGTCGATGCGTTCGCGCAAGGCCGGCTTCAGCTTCGGCTCGATGTGCCGGCGAAACCCCTCCGCCGCC
>JAISPQ010000006.1 GCA_031274955.1 Rhodanobacter sp.
ATGGATCGCACTCATGCCGTCTGTTGACGGCCTGATATTTTATTGAGAAAGGGCATCCTGCCCTTTCTCAAAACGCACGGGCGGCGGCGGAGCCGCGCCACGTGCTACGCCGGATCGACGCCTTGCAGCGCCGATCCGCGGGCGATCCATCCATGGATCGCACTCATGCCGTCTGTTGACGGCCTGATATTTATTGAGAAAGGGCATCCTGCCCTTTCTCAAAACGCACGGGCGGCGGCGGAGCCGCGCCACGTGCTGCGCCATACGCCAGACGCGCGGGTGCGGTGAAGCCGTGTCGCGCGCCTTCTCCCCCAACTCCTCTCCCGCTTGCGGGAGAGGGGAGAAAAAGCTCTCTCCTTCAAGGGGAAGGTTTGGGTGGGGGGGATGGTGTTGGCGCAACCACTCTTTCATCCTCCGGGGTGGCGTATGACCCGCCATGACCGTAGGGAGAGAGTGTATTTCAAGGCACGAGCGATTCGTTCCCGGGTCGCCACGGCAGGGACAGCCGGCTTGAACCGCGGAGTGAGACATGGACACCAATTTGAGCGCATCGGGCATCGTGGTCTTCACCGGCAATGCCAATCGCGATCTGGCGTCGGCGATTTGCGCGCGGCTGGGCGTGCCGCTGGGCAAGGCGCTGGTCGGCCGCTTCAGCGACGGCGAGATGCAGATCGAGATCGAGGAAAACGTCCGTCGGCGGGACGTATTCGTCGTGCAGCCCACGTGTGCGCCGACGGCCAGTCATTTCATGGAACTGCTGGCGCTGATCGACGCGCTCAAGCGCGCTTCGGCGGGCAGCGTAACCGCGGTGATTCCGTACTTCGGCTACGCGCGTCAGGATCGTCGCCCGCGTTCGGCGCGTGTGCCGATCATGGCGAAGGTCGTCGCGGGGATGATCGGCGAGGTCGGCACCGACCATGTGTTGACCGTTGATCTGCACGCGGACCAGATCCAGGGGTTCTTCGACATTCCGCTCGACAATGTATACGCCTCGCCTGTGCTGCTTGCGGACATCTGGCGCTATTACGCGAATGACGATCTGATCGTCGTATCGCCGGATGTGGGCGGCGTGGTGCGCGCGCGCGCGCTCGCCAAGCGGTTGGACGATGCGGATCTGGCGATCATCGACAAGCGCCGCCCGCGCCCGAACGAGGCGACGGTGATGAACATCATCGGCGAGGTCGAGGACAAGGTCTGTGTGCTGGTGGACGACATCGTGGATACGGCCGGCACGCTGTGCACGGCTTCTGCCGCGCTGAAAAAACAGGGCGCGCGCAAGGTCGTTGCGTATTGCACGCATGCGGTGCTGTCGGGTCCGGCGATCCGCAATATCGATGGATCGCAGATCGATGAACTGGTCGTCACCGACACGATTCCGTTGTCGGACGCAGCCAGAAACTGCGCGCGCATCCGCCAACTTTCCGTCGCGGAATTGTTGGCAGAAACGATCCGCCGTATCGCCCTTGGCGAATCGGTGAGTTCGTTGTATGTAGATTAGAGCAGGGAGCAGGGTTGAGGGAGTAGGGAGCGGGGGAAAGAATGCTCTTTTGAAAAGTCCGGCATGGATGCCGGTGTGTTCTTCGCCGTCATGGAGGACGGCAAATATTTTGAAAAGTCCGGCATGGATGCCAGCAAAATTCCAGCCTCTCCTGGTCGCGGGAGAGGCTCCTCGCCGCCGCAAGGCGGCTCACTAGCAAAAAGGCAATACTGAAAATGGCAAAGACTCATGTAATCAATGTCGAAAAGCGCAATGACGAAGGCAAGGGTGCGAGCCGCCGCCTGCGTCGCGCTGGTTTCGTTCCGGCCATCGTCTACGGTGGCGAACTCAAACCGGTCAGCATCCAGCTCGCCCACAAGGATGTCTGGCACGCCAGCCAGAGCGAATGGTTCTACTCGTCGATCCTCGACCTCAGCCTGGGCGGTGACGTGCAGAAGGTGCTGCTGCGCGATATGCAGCGTCACCCGTTCAAGCAACTCGTGCTGCATCTGGACTTCCAGCGCGTCAACGAGAACGAGGCGATCCGCGTGCGCGTGCCGCTGCACTTCCTGAATCAGGAACAGTCGCCGGCGGGCAAGACCTCGGGCATCGTCATCACGCACGAACTGACCGAAGTGGAAGTCTCCTGTCTGCCGAAGGATCTGCCGGAATACATCGAAGTGGATCTGGTGGCGCTGAAGACCGACGAAACCGTTCACCTATCCGATATCAAGCTGCCGGCCGGCGTGGAGATTCCCGAACTGCGTCTGGGCAAGGAGCACGATCGCACCGTCGTCGCCGCTCGCGAAGTCCGCGAGGAAGTCGAAGCCGCGCCCGATGCGGCTGCGGGGGCCGAAGGCGCGGCGGCGGCTACGGCGGCGAGCGTTCCCGCATCGGCGCAGAAGAAAGACGAGAAGAAATAATCCTCGGCGGTGGTCTTCCGCGCCATCGCGCGGAAGACCGCGGCGGTGCATCGCATGGCGGGCCTGCGTCTTATCGTTGGCCTCGGCAATCCCGGGGCCGAACATCTCAGGACGCGGCACAACGCCGGGTTCTGGCTGGTCGATGCGCTCGTGCAGCGTGAAAACGCGCGTTTTGGTGTTGAATCCAAACTGCGCAGCGAAACCGCCAAGATCGTCTTGGGCGGGCAGTCGCTGTGGTTGCTGAAACCGGCTACCTACATGAACGCCAGCGGCGCCGCGGTCGGCACGGCCTTGCGTTACTGGAAGATCGAACCCGAGGAAATGCTGGTCGTGCACGACGATCTGGATCTGCCGCCGGGCACCGCGCGCCTGAAGTTCGACGGCGGCCACGGTGGTCAGAACGGCCTGCGCGATCTCATTGCGCACGTCGG
>JAISPQ010000029.1 GCA_031274955.1 Rhodanobacter sp.
CATCGGCGATGCCGCGCGCACGTCGGAAGGCGCGCAATTGCCGCGCTTTGTCCATCCAACCCTCTGGCAACAACGATTCGATCAAGCGCCAGTCCTCATCAAGCCGGATGACATTCGCAGCGGGCTGCTCCGACGATTCTTCCATGCGATCCTCCTCTCAGTTGTTCGGTGGGAGGAGGATACTGCAAAAGTGAAATTTAAGTTAGCGCTTATGCGCGAAGGCGGGAATGACGAAGCAGGAAATACCTGTCTACACGGGAACAACGGGGTTTGATGCCTGCCTGCGTTGGCATTAGACTTATCACTGCGACATTTCGCCGCACACAGAATTTAGAATTAGGAGGCGTGCATGCTTCAGGTCAGGCATCTCCTGGCGGACAAGGGCAACCAGACTCACGCCATCGGTCCGGATGAATCCATCCTCAACGCGGCCAGCATCATGACCGATCACCACATCGGCTCATTGCTGGTCATGCGCGGCAACGAATTGCTCGGCATCGTTTCCGAGCGCGACTATATGCACAAGGTGATTCTCAAAGGCTGCTCGCCGAACGATACACCGGTGCGCGACATCATGAGCACGCCGGTGCTCACCGTAACCCCGGACGATACCGTCGAAACCTGCATGCATCTGTGCACGGATCGGCGTATGCGCCATCTGCCCGTGATCGAAAAAAACAAAGTGATCGGCATCGTTTCGATCGGCGATCTGGTCAAGGCCGTGATCAGCGAGCAGGGCGAGCAAATCGAATATTTGCAGCGTTACATTGCTGGCTGAGTCTGTGGATTGATTCGATTCGACGCAGATACCATGGCGTGGGCCGGTCTTCAGCGCAAAGCCGGCCGTGAGCCGTGGGCTGCGCGGTTGTCTGTGGCATGGATCATCCCTGCTTTATCAGTGCGCGTCCCACCAATAGCGGGTCCACAGGACCGACGACGGACAGATCGCGTTTGCTATACGGCAATCTGTGCAGGACGAAACGCATCGCGTTGAGACGCGCGCGCTTTTTGCAGTCCGAGCGGATCACCGTCCACGGTGCATCGGCGGTATCGGTCCGCGCGAACATGGCCTCCTTGGCTTGCGTGTAGGCATCCCATTTATCCAGCGAGGCCAGATCGATCGGACTCAACTTCCATTGCTTGAGCGGATGAATCCGCCGTTCCTTGAAGCGCCGCCGCTGCTCTTCGCGGCTGACCGAGAACCAGAACTTGAACAGGTGAATGCCGCTGTGCACGAGATGGCGCTCGAACTCGGGCGCCTGCTGCATGAACTCATCGTATTCGCTGACCGCACAGAAACCCATCACGCGCTCCACGCCGGCGCGGTTGTACCAGGAGCGATCGAACAGCACGATCTCGCCGGCGGAAGGAAGATGCTGCGTATACCGCTGGAAATACCATTGCGTGCGTTCGTGTTCGGTCGGTTTTTCCAGCGCGACGACGCGCGCGCCGCGCGGGTTCATATGCTCCATGAAACGCTTGATGGTACCGCCCTTGCCCGCCGCATCGCGACCCTCGAAAAGGACGATGACGCGCTGGCCGGTTTCGCGTACCCACGCCTGCAGCTTGAGCAACTCCACCTGCAAAGCGTATTTCTGCCTTTCGTAATTGCGCCGCGACAGGCGGTTCTTGTACGGGTATTCGCCGCTGCGCCAGTGCGCCGACAATTCCTCGTCCGGGTGGACCGGCTCGCGTTGCCGCACATCCGGCCCGCTTTGCATCATCGCATCGCGCAGTTTGCCGGCTTCATCCGGCGACAGGCCATGCATCAGGGCACTCATCGCATCGGCCAGACCGTCCGCGCCTACGGTGGCCAGCATATGATGCAGCGTGGCCAGTTTCCCCTGCTTGGTGGCTTCCATCGCGTTTTCCACGGTGACCTGTTCGATCTGCCGCGGAATGTTCGCAACCAGCGCGCTTCCCGCACTGCCGGGGCCCTTTTTCGTGGTCTTTGCTTTGTCTTGCGGGTGAGCGTTCTTCATGTCGGTAGCCACCGATTCATCGAATGGAAACAGGGCCGATACGTGGTACGCGCATGGCTATGGCTTATTACAGCACGCCGCGCCGTATCCCGTCGTGAACCGATACACAGGTCATCCCATGCGGCATGTCACACGGTTGCCGATACGCGCGGAGGCGACACTGCAACACGATGGCGGCCGTCCCGCCGTGCACCGCCCGCCGTTGCGGCGTGCCCGCGCAGTTCATGAAACCGCTCGATGGCGGTGTCCAACCGCTGGATCGACCGCGCCTGCACCGCCGGATCGGATACCACAAACGGTCCGCGCGTGAGTTGCACCAGCGCCCGTTGCAACCGGCCAAGTACCGCGGGCGTGGATCGCCGGATAGGATAGTACCGGTACCTGGCTTTGCCCATGCCCATCCGCGCCAACGCATATTTCATGACATTCGCCGCACACACGGCACCATCGAAGGCGATGTTGGGACAGATATCGACCGGAGCATAGACGGTGCCGATCGTCGCCGCGAAGTCCCGCCACTTGATCCCCAGGATCTGCGGCCCCAAAACCACCGGCACCCACGGAACCTCGTAGGAGTGCGCCACGATGGCCCCATGCAACGCCTCGGTAATCAGGCAGGCCGCGCCCGAGATCTTCGCCATCACCGCCAAGGGTTCATCAACAGGGCAAATGTAATCGATGCCCGCATCACGACATAGCGACTCCAGCACCCCGCCGGCGACCGCGTGTGTTTGATGGTGCGGCATGAATGCCGGTATCGCCGCCACCGCCACGGTGGGGGCGAAGAAACGGGCGGCCAGGCTGGCGGGGTCGATCGCGGCATATGCGCTGTCGATATTCAGCAGGTTACAGGTCAGTGGACCACGCACGCACAGCACGGTTCTGTTGTCCAGCGAAAACGGCCCCTGCAGGTAGCCGGCGCCGGCGCCGACAATGATCTCGTGGACACCAGCGGGCGCGGCGGGTTCGATAATGGTGCCTATGAACAGCAAATGCTCCGCCGCGGCATCGCTGAAAATATTGCCAAAGACGCGGGCGGCAAGCAGTGGATTGAGCGCGTCACCGAAGTTCGGCACTTGCCGATAGTATTGCAAACGCAGCGTTTGAGTACTTGCCGACATCATGGGTATACGCGTAGCCGGCATCCCGACCATCCCGGCATGAAGCCTGGCGCCGCCGCACCGGCCCGGGCATACGCCATCAGGTACCGATGCCATTTGCCGGGTCGTGCCGCACACGCCACATATCCCCAGATACCAGCACCCAACCGGTATCTGTGCTCTTCTGCGCGAAGCCGGTCAGGAAGAACTCCGTTTTGCCAGCGCCCCCGTTCCGCGAACAGGGCGAGCGTACGCGCGCCTATATCGACGAGCCAACTCACGTACTGGCCAACCAAATCGTTACGCGCGTTACACGGGTAATGCCACTGGCTGATGTCCATTGCCACTTTATTACCTGGCGCGCCGGTCATGTCATGCAATATTTCATAATACGGAACCACACAAAACCATAGACAAAAAACACTCATGCCCATACAGGCAAATAACAGTGGATTCCCACGCCGTCGGATCCGTCAGCGCACGCCGTGCATCAGGCGGTCGATCAGCGGTCCGATCAGAAACAGCAGTACGCCCGAACCGACCAGTGTCCAGAACCCGAACGTGTAGCCGGTCAGCGCGGATTGCGTGGTCATGCCGCTCGCACCGCTAAGGACACTGGCGAAGATGCCCGACAGGTTGTCACCAATACCGGTGGACAGGAACCAGCCGCCCATGCCCAAGCCGACCAGCCGCACCGGCGCGAGCTTGGTCACCATCGACAGGCCGATCGGCGACAGACACAGCTCGCCGATTGATTGAAGCACGTAGACCATGAACAACGTCCAGAACGGTATCTTGCCGGCATCGTTCACGAGACTGGACAGGGCGAACATCAAGAGCAGAAATGCCAGAGCGTTGAAGATCAGGCCCAGACCGAATTTGCGCGGGATCGATGGTTCCAGCGTGCGGCGACCGAGCCAGACCCAGACCATCGCGATCGGCGGTGCGAGCGCGATGATCGCCAGCGAGTTGACCGACTGGAACCATGCGTTGGGGAATGTCCAGTCGCCGAACTGGCGATCGACGATGCGGTCGGCGAGGAACGTGAACGAACTGCCGGCCTGTTCGTAGAATGCCCAGAACAGCACGTTGAACACGAAGATGATCAGCATGGCGAGGGTCTTGTCGCGCTGCACGCTGCCTTCGCGGATGCTCTCCACAAGCAGCAGGCCGCACAGCGCGACAAACATGATGCCCAGTATCCACATCAGCGTCATCGCGCCCATGGCGAGCAGTGCATAGGCGAGCGGAATCGCCACGAGCACGCCGATGCACACGTACACCATCTTGTGCCTGCCGGCGCTGTCCGCGGGCGGGCGGCCGATGCCCTGCAAGCCGCGGCGACCGAGCCAGAACCACACCAGCCCGAGCAGCATGCCCACGCCGGAGGCGATGAACACGTATTGGTAGCTGGGCATGTATCCAGTGCCGAATACCGATTCGGCCAGATACTGAGTGACCACCGGCGAGACCATCGCGCCGAGATTGATGCACATGTAGAAGATCGTGAAGCCGGCGTCGCGGCGGCTGTCGTGGATGTCGTAGAGCTGGCCGACCATCGTGGAAATGTTCGGCTTGAACAGACCGTTGCCGCAGATGATCGTCGCCAGCCCGATCTCGAAGAGGCGCTGATCCGGCCAGGCGATCATGAACAGCCCCACGGCCATCACCACGGCGCCGAGCAGGATGGTGCGCTGATAGCCGAGCACACGGTCGGCGATGTAGCCGCCGAAGATCGCGCTCGCATACACCAGCGCCAGATACGCGCCGTAGATCCGGTTCGCCGGCATTTCGCCCGCCGCGTCGCCGCCATGGAACTGCGCGACGATGTAGAGCACCAGCGCCCAGCGAGTACCGTAGAACGCGAAACGTTCCCAGAACTCGGTCATGAACAACATCCACAGCGGGCGCGGATGCCCCATCCTCTGCGGGAAGCTCGGCGGCGTGGGCGTGCTGGCGGCGGTCGTGGACATGGGTTTCTTCGCAGGCAGGCTCTAACTACAGCCGCCCATGCCGTGTTACGTCAAGTGTGTTATGTCACGTCTTGTGTGTTACGTCATGTCTTGCGGCGCACGCGGGTCTTGCTTACTGTGGCAGCCCTTCCATTTGATCGTCCCATTTGATCCTCGCCCGCCGCGGCGGCTATCCTCGCCAGTCCGCGACGGTGCGGACAAAACCCCGGAGAGGCCCCTTGCCCATCGCAGCCACGTTCGAAATCGAATTTCTGCAATATCTGGATGCGGAGGGCAAGCTCGTGCGCAACGACTTGCCGGCGTTCGCGCGCGACATCCGCCAGCTCATCGAACTGTACCGGCTCATGCTCTACATACGTGCGTTCGACACCAAAGCCATTGCGCTGCAACGCACCGGCAAGATCGGGACCTATCCCCCGACCCTGGGCCACGAAGCCGCGCAGGTGGCGATCGGCAGCGCCATGCAGGAAGACGATGTGTTCGCACCGACCTACCGCGAACACGGCACGCAGTTCTGTCGCGGCGTGAAAGCGCGCGAAGTATTGCAGCACTGGGGCGGCGACGAGCGCGGCAGCTACTTCTCCGCACCGCACCATGATTATCCCTGTTGCGTGCCGATCGCCACGCAATGTCTGCTGGCGGCCGGTTCGGCGCTGGCGTTCAAGCTGCGCAAGGAACCACGCGTGGCGGTGGCCGCGGTCGGCGACGGCGGAACGTCCAAGGGCGATTTTGCCGGCGCGCTCAATATCGCCGGTGCGATGCAATTGCCGCTGGTCACCGTCATCATCAACAACCAGTGGGCGATCTCGATGCCGCGCAACGTGCAGACCGCCGCAAAGACGCTCGCGCAAAAAGGTATCGCCGCCGGGATGGAATGCCTGCAAGTGGACGGCAACGATCTGATCGCCATGCGTACCGCCATGGATTACGCGATGAAACGCGCGCGCCATGGTCACGGCGGCATGCTGATCGAGGCGATCACCTATCGTCTTTCCGATCACACCACGGTCGATGACGCGCACCGTTACCGTTCCGACGACGAAGTGAAAGCCGCCTGGCAACGCGAACCGATCAAGCGCATGAAGGCGTATCTGATGTCGCTCAACGCGTGGACGGACAAGGAAGATGAATCCTGGAAGGCCGAATGCGCGACCAAAGTCGATGCCGAAGTGAACGCCTATCTGCAGATCAAGGCGGAGCCGGTCGAGGCGATGTTCGACTACACCTATGCCGAACTACCGGCTGACCTGGCAACGCAACGCGCCGCCGTGCTGGCGGCCGAGCGCGGGCGCTGACACGGAAATCTCATGGCACACATCACTCTCATCGAAGCGGTCACGCAGGCGCTTGCCTGCGAAATGCGGAACGATTCCAGCGTCGTCGTGCTCGGCGAGGATGTCGGCGTCAACGGCGGCGTATTCCGCGCCACCCAAGGCTTGCAGCAGAAGTTCGGCGCCCAGCGCGTGATCGACATGCCGCTGGACGAGCTCACCATCGCCGGCGTCACCGTCGGCCTTGCCGTGCAAGGCATGAAGCCGGTCGCCGAAGCGCAGTTCGAGGGTTTCATCTATCCGATGATGGAACACATCGCCTGCCATGCCGCGCGCCTGCGCACGAGCACGCGCGGACGCATGACCTGTCCGGCGGTGTTCCGCTCGCCCTGGGGCGGCGGCATCCGCGCGCCCGAGCACCACTCCGAAGCGAACGAACACCTGTTCACCAACATCCCGGGCCTGCGCGTGGTACTGCCCTCGTCGCCGGGCCGCGCCTACGGGCTGCTGCTCGCCGCGATCCGCGATCCGGACCCGGTGATCTTTTTCGAACCCAAGCGCATCTATCGCCAATACAAGGAAGAAGTCCCCGACGATGGCGAAGCGTTGCCGCTGGATGTGTGCTTCGTGCTGCGCGAGGGCAGCGATGCCACCTTGGTGACCTGGGGCGCGCAGGTGAAGGAAGCGCTGGAAGCTGCGAATGTGCTGGCCGCGCAAGGCATCGGCGTCGAAGTGATCGACGTGGCAACGCTGACGCCGCTGGATTTCGATACGATCCGCGAATCGGTGAAGAAAACCGGCCGTTGCGTGATCGTGCACGAAGCGCCCAAGACCGCCGGCTTCGGCGCCGAGATTGCCGCGCGGCTCGCCGAGGAGTCGATCTACGATCTGCTCGCTCCGGTCGAACGCGTCACCGGCTATGACGTGCACATCCCGCTGTACCGGCTCGAAATGAAATACCTGCCGAGCGTCCAGAGGATTGTCGCGGCGGTAAAACGCACACTGACAGCGAGCTAGCTAGGCTCAGAAACGGGAACCGGGAAAAGAACGAAAAATAGCCACGATTCCCTGCCCTACCCTTCGATTTTCCCCTCACAAAATTCGCGGACATTTCCATGGCGGACATCAAAACCTTCTACCTCCCCGACCTCGGCGAAGGCCTACCCGACGCGACCATCGTCGAATGGCTGGTGAGAGAAGGCCGCAGCGTGAGGCTCGACGAGCCGCTGGTTTCGATGGAGACCGCCAAGGCCGTCGTCGAACTGCCCTCGCCGTATTCCGGAAAACTCGTGAAGGCCCATGGCGGAACCGGTACCGTGATCATCACCGGCGCCGCGCTCGCCGACTTCGAAATCGATCCGAGCGCGCCACAGCGCGCCGAAGTGGAAACGACCGAACACCATCACACACCGGCCAGCGCCGACGAAGGCTCCGTGGTCGGTGCGGTGCCCTCCAGCGAGCGCGTGCACGCCGAACAAGCCTTGAGCATCGGCGGCGTCAAGGCCGTACCGGCAGTGCGCGCGCTGGCGAAGAAACTCGGCGTCGATCTCGCGCGCGTCACGCCCAGCGGCGCCGACGGCGTGGTCACGCTCAAGGACGTGAAGGATGCGGCGGCGCACCCACCCGCCGCGGCACCAGCCACCACGCATACCGCGCCATCGGCGCCCGCCGCGCAAACGCCCGCACCCGCGCAGCGCGCGGCCCCGGGCCTCCCCCCTCCCCAATCCCAATCCCGAATTCCCAATCCCGGCCCGCCGTCCGCGCAACGCACCACCCTCTCGGCGAACGGAAAACCGATACGTACGACGCCGCCGACCGTCGCCGTAACCGGCCAGCCCGAACAACTCAAAGGCGTACGCCGGGAGATGGCGCGCACGATGGCCGCCTCGCATGCGGCGGTGGTGCCGACCACGATCAGCGACGACGCCGATATCAACGCCTGGGTGCCGGGCAACGACATCACCGTGCGTCTGGTGCGCGCGATCGTGCAGGCATGCCACGCGGTACCGGCGCTCAACGCCTGGTTCGACGCCGAGAACCTCACCCGCACCCTGCATCCGCATGTAGACATCGGCATCGCAGTGGATACCGAAGACGGCCTGTTCGTGCCGGCCTTGCGCAATGCGGACATGCTCGATGCGGCCGGCGTGCGCGTGGCGATAAACCGTCTGCGCGAGGGCGTGGAATCGCGTTCGATCACGCCGGGGGAACTTGGCGGCTACACGATCTCGCTATCGAACTTCGGCATGTTCGCCGGCCGCTACGCGACGCCGATCGTGGTGCCACCGTGCGTGGCGATCGTCGCCGCCGGCAAGGGCCGCCATCAGATGGCGCCGGTGATGGGCGGCTTCGAAGCGCATCGCATGATTCCGCTATCGATGACCTTCGATCATCGTGCGGTAACCGGCGGCGAAGCCGCGCGTTTCTTCCAGGTGATGCTCGATGATTTCACGCTGGCGCGATGATGGGTGAGAAAGGGCTGCCCTGCCCTTTCCCAAGAACCTGTTCGCGATCTTCCGACTATCTTCCCTGGAGCGTTTGCCGTTCGGCATCCATGCCTTCGCAGTCCCGCTTTCGCGGGAATGACGACGCAGGGGGCGCATTCGCGGGGGAGAAGGACGCTTTTCCCTGCTCCCTGCTCCCTGCTCCCTGCTGCAATCGCCGCCCGTGCCGTGTATGATGCGCGCCTTCTAGTTTATCCATACATCCGTATAGAAGGATATTTGCCGCGATGAGCAGCTACCTCTTCACTTCCGAATCGGTCTCCGAAGGCCATCCGGACAAGATCGCCGATCAGATTTCCGATGCCGTCCTGGACGCGATCCTGGCGCAGGACAAGCGCGCGCGCGTCGCCTGCGAGACGATGGTCAAGACCGGCGTGGCGATCGTCGCCGGCGAAGTGACCACCAGCGCGTGGATCGACCTGGAAGCGTTGACGCGCAAAGTCATTCTCGATATCGGCTACGACTCCAGCGAGGTCGGTTTCGACGGCGCAACCTGCGGCGTGCTCAATCTCATCGGCAAGCAGTCGCCGGACATCAATCAGGGCGTGGACCGTAAGAATCCCGAGGATCAGGGCGCCGGCGATCAGGGCCTGATGTTCGGTTACGCGACCAACGAAACCGACAGCGGCATGCCGGCCGCAATCCATCTGTCGCATCGCCTCGTCGAGCAGCAGGCCAAGGTGCGCAAGAAGAAGAATTCGCCGCTGCCGTGGCTGCGCCCGGACGCCAAGAGCCAGGTCACGCTGCGCTACGAGAACGGCAAGGCCGTCGCGATCGACGCGGTGGTGTTGTCCACACAGCACGATCCGTCCGTGAAGCAGAAGGATCTGATCGAAGCCGTACGCGAACATATCTTGAAGCCCGTGCTGCCGACGAAGTGGCTGCACAAGGGCACCAAGTACCACATCAACCCGACCGGCAAGTTCGTGATCGGCGGCCCGGTCGGCGACTGCGGCCTGACCGGCCGCAAGATCATCGTCGATACCTACGGCGGCTGGGCGCGGCACGGCGGTGGCGCGTTCTCCGGCAAGGATCCCTCGAAGGTGGATCGCTCGGCCGCGTACGCGGCGCGCTATGTCGCCAAGAATATCGTCGCGGCCGGTATCGCCGACCGCTGCGAGGTGCAGGTCTCGTATGCGATCGGCGTCGCGCATCCGACCTCGATTTCGGTAACCACGTTCGGCACCGGCAAGATCGACGATGGCAAGATCGAAAAACTGATCCGCCATCATTTCGACCTGCGTCCCTACGGCATCATCAAGATGCTCGACCTCGTGCATCCGATGTACCAGGCAACGGCGAGCTACGGCCACTTCGGTCGCACACCACACGAGGCGAAGCGGCCGAACGGCGAGACGTTCACCGCGTTCTCCTGGGAAAAAACCGACAAGGCCGCCGAACTGCGCGCAGCCGCCGGCTTGAAATAAGAGCCTGTCTATGAGGAACCACACCATGAATGCCGTCATCAAGAATCCGCCCGCGCACGATTACAAGGTGCGCGACCTCGCCCTCGCCGACTGGGGGCACAAGGAAATCGACATCGCCGAGCAGGAAATGCCCGGCCTGATGTCGATCCGCAGAAAATACGCCGCCGCCAAGCCGCTCGCCGGCGTACGCATCACCGGCTCGCTGCACATGACGATCCAGACGGCCGTGCTGATCGGTACGCTGGAAGACCTCGGCGCGGACGTGCGCTGGGCCTCGTGCAACATCTTCTCGACACAGGACCATGCCGCGGCAGCCGTCGCCGCGCGCGGTACGCCGGTGTTCGCATGGAAGGGCGAAACGCTGGAGGAATACTGGGATTGCACGCTGGCCGCATTGAGCTTCCCCGGCGCGCTCGGTCCGCAGCTCGTCGTCGACGACGGCGGCGACGTGACGCTCCTGATCCACAAGGGCTATGAACTGGAAAACGGCAGCGATTGGGTCAACACACCCTCCGCCAATCACGAGGAACAGGTTATCAAGAACCTGCTCAAGCGCGTGCAAGCCGAACATCCCGGCTTCTGGCACACCGTGGTCAAGGGCTGGAAAGGCGTGTCCGAAGAAACCACCACCGGCGTGCATCGCCTTTATCAACTCGCCTCGGCGGGCAAGTTGCTGGTGCCGGCGATCAATGTCAACGATTCGGTCACCAAGAGCAAGTTCGACAATCTCTACGGCTGCCGCGAATCGCTGGCCGATGGTTTGAAGCGCGCGATGGACGTGATGCTCGCCGGCAAGGTCGCGGTCATCTGCGGCTACGGCGATGTCGGCAAGGGTTCGGCGCATTCGCTGCGCGCGTATGGCGCGCGCGTGGTCGTCACCGAGATCGATCCGATCAACGCCTTGCAGGCGGCGATGGAAGGTTTCGAGGTGAACACCGTCGAGGCCACGCTCGGCCGCGGCGACATCTACGTGACCACCACCGGCAACAAGGATGTCATCACGCTGGGGCATATGCGGGCGATGAAGGATCAGGCGATCGTCTGCAACATCGGCCACTTCGACAACGAGATCCAGATCGATGCGCTGAACGCCTCCGGTGCGGTGCGCACCAACATCAAGCCGCAGGTCGACAAGTACACGTTCGAGCACGGCCGCGCGATCTTCCTGCTCGCCGAAGGGCGCCTGGTGAATCTCGGTTGCGCCACCGGTCATCCCAGCTTCGTGATGTCCAATTCGTTCTCGAACCAGACGCTGGCGCAGATGGA
>JAISPQ010000045.1 GCA_031274955.1 Rhodanobacter sp.
AGGACGATTTCGTCCGAATACGCAAAGCCGGCCTTCTCGCCGGCGAGCGCGCGCACGCCGACGCCCTGCTCGATCGCATGACTGCCTTCCTTGACGATGCCGTCCTCGAACACCCACGATTCGCTGCGCGAATGCTGGAAATACAGGTCGGCGGCGTCGATCGACGGCCCCATCAGGCGGGCGAACACGCCATCCAGATCGCCGGCGGCGAGGCCGCCCGGACGCAGCAGACGGTGTTCGGCTTGGGTGATCAGATCGGTCACAGGCTTGTCTACAGAAGAAAATGGAAATATGCGCGCGCCGGTTGTGCGCGGCGCAGCGCCAAGGTTGGGGCGCGCATGGTGGGGCACAACCTGCCGGAGCACAACCGCCGGGGTAGCGTTGACTTTGATGTGCACCCACTGACAAGACCCGCAACGGGCGTTTCCCGACGGCCTGCTAGACTGATACACCCCACGATCCGCGCAGCGTTCAAGGCCGGTCATGAAAAAAAAGTCAAAGGCCGTGAAGATCGATCAGGTCGATGTCGATCAGGAACAGGCCGAAAAAGCCGTACGCACGCTGCTGCGCTGGGCCGGCGAAGACCCCGAGCGTGAGGGCCTGCTGGATACGCCCCGGCGTGTCGTGGAGGCGTATCGCGACTGGTTTTCCGGCTATGCGATCGATCCGGCCGACTACTTGAGCCGCACCTTCGAGGAAGTCGCCGGCTACGACGAAATGATCGTGCTGCGCGATATTCCGTTCGAGTCGTTCTGCGAACACCACATGGCGCCGATCATCGGCCGCGCCCACGTGGGTTATCTGCCGACCGACAAAGTGGTCGGCATTTCCAAGCTCGCGCGCGTGGTGGAGGCGTATGCGCGGCGTTTTCAGGTGCAGGAAAAGATGACGGCGCAGATCGCGCAGTGCATCGGTACGGTGCTCAAACCGCGCGGCGTCGGCGTGGTGATCGACGCCACGCACCAGTGCATCACCACGCGCGGCGTGCACAAACGCGGCGTATCGATGGTGACCAGCCAGATGCTCGGCACGTTCCGCGAGGATGCGCGCACGCGCTCGGAATTCCTGCGCTTCATCGATATCGACGACGCACGATGAGCATTAATGCGTCCGATCCTGTATTGTGCGCGCCGCGTTTGATGATCGATGGAGCGACCACTTGAACTCTTCTCCTGTACATACGCCGCGCCGTGCCGCGGTGACTTTCATCTTCGTCACTCTACTGATCGACATCCTGTCGATTGGCGTCGTCATTCCGGTGCTGCCGGGTCTGATCGAGCAGTTCGCCGGCGGCAGCATCGTGCAGGCGGCGATGTGGGTCGGCATGTTCGGCACGATGTTCGCCGCGATCCAGTTCGTCTGCTCGCCGATCCATGGCGCATTGTCGGATCGTTTCGGCCGGCGTCCGCTGGTGTTGCTATCCAATCTCGGCGTCGGCGTGGATTTCCTGCTCATGGCGATGGTGAACACGATTCCCCTGTTGCTGATCGGCCGCTTCTTTTCCGCCCTGTTTGCGGCGAGCGGCACCACGGCGAATGCGTACATCGCCGACGTCACACCGCCGGACAAGCGCGCCGCCAGCTATGGCCTTCTCGGCGCCGCGTTCGGCATCGGCTTTGTTATCGGTCCGGCGATCGGCGGCCTGCTCGGCAGTATCAATCTGCGCTTGCCGTTTTACGCAGCCGCACTGCTGGCGCTAGTGAATTTCTGCTACGGCTTTTTCATCCTTCCCGAATCGCTGCCGCTGGAACGGCGCAGCGCGAAGCTGGATTGGCGCCATGCCAATCCACTGGGTTCGCTGTTTTTGCTCAAGCGCTATCACCAGGTCTTCGGGCTGGCTACAGTCGTGCTGCTGAGTAATTTCGCGCATTACGTGTTCCAGAGCGTATTCGTGCTGTATGCGGGCTATCGCTACGGCTGGGGTGAGCGGCAGATCGGCTACTCGCTCGCGCTGGTCGGTGTGTCCAATGCGATCGTGCAGGTATGGCTGGTGCGCAAGTTGGCGCCGCGCCTGGGTGAACGCGCAATGTTGTTCACCGGCATGACGTTCGGCGGACTGGGTTTCGTGTGCATGGCGCTAGTCGGCAATGGACCGCTGTTCCTCGTCATCATTCCGCTGCTCGCCTTATGGGGCCTGGCCGGGCCGTCAACGCAGGCACTGCTGACGTATCGCATCGATCCGAGCGAGCAGGGCCGCCTGCAAGGCGCGGTAACAAGTCTGGTGAGTCTGGCGGGCATCATTGCGCCCACCCTGTTTTCACAGGTGTTCGCGCTGTTCATCAGCGATCATGCACCGGCGGAACTACCGGGTGCGCCATTCTTGTTGTCCGCCGGTTTGCTGGTTGCCGGGATGATCGTTGCCGCACGCGCCACGGCTTCGATGCCGCGCCATTTGTATGCGGAAAGCGCACCGGACACGGGTGGGCACGAATCCGGTTGAACGTGTATGGACCGGCGCATGGATAGTACTTGTTCGCAATACCTGGGGGCGCCTCGAAAAACCTGTTCTCACCGAGCGACTTGAGAACGGAAGGCTTTGCTCTTTAGCCGAACCGCAGTGGTCCAAAAACCTGCCGCACCTCACATTTTGCACGCCGGCGACGCTTTTGCGCGTGAGCGTTTTAGACAGTTTCTTAAGGCCCCGTCTGTTGCAGGATGATGCGCCCTGTTATCTTCGCCACCCTTTCCGCCGATACCGAGCCGATCCGTGATGACACCGGACGAATTTGCCGCGCTTGCTGCGCGCGGTTACAACCGGATTCCCGTCGCCCGCGAGGTGCTGTCCGATCTGGATACGCCGCTGTCGGTGTATCTGAAACTCGCCGATGGTCCCTACGCTTATCTGTTCGAGTCGGTTGAAGGCGGCGCGCGCTGGGGGCGCCATTCGATCATCGGCTTGCCGGCGCGGCGCGTGATCCGCGTCCATGGCCGGCGGCTGACGATCGACGAAGACGGTGAAACCATCGAAACGCGCGAAGTCGACGATCCGCTGGCCGAACTGGCGCGCATCAAGGCGGCCTACCGCGTGCCCAAGCTCGAAAACCTGCCGAAATTCGTCGGCGGCCTCGTCGGTTACTTCGGCTACGAATGCGTCAGCTACATCGAGCGCAAGATCCGGCCCGACGCCAATCCGGACGTGCTCGGCATGCCCGACATCTGTC
>JAISPQ010000061.1 GCA_031274955.1 Rhodanobacter sp.
TGCGGCGCAATCGCCTGCACGATGTGGTTCAGGATGCCGGCATCGTGCAGGAAGTGTTGTCCCAGGCGTTTCTTGTGGGTGTGCCGATCGTGCATCCACGCATCGTAATGGCAAATGGCGCCGATGGACGCGCGCTCAGCCCGCCGGTCGGCGCGCCAGCCGCAGCGCCAGCGTGGCGGCGGCGAACAGGCTGCCCGGATCGGCACGGTTGCCGCCGGCCAGATCGAGCGCGGTGCCGTGGTCGACGGAGGTGCGTACATAGGGTAGCCCCAGCGTCACGTTCACCGCATGTCCGAAGCCGGCGTACTTGAGCACCGGCAAGCCCTGATCGTGGTACATCGCGAGCACGGCGTCGAAGCGCGCGAGTTGGTGCGGCACGAAGGCCGTATCGGCCGGTAGCGGACCTTGTACGGCGCAACCGGCGGCGCGCAGGTGCGCGATGGTTGGCGCGATCTCATCGATGTCCTCGCGGCCGAGATGGCCGCCTTCACCGGCGTGCGGGTTCAGCCCGAGCACGGCGATGCGTGGTGCGGTGATGCCGAATTTTGCGACGAGGTCGTCGTGAAGAATGCGCAGCGTGCGCACAAGGCTCGCGCGCGTGATCGCTGCCGGTACCGCCGCGAGCGGCAGGTGCGTGGTCGCCAGCGCAACGCGCAAGTCGCTGCCGCCTGACGACACTGCGCCAGGAGCGGTCAGCATCATCACCACATCGCAGCCGGCACGCTGTGCGAAGAACTCGGTGTGCCCGGTGAAGGGGGTGCCGGCGTCGTTGATGATGCCCTTGTGCACGGGGGCGGTCACGATCGCGGCGAATTCGCCACTGGCGGCGCCATCCGCGGCACGCGCCAATGTGTCCAGCACATAGGGCGCGTTGGCCGGATTCAGCGTGCCGGGGAGCGCCGGTGCAGGCAGCGCGACGGGTGCGACACGCAGCGTGCCGGGGGCGCGGTGCGTGCGTACGGCGGCGGCGGAGTAATCCTCGATGCGCAAGGCAATGCCGGCCGCGTGCGCGGCGCGATGCAGCAATTCCGGGTCGGCGATAGCGACGAGATCAGCGGCAAAATCGCTGGCGGCGAGTTTGGCGATCAGCTCGGGACCGATGCCGGCAGGTTCGCCGGCGGTCAGCGCGATGCGCGGGAACGAGGCGGGGTTCATTCTTCGGGATCAGGGATTGGCAGGAACGCGTCTTTCAGCTTTCCGAATCTCCAATCCAAAACCCCAAATCCCGAATACAGCGTCAGGGGGCACCGGGTTTGCTTGCGGTGCCAGTGTCGCCACTGGCGCCCGACAGGCGGATTTCCACATAGGCTTCGCTGCGGATCTGGCGCAGGAAACTTTCGTATTCGTCTTCGGCCTTGCGCTGGAACAGCATGGTTTTGGCCTGATCGCGCTGCATTTCGCCGGCCTTGTCTGTGTTGCGCGTATCCATCAGTTGCAGGACGTGCCAGCCGGCATCGGTCTGGAATGGCTGCGAGATTTCGCCCTTGCTCAGCTTCTGCACCTGCTCGCGGACGCGCGTACCGAAGGCATCGCCGGTGAACCAGCCCATATCACCGCCGAGCCGCGCGGTCTGCGTGTCTTCGGAAGCATCTTTCGCGGCCTTGTCGAAATCCTCGCCGGCGAGGATACGCGCGCGGATCGCTGTGATCTTTTTCTCGGCCTGATCGCTCGGCGTGAGTTCGGTAATTTTGATGAGGATGTGGCGTGCGTGGTAGTCGGTCACTATCTGCGAGCCGATGTCGCGCTTGCCGAGCAGTTTGATGATGTGAAAACCGTTCGGTCCGCGGATCGGCGCCGATACCTGGCCTTCGCTCAGCTTGTCGGCGATACCGACCAGCGCCTGCGGTAGTTCGTTGGCGTTGTGCCAGCCCAGATCGCCGCCTTGCAAGGCGTTCTGGGCGCTGGAATAGCGGATGGCGGCCGCCGCGAAATCCATGCCGTCATCGATCTGTTTCTTCACCTCGTCGGCCTTTGCGCGCGCCACGTCGACTTGCTCCGGCGTGGCGCCATCGGGCACGGTAATCACGATATAGCCCAAATGCATCTGCGCCTTGTTGATGTTGCCGTTCTTGAGCAGGCTGTCGATTTCGGCATCACTGATGTGCACGCGGCTCTGCGCCACGCGTTGGCGCAGGTGCTGCACGATGAGTTGATCGTGTACGTTCTTGCGAAACTGGTTGTAGTCCAGGCCCTGATGTTCGATAGCGTTGCGTAACTGGCTCACATCGAGGTTGTTCTGTTTGGCGATCTGCACCATCGCTTGATCGATTTCCGTATCGGACGCCTTTACGCCGGTGGATTCGGCGCGCGCGATCTGTAATTTTTCCAGGATCAGGCGATCGAGCAACTGACGTTCGAGCGCTTCACGCGGCGGCAACTGTTGCGGCGCGTTTGCGTATTGCTTGGTCAGTGCGGCGATCTGGCGGTCGAGTTCGCTTTGCAGGACCACATCCTCGTCCACGATGGCGACGATGCGGTTGATCGGTTGCACGCCTGCGGAGGCTGCAGGCGCCGTCACGGGCGTTTCCGCGGGGGCCGTCGTGGGTGCAGCCGTTTGCGTCTGTGCGCAAGCCTCGTGCGCGAACGGAATCAGGGCCGCAAGGGCGAGGGCGAGGAGGGATGCTTTCATGAAAATCCACGTAGTCGGCTGCGCCCGGCGCCGGGCGGGAAGTCACTGATACCCCGCAGTTTGCTGCGGGGTCATTCGTTTGGGTTTCTCAAAAGGCGCTTACTGATAGCCAAGAATACCACGGCGCAGGAATGCATCGGTGTTCTGGCCGACCGGGCCCACGCCCTTGATGACGACTTCGAAATAAACCGCGGTGTCGTAATTGCCCTGAAGATCGTGGACCCAGCGCCGTACGATCAGGCGCGATGCTGTGCAGCATCCCTCGTGTTCGATGCCGACGAACTGATCCAGCGATGCGGCGCCCGTGCCGTGACGGTTCAGCGGGCTGGCCAGTGGATTGCTGAGCGCGTAGTTTTCGCGTGCGAGGAGACGCCAGCTCGGGGTGAGAGGAATCGCGGCGGAAACGTCGATCTGGTCCTCGAAATCGCGCCGGTAGCGGTACGAGACATTGACGATGCCGTTGCTGCCGAAGCGGTTTTCGACCGACACCGTGGAAAGATCGGTCTTGTGCGTGTTCGGATTCCATTGTTCCTCCAGCACGAACCGCCAACGGTCGTTGAGGTGCAGGTCGAGTTCGCCGGCGTAGGCCGATCCGGAATAGAGCGTGGGTGCAACGTTAGGCAGTAGTTGCACACGCTGTTGGCCGTCGAGATAGCGGATCTGGCCGATGCTCGCCGACAGGCGTTCGACGCCGGTGGAATCTTGCAGAAAGCGTGTCGTCAGTGCGAGCGAGAGATTGTTGGCGTCCATCTGGCGATCGGCGCCGACAAAGCCATTGGTGCGGAACAGTTCGCCGAAGGTGAAGGGCACTTGCATCGTATCGAAGATCGGTAGGTCGTTCTGATTCCGATACGGCACGCGCAGATAGTAGAGGCGCGGTTCCAGTGTCTGCGTCCAGCCTTCGTTGCGGAAGTTCAGGTTGCGCTCGAAGATGAGCCCTGCATCGACGTTGAAGATCGGCACACCGCGTGTGGGATGATTGCCGGTCACGCCGGAGTTAATGCTGTCGGGCGTCGCATATTGCAGGTTTCGCAGATCGTAGGCGGTATAGCGATAGCCCAGTTGCGGACGCACGAAATAGGCGGCAGTTTCGATCGGGTAGGCCAGATACGGGAACAGGTCGACGCGTTGCCCCGTCAGCGATTGATACTTGTCGAATTCGGTGAATTCGGAATTGATGCCGACACTGAGATCGCCCAGTACCGAATGCTCCGCATTGAAGGTCGCGCGCGGCAGGCGGCGATACGGTTCGGATGATTTGGTCAGTATCGGATCGGTAATCTGGTTGGCATCGCCGCCGAAGGACGCGTTCCACCATGTTCCGTGTCCATAGATGTATGCGCTGGATGGCAGGAAGCTGCTCATGGCGGCGTACAGGCCGCGGCCGAAATCGTCGAAATACAGCTTGTCCGATACGCGGTTGATGTCGACCGCCGCGGACCAGGTCGAATTGAAGCTGGTCGTATCCTGGAACCTGTACCACCAACGCGTGTTCGGCAGCGGCACAGCGTATTTCGTTTCCTCGCTGGCAGCCCCCGCATCGTGGCCGATGACATCGAAATTGAGCATGCCCTTGCTGCTATCGGTCAGATAGCGGAACTCGCCGCCGAGCATTGCGCCGCGTTCGGTCATGATGCGCGGGTACAGCGTGGCGTCGTAGTTCGGCGCGAGGTTGAAGTAATACGGGAAGGTCACGTCCAGGCCGCGCCGCGTCGTCGCACTGACCATCGGCGTCAAAAAACCGCTCAGACGGCGATCGTCCAGCGACCAGCGCACCCGCGGGAACCAGAACACCGGAACTTCGTGCACGCGGAAGGTCACGTCCTTGCCGCGCGCGATGCCTTTGCTCTGGTCCAGTTCCATCTCGCGCGCGCTGAACGCCCAGGACTGGCGGTCGACATCACACGTCGAATAGGTGGCATTGGTGAGGTGAATGCGGCCCACATCTTCCATCACCACGACCTCGGCGGTGCCATTGCCGCGTGAACTCAGCAATTGATAGCGCACACCGTCCAGCGTGCATTGGTTGAGATCGACATTGCCCTTGACGTGGCTGCTGGACATCAACATGCCACGATCCTGGTAGGTCACGTAGCCTTCGGCGCTGTAGTCGGTGGTTTCGGCGTCGTAGGTGATCCTGTCCGCGTGCAGCAACAGATCGAGCTGTTTGAGCTCGGCCTGGCCTTCCAGTGTGTAAAGGTTGTTGCCGGAGCGATTCACCTTCAACGCATCGACGTTGCGTGGCGCGGCTCGACGGTCGCCTTCCTGAGGCAGGCCCGATACGTAGAAATCCAGTTGATCGTTCTTCTTGCACATCTCCCATTCGACGTGCTTTTTCTGACAGTGAATGATGCCGACCGGACAGCCGGGCTCAGCATGGGTCCCGGTTGGGGTATGTACTGCTGCGGCCGGTAAGGCGAGGAGAAGGATGGCGAGCATAAGGTAGCGATGTGGATATACGGATGGGCGGAAGGGCGGCACGGGATCGTCTCTCTGCCAGGCGAAAGTTGTTAGCTTGCCGAAATTGCCGCCGCACGGCAAACCTTGAAGCGGGGATTGGGGATTTTGGATTCGGGATTGGGTAGAGCCGACTCTACCCAATCCCGAATCCCGGCCCTTATCCCATCAACGCACTCACATGCGCGACCACGCATTCGCGCAATGCGTTCAGGTTGTAGCCGCCCTCGAGGCTGGATACCACACGGCCGTGCGCATAGCGCTGGGCGATGTCCAGCAGCCGATAGGTGATCCAGGAGAAGTCCTCGGTTTCCAGGGCCAAGCCACCCAGCGGATCGAGGTGATGTGCATCAAAGCCGGCGGAAATCATTACGAGTTGCGGCGCGAAGTCTTCCAGTGCGGGCAGGATGACATCTTCATAGGCGTCGCGGAACTCGACAGACTTGGCGTCCTCCGACAGCGGCACGTTAAGCATATTGCCGACGCCGATTTCCTCGCGCGCGCCCGATCCCGGATACGTCGACTGGTGCGTGGAGGCGTACATCACGCGCGGATCGCACCAGAAAATCTCCTGCGTGCCATTGCCGTGGTGCGCGTCGAAATCGATGATGGCCACGCGATCCAGATGCTGCGTCGCGATCGCGTGCGCGGCGCCGACCGCGATGTTGTTGAACAGACAGAACCCCATCGCGGCGGATGGTCTGGCGTGGTGACCGGGCGGGCGTATCGCGCAGAACGCGCGGCGTTTCCAGCCGGCGAAAGCGCCGTCGACCGCAGCGCATACCGCGCCGGCGGCGTGCAGCGCGGCATCGTTAGAGCCGGAGGATACCAACGTGTCCGGGTCCAGCCACACCCGGCCTTCGTACGGCTCGTTGGCCAAAAGATGGTCGATGTACTCCCCGCGATGCACGCGCGTGAGTTGTTCGCGGGTGGCGCGCGGTGCGTCGATGCGTTCCAACAGCGCGAATCGCGGATCATCGAGCGCGGCAAGTACGGCGGTGAGGCGCGCCGGTGATTCGGGATGGTTATCGCCGGGGAAGTGCCGCATGCAGGCAGGATGTGTATAAAAGGCGATATTCATCGGTGGACCCCGTGTCAACGTATATCGATGTCTATGGGCGGTTGCGCCATTCGGGTTGCCAGAGTGTCTCGCCATATCCCGACGCACGCGCCAGCACACGCGCCAGTACGAACAACAGGTCGGACAGGCGATTGAGATAGCGTAACGCTTCGGCGCGTATCGTGTCTTGCTGCGCCAGCGCAACGACCACGCGCTCCGCGCGCCGGCAGATCGTGCGCGCGAGATGGCAGTGTGCAGCGGCCATGCCGCCGCCGGGCAGGATGAAATTCTTGAGCGGCGGCAAATCTTCGTTGAATGCGTCCAGCGTGGTTTCGAGCCGTTCGATGTTGGCGTCACCGATCAGCGCCATGCCCGGCATGCACAACTCGCCCCCCAGATCGAAAAGATCGTGCTGTATCTGGGTCAGCGTCTCGCGCACGCGATCGGGGGTGTCGCAGGCGAGCACGATGCCCAGCGCGCTGTTCAACTCGTCGATGGTTCCGCAGGCGGCGACACGTGCCGAATCCTTGGCGACGCGTGTACCGTCGCCGAGGCCTGTCGTTCCGTCATCGCCCGTGCGCGTATAAATCTTCGAGAGGCGATGGCCCACGGTCGCGATGTTTGGCGTCAGCGTTGTGCGAACGCGCCGGTGGGCAAACGCCGGGCCGCGAGCGCCACGGCCACCTGTGCAACGGCTGCACTGCCGACGTACAACGCCGTCGTGCTCAGGAAAGGCAGATACCAGTCGCCGAGATTTTCCAGCCAGCCGGCGAAACTGCGCGAGGGCACGCTGGCACTGAGCCAGTAGAAGCTGCCGTTGGAAATCACATAGCAAACGCTGGCCGCGACCAGCACGCTGCCGGCGGTGAGACCGAGCTCGCGTACATGCAACCCTGCATAGCGGGCGCGCAGCCACGCTCCACCGGCCCACAATGCGGCATAGCCCGGCACCAGGAACCAGTACGCCGGCGATACACAGTAATGACTCCAGAAGTCGATGCCTTGACCAGTAATGACGAAGAAATCGATCAGTACCGCCAGTGCAATCAACAGTGGGAATCCCCAGCGCGCCGAACCGCGCAGATAAAAACCGGCGACGAAAAAGACCGCCCACGAAGCATCCGGCAGTATGTCGAAATGGTGGATGCGCGTGGCCAGCATGACCAGTGCGAGGATCGCGAAAATGCCGGTGCGCGCGGCGTTCGGGAGGGAAGATGGCGCGGTGTTCATGTCTGGCCGGGCTCCGTAGCAAAGCGGATGTCCAGTCTAGCAGGGAGCAGGGATGCCGGTGTGTTCTTTGCCGTCATGGAGGACGGCAAAGGTTTTTTTGAGAAGTCCGGCAGGGATGCCGGTGTGTTCTTTGCTGTCATGGAGGACGGCAAAGGTTTTTTGAGAAGTCCGGCAGGGATGCCGGTGTGTTCTTTGCTGTCATGGAGGACGGCAAAGGTTTTTTTGAGAAGTCCGGCAGGGATGCTGGTGTGTTCTTTGCCGTCATGGAGGACGGCAAAGGTTTTTTTGAGAAGTCCGGCAGGGATGCCGGTGTGTTCTTTGCTGTCATGGAGGACGGCAAAGGTTTTTTGAGAA
>JAISPQ010000076.1 GCA_031274955.1 Rhodanobacter sp.
TCCATCACGCCCAGGCTCTGCGCCAGATCGCTGCCCAGCAGGATGCCGAACTGGCCGGGCGCCAGCTTGGGCAGCACCGTGTCCTTCAACGCGGCGGCCAAGTCGGTCACCTGCGCTTCTTGTGCCGGGTCGATGCCGCGCACCATCGCGCCGCGCAGCGTGTCGCCGCGCCCCAGCAGCGCCTGCGCGCCGCTGAACGGGGCCGCGCCCACCACCTCCGGATTGGCACGAATTTCGGCCAAGGTGCGCGCCACATCGGGCAGCGCCTGGCCGTCGGGTGTGAACACCTCGATATGCGCGATCACGCTGAGCATGCGGTCGGTGACCTCTTTCTGAAAACCGTTCATCACGCTGAGCACCACGATCAGCGCGGTGACGCCCAGCGCGATGCCCAGCATCGATACGCCGGAAATGAAGGAGATGAAGCCATTGCGCCGGCTCGCGCGGCCGGCGCGGGTGTAGCGCCAGCCCAGCCGGATTTCGTAGGACAGGGGCATTGTGGAAGGTAACGGAGACTAGGGCGGCATTGTGGCATTGCGCGGCGCCGTCCCGCGCACGCCGATGCTTGGCCGTGAATATCGGTTGCCTGGAATGTGCCAGCTCAGGGCAGGGCTGTGCCCAGCCCGCCCCCGAGGGGGACAAGGAAACTTGGGGCGGCCCGGCGTTGCCTTGAGAGGCTATGCTATGCGCACATTTTTGCCTGCCCCGGCATTCCCGCGACTGCTTTCTCCTCCATGTCCGAACCACAACACGCCTGCGGCGCTGCCGCGCCTACGCTGCGCCGTGCGTTGCGCGCACGCCATCTGAGCATGATCGCCATCGGCGGCTCGATCGGCACCGGGCTATTCGTGGCCTCGGGTTCCACGGTGGCGCAAGCCGGTCCCGGCGGCGCGCTGACGGCGTACATCCTGATCGGCGCGATGGTCTATTTCCTGATGACCAGCCTGGGTGAACTGGCCGCCTATATGCCGGTATCGGGCACTTTTGCGACCTATGGCGCGCTGTACGTGGACGAGGGCTTCGGCTTCGCGCTCGGCTGGAACTACTGGTACAACTGGGCCGTGACCATCGCGGTGGAACTGGCGGCGGCGCAATTGGTCATGCAGTACTGGTTTCCGCATACGCCGGGCATCCTGTGGAGCGCGCTGTTTCTGGGCCTGATGTTTCTGCTCAACGCGTTCTCGGTGCGCGGCTTTGGCGAGGGCGAATACTGGTTCGCGCTGATCAAGGTGATTACGGTAATCGCTTTCATCGTCATAGGCACGCTGATGATCTTGGGCATCATGCGCAGCGGCGCATCCGGGATGCCGCCGGGCTTGCACAACCTGACCGTGGGCGATGCGCCTTTCGTCGGCGGCGTGCCGGCGCTGATCGGCGTGGCGATGATTGCCGGTTTCTCGTTCCAGGGCACCGAGTTGATCGGCGTGGCGGCCGGTGAATCGGCCGATCCGGCCAAGAACATTCCGCGCGCGGTACGCCAAGTGTTCTGGCGCATTCTGCTGTTTTATGTGCTGGCGATCCTGATCATCGGCATTCTGATTCCCTATACCGATCCGAATCTGCTCAAGACGGATGTGGACACCATCAGCGTCAGCCCATTCACGCTGGTGTTTCGCCGCGCCGGGCTGGCGATAGCCGCCGGCGTGATGAACGCGGTGATTCTGACGGCGGTGCTGTCGGCCGGCAATTCCGGCATGTATGCCTCCACGCGCATGCTCTACAACCTGGCCGTGGAAGGTCGCGCGCCGCGTGTGCTGGCGCGCTTGACGCGCAATGGCGTGCCGCTCATGGCGTTGCTGGCGACCACCGCCGTGGGCACGCTGTGTTTTCTGTCCTCGCTGGTCAAGGACAGCACGGTTTACTTGTGGCTGCTCAATCTGTCGGGCATGACCGGCTTCATTGCCTGGCTGGGCATCGCCATCAGCCATTACCGCTTTCGCAAGGGTTTGATGGCGCAGGGGCTGGAGCTTGCGCGTTTGCCCTATCGCTCGCCCTTTTTCCCCTATGGGCCGATCTTTGCTTTCGTGCTGTGCATGATCGTCACGCTCGGGCAAAACTATCAGGCTTTCGTGGGTGGCAAGATCGACTGGATGGGGGTGACGGCAACCTATGTCGGCATTCCTCTTTTTCTGTGCATCTGGCTGGGTTATCGCTTCGTGCGCAAAACCCGCTTTGTGCCTTTGCATGAAATGCAATTTCCGGGGCTGCAAGATCAACCGGCCGCGGGAAAGGGTTGATTCAGTGCCGGTTGGGCCAATAGTCGCCGGTAGTTTCAACATTCGCCAGAAAATCGACGCCTAATGACCACAGCCCTGTCCCCGTCCAGAGCCCGCTTCATATGGCTCGCGCGCGCCTTGCAAATCCTGGCCGCGCTGGCGCTGGCCCTGGTGTTGGCGCGTGCGCTGGCGCTATGGGCAGCCGATCCCCTGCTCGGCTACGCCAACAACTTCGACCAGATTCGCGCGACCCGGGTATTCGGACTCAAGCCTCGGGATTCGGGCAAGGAGATCCACGCCGGCACGCGCGAGCGGCCTTGGCGTTATTACATCCAAGCCGATCACTGGCACTGGCCGGGCTATCCGTCATCCGACTCGCTGGTCAAGGTGGTGCAGGTGGTCGCGATGAAAATGTTCAGCGATTCGCACCGCGTCATGGACATCAAAGTGGCCGGCGCGACGCTGCTGATCGCTTGGCTGACGGGTATTGTGTGGATATTCGCACGACTGTGGAGCCACCCGGCGTCCGCGTTCGGGTTCGCGCTGTGGTGTGGCATAGCGGCGGACCCGATCAATCTATTGTTTCTCAACACGCTGTATGCGGAGTTTTCGGCCTTCATGGCGGCGACCCTGCTGGTCGGCGTGCTGTGGCTGTGGCTTGAAAACAAGTTGTCCACCCGTCGCACGCTGCTGGTTGGCGCGATGCTGGTACTGTTCCTGTCGATTCATCGCGTTCAATATATGTTCTTGGGCTTGGCGCTGTTGCCCGTGGCCTGGATGATCGGACGGATCGGGCGACGGGAAGGCCCCGGCATCGCGCATCGTCGTCGCGTTTTGGCGTGCAGCGCGGCTCTGGTGGTGATCTGCGTGGTGCCGATTGCCATATCTCAAGGCACGCTCAAGCAGACCGATTTTGTAAAAATGTTACTGGCCGTCAATCGCACCGATACCGTGCTGGACGCCATGTTGCCGGTGTCGGAGCATCCGCAGGCGATGCTCAAGACCCTGAAGCTGCCTGCCACCTGCCAGTCGCTGGCCGGCCGGAACTGGTATGCGACCACGGTCGAGCAGATCGAGGCACAGTGTCCGGGACTGTTGACGTTACCGCTTTCCCGCATCGCTCGAGCGGTCATTCTGGAGCCGCGCATCATCGCGGTCATCGTCAGAGGTATCACGGAAAACCACCGGGGATTTCTGTTGGGTTATCTCGGCCAGGTGGAAGGGCGAAACCTTTGGTCGATCACCAACGTGGACGGGTTTGCGGTCTGGTCGCTCAACGGGGCAATTCGGGCGCTGCCCGCGTGGGGCGCGGAATGTCTGATCTGGATATTCGTCGCCGGCCCATTCGTGTCAAGCGCCCTCCTGTATGCTGCCGGGGCGCATCGGTGGGCCGTCGTGTTCGCCATGCCCGGTGTGCTGTTCAGTTACAGCCTGTTTTCCTCGATCTTTGGTGACGGTTATGTCGAAATTGAACGCCACGCCATGCTGTGCTTCAGCTTCGGCACGTTGTTTCTGATCTTGCTGCTGGCCGGCGCCTGCTCGTGGTTGTTGGAAGACCGGCGAGTCAAAACTGGAATCGCGGATACAAGACCACGGATCTGACCGGCAAGGCCGCGCTGGGCTGTCCGCGCCATGTCAGCCGGAGGCGCTGAAACCGAAATCCAGGCTGTCCATCGGCTGGATTTGCGGGGGCGATGGTAATCCAGGTGCCCACCGCGTTTTGCTCGAATTGGCGCCACGGCGTGTCGGGACACAGGGTAATCCACTGCCCGCCATCGGCCTGTCCAAGCACTTCGAGCATTAGCGCTTGGTCTGGTGTGTGCAGTTGGATGATGATCGCCGGGTAGTCCTCGGCAGCGCAGGCCAGTTCCGCCGGCGAGTCCAACGCAATGCTGCCTTGGCTGCCCAGTTGCAGGGCCAGTGTGCCGGCATGGTCCGGCACAACGGGCTGGCCATCGACCTGCCAGCCGTCGCCATCGGTATAGGTGGTGGTGCCGAAGGTCCACAGGCGCGCATGCCGGGGCAGGTCGGCACGCGCCAGCATGAAATGCGTGATGGCTTCTTCCAGCGCGGACCGCCGCAATGAGGTGTAGCTGCGGAATCCTGCCGTGCCGGCGGCTTCGCCTGGGCTGCCATTCCACGCCATCGGTGAGATCAGGCGCGCGCCGTAATTGGCGACATCCCGCAAGGAGCAATAGGCTTGCGCGTAGCTGGCCGGCTGTTGCGGCGCCTTCAGGTCGGCGGTGTTGTGTTCGACCACGGCCCATTCGGGGCTGTAGTGCCTGAACTCGGCGAACAGCGACGCCTGGCCTTCCATGCGTATGCGATTGACCGCGCTCTGACCGTAGATGATCGCGCCCAGATGGCCATGCGAAGGTGCGGAACCTTCGATCGACATGCCGCCGGTGTCGTAGTTCTTGGCGGGGCTGTCCAGCCGCACCGGCGGCGGATCGATCAGTTCCTCCGGCGGCATGAAACCTTGCGAGGAATAGATCCGATCGGCGCTGATGCCGGCCTCGGCCACCCATTGCGACAACTCGTCGTAGTGCAACTTGACCAGGTGTCGCCGGAACTGTTCCCACACCGCCACCCAAGGGTGTTTCCAGAACGGATGCACCAATCTCGGAAATTCTCGCGGCGGCTCGACGTTCTCCCAAGAAGCGTGGCGCTTGTCTGTGAGCGCGTCGATCTCGGTCAGCGTGAACGGCGTTGTCCGGCGGTAGCGCGACAAATCCGGTACGTCATCGCCACCGTCACCGGCATAGGGTCCGTCGCCGCGCAGCCAGTGCCGGAACTGTCGCAGGGTCGCCGGGTTGTAGTCGTACCACTGTTCGCCCTCGTAGAACGGGTTGACATAAACGTCCGGATCGAGGTTGACGCCGATGAACAAGCCGGGATGTTCTTGCGCGAAACGCGCGATCAATGCCGCGGCCTGCTGCAAGTTGCGCTTCTTGTAGAACCGCGCCTTGTGCATGTAGACGTTCAGGCTCAGGGATCGGCCCAGTTCCGGCGATTCGACCGAACCGGGCAAGTCGGCCAGCGCCGTGTCCGGCATGACCTGGTTCTGCTCGTTCCACTGGCACAGGCTTTCGTCGCGCTCGAGCACATCATTGATATCCCAGTCTAACGCCTCGCAGGCAGCATCGGCCCAGATACCGCCATTGAGCGTGAATTGCACCGGCATCTGCTGCTCGATGGCGTAGCGGATCACGTCGTTGAGGCCGTCCTCGGCGATCAGGCGCTCGCCGC
>JAISPQ010000172.1 GCA_031274955.1 Rhodanobacter sp.
TGATCCATGCCGACGCGGTTGAACGAGTTCTTCAGCGCGTAGCAGCCCTGGATTTCGTGTGCCTTGATCGCGTAGCCGAGCACATCGCGCACCGTCAGCGGCTTGCCGCCTTCGCGCTCGGCCTTGCGCGAGAGGTAATCGGCCACGGCGAGGATCGCGCCGAGGTTGTCCGAGGGATGGCCCCATTCCGCGGCCAGCCAGGTATCGTTGAAATCGAGCCAGCGCACCTGCGCGCCGATGTTGTACGCGGCCTGTACGGGATCCAGCTCGAAACTCGTGCCCGGCACCTTTACACCGCCCGGCAGCGTCGCACCCGGCACCAGTGGCCCCAGATGTTTGACACATTCGGGAAACTTCATCGCCAGCATCGCGCACGCGAGCGAATCCAGCAGCATGTAGCGCGCGGTGTCGTAGGCTTCTTTGGATTGGATCGCATAATCAGCGACGTAGTTGGCAATATCGACCATCGGCTGGTCGGGAGATGGCCGGGCGGCCGAGCGGATGTCGTGCTGGGACATGGCGATTTCCCTGATTTGAGAATGGGAGCGCGGCGGCTACCGCGCTGGACTGCATATTCTGCCAGAATCGGGCGTGTCGCTGGATACGGCTTTGCCGCGCAAAGTGGTTTTTCAAAAGGCTCTCACGTGCGCTACCCCCACCTCTTCGCCCCACTTAACCTCGGCTTCACAACACTGCCCAATCGCGTGCTGATGGGCTCGATGCACACCGGGCTCGAAGACCGCACACGCGACTTCGACAAGCTCGCCGCCTATCTCGCCGAACGCGCGCGTGGCGGCGTCGGCATGATCGTCACCGGCGGCTTCGCACCGAACATCGAGGGCAGCCCCGCGCCGCGCCGCGGACGCCTGTCGATGCCGTGGCATGTCGCGCGCCATCGCACGATCACCCGCGCGGTACACGCCGAAGGCGGCCGTATCTGCATGCAAATCCTGCACGGTGGTCGCTATGCGTATCACCCGCTGTCGGTTGCGCCATCGCCGATCAAATCGCCGATCACGCCGTTCACGCCGCGCGCGCTCAGCGCACGCGGCATCGAACGCACCATCAGCGATTTTGTGAACTGCGCACGCAAGGCGCAGGACGCCGGCTACGACGGCGTGGAAGTGATGGGTTCGGAAGGCTATCTGATCAATCAGTTCCTCGCCGAACGTACCAACCAGCGCACCGACGAGTGGGGCGGTTCACTGGAAAACCGCCAGCGTTTCCCCGTGGACATCGTGCGCCGCATGCGTGCGGCGGTCGGCCGCGATTTCATCATCGTGTATCGCCTGTCGATGCTCGACCTGGTCGAACGCGGCCAGAGCCTGGACGAGATCATCACGCTCGCGCAAAAGATAGAAGCGGCCGGCGCAACCCTGCTCAACACCGGCATCGGCTGGCACGAATCGCGCATCCCGACCATTCTCACCAGCGTGCCGCGCGCCGCGTTCACCGGGGGCACGCGGCGCGTGAAAGCGGCGGTGAAGATTCCGCTGATCGCGACCAATCGCATCAACATGCCACAGGTCGCCGAACGTATCCTCGCCGCCGGCGATGCGGACATGGTATCGATGGCGCGTCCGCTGCTCGCCGATGCCGACTGGGTGCGCAAGGCGCGTGAGGATCGTGCCGACGATATCAATACCTGCATCGCCTGCAATCAAGCGTGTCTGGATCACATATTCGAGCAGAAACTCGCCAGTTGCCTGGTCAATCCACGCGCCTGCAACGAGACCACGTTCACCATCGCCCCGGCGGCCGCAAAAAAGAAAATCGCGGTGATCGGCGCCGGACCGGCGGGCCTGGCCTGCGCAGCCACGCTCGCCGAGCGCGGCCATACCGTCACGCTGTTCGAACAAGCCGGCGAAATCGGCGGCCAGTTCAACCTGGCCAAGCGCATTCCCGGCAAGGAAGAATTCCACGAAACGCTGCGCTACTACACGCGTCGCATCGCGCAGCTCGACATTGAATTACGCCTGACGACGACGGCGACCGTCGAACTCCTGCGCGCTGGCGCTTTCGATGAAGCCATCTTCGCCACCGGCGTATATCCACGTACGGTTGCGATTCCGGGCAGCGATCAGGCGAACGTCGTCAGCTATGTCGATGTCCTGCGCGGCGTGGCGAAGGTCGGCGCACGTGTTGCCATCATCGGTGCGGGCGGCATCGGTTTCGATGTTGCCCAGTTCCTCGTCGAAGAGGCGCCTTCACCGACCACCGACATCGCGCGCTGGACGCGCGAATGGGGCGTGGACATGAGCTTGCAGGCGCGCGCGGGATTGACCAAGCCCGCCCCCGAAGTGCCCACGCGCCAGGTCTGGCTGCTGCAACGCACGCCCGGCAAACCCGGCAAGCGCCTCAACAAGACATCCGGCTGGGTGCATCGCGCGACGCTCGCGGCCAAGCGCGTGACGATGCTCGGCGGCGTCGCCTACGAACGCATCGACGCTGAAGGTCTGCATATCCGCCTCGGCGACGAGGCGCGACGGTTGCCGGTCGATACCCTGGTGATCTGCGCCGGCCAGGAGCCGAACCGCGATCTGTACACGCATTTCGCCAACCCCGGCATCCCCACGCACCTGATCGGCGGCGCGGATGTCGCCGCTGAACTGGACGCCAAGCGCGCGATCGCGCAGGGCATGCGGCTGGCGGCGATTATCTAAAAGGTGATTATCCAAAAGATGATTATCTAAAATCTGTTCGCCCTCTTGCGCCGCGCGCATGCTGGCACCATTTGCGAACGATCCGACGCTGGAGCAGCCGATGTCCACCACGCCCGTAGACCCTCATGTTTTCGACGCCACCCAAGCCAATTTCCAAAACGCCGTGCTCGATGCCTCCTTCGACCAACCGATCCTGGTCGATCTGTGGGCGCCTTGGTGCGGCCCGTGCAAGACGCTCGGCCCGCTGCTCGAAAAAATCGTCGGCGAATTCAACGGTGCACTGAAACTCGCCAAGATCGACTGCGACAAGGAACAAGCGCTCGCCGCTTCGTTCGGCGTGCGCAGCATTCCGACCGTGGCGCTGATCCGCGCCGGTCAACTCGTCGATGCCTTCACCGGTGCGCTACCGGAAGGCGCGATCCGCGAGTTTTTGTCGCGCCACGTGCAGCCCAATGCGGCAGACGCCGCGATGGCCGATCCGGTCGCCAACCCGGCCACGCACGAAACGCCCGAACAAACGATCGCGCGCCTCCGGCAGGACATCGCCGCGCTCCCCGACCAACCCGAACTGAAACTCGACCTCGCCGTTGCCCTGATGCAAGCCGGCCACACGCAAGCCGCGGAAAGCGAACTTGATGCGCTGCCGGAGAACCTGACCGGCGACGACCGTGCGAAACGCCTGCGCGGCCAGCTCGAATTCGCCGCGAGCCTGAAAGATGCGCCTTCCGCGGCAGAATTGCGCACACGCATCGAACGCGACCCGACCGATCACGCCGCGCGCGATCTGCTTGGGGTGCGCCTGCTGATCGACGGCGATGCCGCGGACGGACTCGAACAGTTTCTCGCTATCCTGAAAAACGATCGCACATGGAACGACGGCCAGGCCAGAAAACGTCTGATTGCCGCATTCGCCATGCTCGACGACGCCGATCTGGTCGGCGTCTACCGGCGCAAGATGTCCTCGCTTGTGTTCTGAAACGCGCGGGAGCCGGTTAGAGCCACGCGGCTTCGAACGTATTACAACTCTTGATATCACCCGAGGAAAATCCGGCCTTGAACCAGCGCACACGTTCGGCCGCAGTGCCGTGCGTGAAGGAATCAGGCATCACGTAGCCGCGCGATTGTTTCTGCACGGTGTCCTCACCGATCTGGGTAGCCGCGTTCAAGGCCGTTTCGACATCGCCGGATTTCAGCCAATCCAGTTGTTGCTGCTGCGCGTGATAGGCCCAGACGCCGGCAAGGCAATCGGCTTGAAGTTCCTGGCGCATGGACAATCCGTCCTCGCCCTCCAACGACTCGCCGTGCTGCACGGCCTGTTCGACCTGCTCGCTGGTACCGAGCAGGTTCTGCACGTGATGGCCGACTTCATGCGCGATCACGTAGGCGCGCGCAAAATCGCCCGCCGCCTGGAAACGTTCCTGCATTTCCTGAAAGAAATCCAGATCGAGATAGATCTGCCGGTCGTCCGGACAATAGAACGGCCCCATCGTAACCGACGCCGCTCCGCAGACCGATTGTTCTTTGCCGTGGAACAGCACAAAGCGCGGCGCCGGATATTGCTTGCCGTCGCTGCGGAATATCTGGCTCCAAACATCCTCGGTACTGTGCAGGACCTTGCGCACGAACTCGGTTTGCTGATCGTCCTGGGCTGAAGCGACCTGTGGCAGCGGCGTCATCTGGCCGGCGGCGTCGCCGGTCGATAGAACATCGAACCACTGCCTGATCTGCGCCGGGCTGTTGTCGAACAACAAGCTGGCGATAATCACAACGACGACAACGCCCAGGCCCAGACCGCGTCCGCCGCCTTTGTTTTTGACCTCATTGTCGCTGGATCGCCCTTTCTGCCAGAGCATGTTTCTCTCCACATCAAGAGGCTGACACTACTCTTGCGCCCACGCGATCCGCAAGCGGGCCACCGGTCGCGATCCGGCGCGGTCTACGGCCAATGCCGTCCTGTTGCTATGCTCTGAGGATGAACATCTCTTCCGCCGCCACCCATATGGCGCAACGCTTCCGCGGTTTCCTGCCGGTGATCGTCGATGTCGAGACCGGCGGTTTCGACTGCGAACGCCATGCGTTGCTGGAAATCGCCGCCAGCGTCGTGCGCATGGACGAGGACGGCTATGTGCATCCCGAACCCGTGGTCTGTGCGCACGTACAGCCGTTCGCAGGTTCCGAACTGGACCCGCGGTCGCTGGAAATCACCGGCATCGACCCCGATCACCCGTTCCGCTTCGCGCTACCCGAACGCGAGGCGCTGGAAACGATTTTTACGCCGATACGCGCCGCCGTGCGCGCGAATGAATGTCAGCGCGCGATTCTGGTCGGCCACAACGCGGCGTTCGATCTATCATTCCTCAACGCGGCGATCCGGCGCACTGCGCACAAGCGCAGCCCGTTCCATCCGTTCAGTTGCTTCGATACGGTGACGCTGAGCGGCCTTGCCTTCGGGCAAACCGTGCTCAGCCGCGCGGTGGAAGCCTCGGGCGCTCACTGGGATCCACGCGAGGCGCACTCGGCGGTTTACGATACTGAGCGCACGGCCGAACTGTTTTGCCATATCGTCAACCGCTGGAAGCAGATGAGCGATACGCTGCGCCTGCAACCAACCTCTTGAAGGCAAGACGCAAAAAATACATCTCCCCCTATGCCCATCTACGAATACGTCACCGATACTCCGCCGGGCTGTGCCGTATGCTGCTATGGCTTTGACGTCATGCAGCGCCTATCGGACCCGGCGCTGACGCAGTGCCCGGCCTGCGGCAGCACGATTCATCGTGTGCTCGCCGCGCCGCATGTCGTATCCGGCCAGTCGCATGTGCTGCACGAGAAGCACATCGCCAAACACGGTTTCACCCAGTACCGCCGCGTCGCCAAGGGCCAGTACGAGAAGACCGCCGGAAAGGGACCGGACACGATCAGCGGCGACTGAGAGCCTATTCCCTACAAAGCGCTGCGGTCGAGATAGGCGCCAGCCCGACTTCGCCGATTCGCGGGGCAGAGTGGCCTTAACCCTTTGATTTTTCTAAGGCGACCCCCCGCAGGTCTGCACTACACGGACGTAGTGGTGCCCCCTGTGCGGTGGTGATTCTCGGTAGCGATTGCGCCGTAAAGACAGTTTCAGCCGTTCCAGCAACACCCGTAATCCCCTCGTAACTGCTTGAACGAACAAGACCCACAACACCAAAAATTCTCAAAACAAGGGGGCGAATCCGCGAAGTCGGGCTAGCGCGAAGGAGTTGTCACGCGGCGGGCCGGTGCGTTGCGGCCCGCATCGATGCGCAACGGCGGGGAACGGTCGGTATCACTCGCGATCCACGGGAATACCGTATTTGCGCAGGCGGTACGCGAGCTTGGGCCGGCTGATACCGAGCACGCGGGCGGCGAGGGAGAGATTGCCGTTTGCTTCGACAACGGCCGCT
>JAISPQ010000183.1 GCA_031274955.1 Rhodanobacter sp.
GCCAACAGTTGTTTGCCAAGGCCGGACGCATCACGCAGGGGCGAAACCAGCAAGTGCTCAAGCTGGCCATGACGATGCAGCCCAGACAGTGGTTCGAGGGGCTGTGGAATCGGGCCAGATTTTTCGAGCAAGGTGGTTGTTGATTTCGGTATGACGTGGGACAGCGCTGCGCTTGCCAGATTCTGCGTGACTCCACCACGAGTGGCTGCCACCTTCGCGAAGTAGATTGCAATCATGAGCCTGAAGGTGCGCAACAAGATCGCGCCGTTTCATACGGCGATGAGCAACTCTTCGTAGCCCTTGCCTGCGGCATCACGAGCTTCACCGCGATTGAATTCAAGAGCCTCGGCGAGCGTTACGCGTAAGGATTCCAATAGAGATTCACGCGTAGCCTCTTGGCAATTTACACCCGGAACCTCCTCGATCCACCCGATCCAAGCGCCCTCGTCTTGCTTGATGACGGCAGTGTATGTTTGCAGCATTTGTAAACCCTCCGCTACTACCATGGTACCAGTCTACAAGGGCCCGCCGCCTCTGCTGCGGCTATCAATAAACCGTTCTGAAGCGTTGACCATCCGCGCTCAAAGGCTGTTTCCACCGTATGCCCAGTGAGGGCTTTGCGCAGTGGCGCCGGTGTGCCCTGATCAAACAGAACCTTCACTTCAAGCGACGGCCAAAGAACTCCGAGCCGCGTGCTCCAGCACTGCGTGAACGTGCTCGATGGAGACGCCAGGGAACCACTCCACGAACTGATGGACGGAAACACCCTCTTCGAGGTTCTCGAAGAGGGCCGCCACCGGAACGCGCGTGCCGCAAAAAACCCAGACGCCGCTCACGCGAGCCGCGTCACGCTCAGCAGCAGGACAAGTGGACCAGTCAATCATGGTGGTAACACTCGGTGGATTGAATCGCCTAACGGTCATGGTGGACTATGCGCCGCCCAGAATGAGCGTGCAACGCCTGATGCACAACGGCCTTTACCGCTCGGAAAATGCAAGTTGTGCCCCCAGACCGGCAAACGCCCCAGCAAAGCTGCGGCGCAGCCAGGTCTGAACACGCGGCGACTCGATAACCGCCCGGCGAAATGCATGTGCAAGCAGCCCGTAGAGCACAAAGACCACGAACGTCATGGCCATGAACACCGCGCTCAGGCCAAGAAACTGTAACAGCGGCGATAGTGTCCCCGGCCGGACAAACTGCGGCAGAAAGGCCAGGAAGAAGATGGTGAGCTTCGGGTTGAGGATGTTGAGCAGGAGTGCTTTCGTGACCAAGGAGGCCGCACTGGCTCCGTGAACCGCTTGGGTTTCAAATGCCGAGCGATCGCGCCACGTCGCGATGGCCAGGTAAAACAGGTACGCGGCCCCCGCGTACTTGAGGACCTGGAAGGCTAAAGCGCTCGTGTGCATGACAGCGGCAAGGCCGAGCACCGTGGCCAGCAAATGAGGAACGATGCCCAGCGTGCAGCCAACCGAGGCGTAGAAACTGGCTCGGCGGCCCAGCGCCAAGCCTGTGGAAACAGTGAACACCACACCTGTGCCCGGAATCAGCACGACGATAAGTGAGGTGAGTAGAAACTCGACGGAAAGCATGACACGACGTCTCCCTGCGAGATCTACTGTGTGTTCAACGCTGAAGGTGGTGGGTAAATCAAACCTTTCCCAACGTCTCTCCAGCCTGTTGCCACTGCGCGCGGATTTGCGCCTCGACGCAAGCCAGCGCGGTCATGTTGAACACGCGCCGCACCGTCGCCGCCGGGGTGAGCACATGCGCCGGTTTGGACAGGCCCATCAGGATCGGGCCGAATCCCACGCCGTCGGTCATCACGCGCGTTATGTTGCACGCGATGTTGGCCGCGTCGAGATTCGGACAGACGAACACGTTCGCCATACCGGTGAGCCGCGAGTTCGGGAATATGCGCTCGCGCACTTCGGGAACCAGCGCGGTATCCGCGTGCATCTCACCTTCGATCTCGACTTTGGGCAGGCGTTCGCGCAGGAGCTCGACGACGCGGCGCATCTTCAGCGCATTGGGATCTTCGTGACTGCCGAAATTCGAGTGCGACAGGACCGCCACCTTCGGCGTGACGCCGAACAGCTTTAAGCGCAGCGTGGCCTGGGCGACGGCGTTGGCGATGCGTTCGGCGTCCGGGTCGATCGCGACATGCGTATCCAGGAAGAAGAACACGCCGCGCTCGTTGAACACTGCGCTCATCGCCGATGGTGCATCCACGCCCGGATCGAGCGGGATGATGCCGCGCAGATAGCTCAGTTTCTTGTGATAGCGGCCGACCAGGCCGCAGATCAAGCCGTCGACCTCACCGCGCCGGAGCATCAGTGCGGCGATCACCGTCGAACGTGAGCGCACGATCGTTTTCGCGCTGTCCGGCGTTACGCCGCGGCGCTGCAAGAGTTCGTGGTAGAGCGTCCAGTAGTCATCGAAACGCGGGTCGTTCTCGATGTTGCACAGCTCGAAATCGACGCCGGGTTTCAGGCGCAGGTGCAGACGCCGGATGCGCGCTTCGATCACCGCCGGGCGACCGATCAGGACCGGTAGTGCGATCTTTTCGTCGACCACCTGCTGTATCGTGCGCAGTACGGTTTCTTCCTCACCCTCGGCGTACACGATGCGCTTGCGATCCGCCTTGGCGCGCGCGAATAACGGCTTCATCAGCCAGGTGGTGCGGAACACGAAGGCGCTGAGCTTCTCGCGATACGCGTACATATCCTCGATCGGCCGCGTGGCGACGCCCGAATCCATCGCTGCCTTGGCGACCGCCGGCGCCAGATGTTCGATCAGCCGCGGATCGAACGGTTGCGGGATGATGTACTCGGGGCCGAACGTGTGTTCCTGTCCGCCATAGGCGCGCGCGGCAACGTCGCTGGTTTCGCGGTGCGCGAGCTCGGCGATCGCGTGTACGCAGGCGATCTTCATCGCCTCGTTGATGACCGTCGCGCCGACATCCAGCGCGCCGCGGAAGATGTATGGGAAACACAGCGCGTTGTTGACCTGATTGGGATAATCCGAACGGCCGGTGGCGATGATCGCGTCCGGGCGCACGGCGCGCGCTTCTTCGGGCAGGATTTCCGGCGTGGGGTTGGCCAGCGCGAGGATGATCGGCTGCGCGGCCATGCGCTGTACCATCGCCGGCGTGAGCAGGCCGGGCGCGGACAGGCCCAGGAACATGTCGGCGCCGTCGATGATATCGTCCAGCGTCTTCGCCTGCGTGTCGCGCGCATAACGCGCCTTGTTCGGGTCCATGTCCTTGCGGTCCTTGCGCAGCACGCCGAGCCGGTCGGTGACCCAGATGTTTTCAGGCTTCGCGCCCAGGCTGACCAGCATATCCAGACACGCGATGCCGGCCGCGCCGGCGCCGGTGGATACCAGCTTGATCTGGCCGATGTCCTTGCCGGCGATCATGAGCGCGTTCACCGCGGCCGCGCCGACGATGATCGACGTGCCGTGCTGATCGTCGTGGAATACCGGAATCTTCATGCGCTCGCGCAGCCTGCGCTCGACCTCGAAGCATTCCGGCGCCTTGATATCTTCCAGATTGATGCCGCCGAAGGTCGGTTCCAGACTGGCGATGATATCGACCAGCTTGTCCGGATCCGGCTCGGAGATCTCGATATCGAACACGTCGATGCCGGCGAACTTCTGGAACAGTACGCCCTTGCCTTCCATCACCGGTTTGGCGGCCAGCGGGCCGATGTTGCCCAGGCCGAGCACCGCCGTGCCATTGGTGACCACCGCGACGAGATTGCCGCGCGCGGTCATCTGCGCGACTTCGTGCGGATCGCGCACGATCTCTTCACAGGCGGCGGCCACGCCCGGCGAATACGCCAGCGATAGGTCGCGTTGTGTGACCAGCGATTTGGTCGGCGCAACCTTGATCTTTCCGCAGGGCGCCTGGCGGTGGTATTCGAGAGCGGCTTTCTTGAGTTCGTCGATCGTGGACATGGTCACGGATGGCGTGGATGAACGCCACTCCTCACGTTGGGGGAAGGGGCGGCGACTATAGCACCGCATGCGTACTGCTCTTCGTGCGATGCGGCATACCCACGGCCAGCCGATCGTGTGATGCCGGGGACCTCGAAAAACTTGCTGCGCTTAATAATTTGTGCACTGGTGGTGCTTGGACTGCGAAGAAGGTAGAGCCTCCGATCAAGAGCACTTCGGGCTCGTCACTCCCGCTTTCGCGGGAAAGACGAAAGGGGGCTCTGCGCGCAGGCTTCGCGCAAATCCTTTTCGTTCGCTGCGGTTTTTCGAGGGGCCCGCCGGAAAGCGGCTCAGCGATGGGTGTACCTCTCGCCGAGGCGCTTGCCGAATCCCTTGGCCGGCAGGCGTGCCTCGCCCTTGCGGCGCATCTGCGCCTCCAGCGTGTCCGCGGCGGCGGTGAGTTCATCGCGCAGTTTCAGATAATTGCGCCAGCGTTGCGCATCGAGGCGGCCATCGGCCAGCGCGGCGCGCACGGCACAATCGGGTTCGCCGACGTGGCCGCAATCGCCGAAGCGGCAGGTTTGCGCCAATTCGTCGATATCGGCGAACTGGCCCTGTTCGAGATTTTCTTCGCCGGTGAGCCGCAGTTCACGCATACCGGGCGTATCGATCAGGCAGCCGCCGGACGGCAACTGGATCAAGGCACGATGCGTGGTGGTGTGACGTCCGCGGCTGTCGTGCTTGCGCACCGTTTGCGTCGCCTGCCGCGCTTCGCCGAGCAGGGTGTTGGTCAAGGTCGATTTGCCGACGCCGGAGGATCCCACCAGTACAGCCGTCTGGCCGGGGCCGAGATAGGCCAGGAGCGGCGCGATGCTCGTCGGCGATTTCGCATTGATCGTGTGAATCGCGATGCCCGGAATACGCCGCTGCAAGTCCGCCGCTATAGCGGCGGCATCGGCGATCTTGTCGGCCTTGGTGAGCACCAGCGCGGGTATCGCACCCATGTCCTGGATCAGTAGCAGGTAACGTTCGATACGCGCCGGATTGAAATCGCCATCGAGCCCGTTGAGTACCAGCACGGCGTCGATATTGGTCGCGATGATCTGCTGCTGATGGCCCTCGCCGGCCGCGCCGCGCCGTAGTTCGGTACGCCGCGGCAGGATGCGTTCGATGATCGGTGGCGTACCCGGCGCATACAACACGAAATCGCCGACCGCCGGACGCTGCGTTGGATCCAGAGCACGTTTGAGGAAGCGCGCCGCCAGGTGTGCGTTGAACGACGCGGCGCCGTCGTGCAGTTGATAGCCGGCACGATGCTGGGCGACGACGCGCGCGCACGACAGGCCGGCGGTATCCAGCGGCACCGCTGGCGTGCGCCAGCCGATATGGGCCAAATGGTGTTCGGGATCGTCCACGAACGGCATAAATGCAGATTCTAAGAGCCTGTCTACTATCTCCCACCGCCTGCGCCGGAAGCTGTTTGTTCGCAGGCCAAGGAAGAGCGATGCAGTGTACCGGGTGTACTCGACCCAGCGATGACCGAAGGCATGTGGACAAACAGCCCTTGCCCTCCGATCAGAAGCATTTCGGGAGCAACGCGGGCTGGAGGGAGATATTTAGACAGGCTCTACGGCGTGCTGGGATGGGCGTCGCCAATAAACCAACAAATGATAATTCGCGGATTTAACATAATTTGAACAACTTCTTGGAAAACCTCTGGTAGGATCGCCGCCCGTTTTGCTCCTGTCGACCATTTCGACGGGGCTTCTATCATGCATAACTGCTGGGAGTGCCACCGATGTCTTTTCGTCGTGTGACAGCTTTATTTCTGCTGATTTTTATGGCTGTTTTTTCCAATGTGTCCTTCGCTGCGCGCAGCAACAGTTCCGTTCATCCGGCGCACCGTCATCTGACGCATCGTCACGCCAGTGCCGCGGTGGCGACATCCACGCCTCGGCATCATCGTGTCGCCGCTACGAAGGCAGGTGTTCGAGCGCCGCATCAAGCGCAGCATGCAGCGCTACAAAAGTCGCGAAAGCATGATGCGTCGCGAGGAAAGCACGTGGCGGCGATGACACAACACCGGACAGGGGCAAGGCCGAAACATCGAGCCACCGCACATTCGGCAATCGCGAAGGCGAAAGTTCGAACAGGACATCGGTCATCCGGCGCACGGCCGTTGCATGCTTCTCACACAGCGGTCGCAGCCCGTGCAGCCAGGCATGCCAAGCGGATACTGATATCGACCATGGCTGAGCCGGCAGGCGCCGATACCTCGCTGCGCCGGCATCTCGCCGATTTTTCACTGTCACTGCGCGATACCCGCTATAAATACGGCGGCAGCGAGCCGTCGACCGGCTTTGATTGCAGCGGTTTCGTGCGTTACGTGTTCCGCCACAGCGCCGGTTCGGAACTGCCACGCGGCTCGGCCAGCCAGTATCTGATGGGTACCAAGGTCGATTCGTTGCACATGCGGACCGGCGATCTGGTGTTCTTCCACATGCACGGCACGCGTATCTCGCATGTGGGCATCTATCTGGGTAACGGACGGTTCATTCATTCACCGTCGACCGGCAAACGCGTCAGCATAAGCAGCCTCAACACGGCGTACTGGGCACGCCATTTCGCTGGCGCCAAGCGTCCGAGCGTGCTGTCGCTGTCCTGATCCACGCGGCGGCGATGTGCCGTACCGGTGGATAAACTTGGCCTGAACAAATAGGCCGACGCTTTGAATTGAGTCCAGATTTTCCAAATGCTCTGAAGTCGATACGCGGGTACTCTTGGGTAATAATCTTTACGTAAGTTTACATCATAAATATCGTATAAGCCGCAAGTTATTAACTGTTTCCTATTTGAAGTTGCGATAAATTAACAATTAAGTTCAAGTTGAAAGTCCATGCTTGAACCAGTTCACGTCTCAACCCGGCCGTCTTTGCTTTTAGTTTTCAACATTAATTTAATGCAAGCCAAGGGTCTGCGCAACAGATTCTCATTTGCGTATCGGGTCATAATGGGAAAATCTGGGTTGGAGCCTGCCGGAAACGTCGGAGCGTGGTTTGCTTGACCTAAGCGTCTGTCTAAAATCGCCTGGGCCGGCTGCGCTGTTCGCCATGCCTTCGCAGTCCCGCCTTCGCGGGAATGACGAGTGTGATGTATTTTTACTTTCTTCCCGCTCGTGCAGACTTGACAGGAGATTTTAGACAGGTTCTAAAGTTCTTGCGCTGCGACAATGCAGAGATTAGGCTGCGCAGCCGTTTCTTCCGCAGCCACGCCAAGAGGCTCTCTGGTGCAGCCCAGCGACACTCAAGATCCTGCCTATTTCCACAAAGTCGTCGATTGTCAATGGGCCTGTCCGGCTCACACTCCGGTCCCCGAGTACATCCGTCTGATCGCAGCGGGCCGTTATGGCGATGCCTACATGGTCAACTGGCGGGCGAACGTGTTTCCGGGCATTCTCGGGCGCATCTGCGACCGCCCGTGTGAACCGGCTTGCCGGCGCAGCCGCGTCGAAGTCAGCAATGGCAACACGCCCGAACCCGTCGCCATCTGTCGGCTCAAGCGCGTGGCTGCCGACCTGAAGGACGACATCCGCGCGTATCTGCCCACGCCGGCGGCCAGGAAAAACGGCAAGCGCGTAGCCTGCGTCGGCGCGGGACCGGCATCGCTCGCCGTGGCCCGCGATCTGGCGCCGCTGGGTTACGCGATCACGATATTCGAGGCCGATGCCAAGGCCGGCGGCTTCATGCGCACGCAGGTGCCGCGTTTCCGCTTGCCGGAAGAGGTGATCGACGAGGAAACCGGCTACATTTTTACTTTTAATGTCGAATTCGTGAACAACCGCCGCATCGATTCGATGAAGGCGTTGTTGACCGAAGGTTACGATGCGGTATTCGTCGGCAGTGGCGCACCGCGCGGACGCGATCTGGACATTCCCGGCCGTCGCGAAGCCGCCGCGCACATCCACGTCGGCATCGATTGGCTGGCGTCGGTGTATTTCGGGCACGTGAGCAACGTTGGCCGGCGCGTGATCGTGCTCGGCGGCGGCAACACCGCGATGGATTGCTGCCGCTCGGCGCGGCGTCTGGGCGGTGAGGATGTGAAGGTGATCGTGCGTTCGGGTTTTGCGCAGATGAAGGCCTCGCCGTGGGAGAAGGAGGACGCGATGCACGAGGGCATCCCGATCCTCAACGACCACGTACCGAAATCCTTCGTGCACGAAAACGGACGCCTCGTGGGTATGATCTTCGAAAAGATATATGCTGAATACGACGTGAACGGTCGTCGCGCATTGATACCCACCGGCGAGCCTGAGGTGTATTTCGATTGCGACGAAGTATTGATTGCGGTCGGCCAGGAGAACGCATTTCCGTGGATCGAGCGCGATATCGGGATCGCGTTCGATGCCCGATCAAACATGCCGATCGTGAACAAGACCACCCTGCAGGCGAGTCTGCCGAAGGTATTTTTCGGCGGCGACGCGGCCTTCGGGCCGAAGAACATCATCACCGCTGTTGCGCACGGTCACGAGGCGGCGCTGTCGATCGATCGTATGTTGAACGGTGAGGATGTGACGCAACGCCCGCCGCCGCTGACGCACGTGGTCTCGCAGAAGATGGGCATCCACGAGTGGAGTTACGACAACAACGTTTCGCTGGATGCGCGCAGCAAGGTGCCGTGGGTCGATGCGGCCAAGGCGCTCAAGAGCATCAGGCTCGAAGTGGAACTGGGCTTTAACGCCGATACCGCGTGGAAGGAAGCGCAGCGGTGTCTGAACTGCGACGTGCAGACCGTGTTCACCGACAGGCTATGCATCGAATGCGATGCCTGCGTGGATATCTGTCCGATGGATTGCCTCACCCTCGCGCCCAACGCCGATGAGACCGAACTGCGTCAGCGCTTATCGGCCCAGGCGTTGAACACCGAACAGAGTCTGTTCGTCTCGGGCGCGCTGAAGACGCAGCGCGTGATGGTCAAGGACGAAGACGTCTGCCTGCACTGCGGCCTGTGCGCCGAACGTTGTCCGACCGGCGCCTGGGACATGCAGAAATTCCTGCTCGAGATGTCGCACGCCGGCGACGGCTGCGCGAATACCGCTGCAAAAAAGGCGGCCGCATGAAAATGCTCACTGCCACCAACGATTTCGTCGTCAAGTTCGCCACCATCAATGGCTCGGGCTCGGCATCCGCCAACGACATGTTTGCCAAAGCCGTGATGCGCATGGGCGTGCCGGCCAGCCCGCGCAATATCTTTCCTTCCAACATCCAGGGGCTGCCGACTTGGTACGAAGTGCGCGTCACCCAGGACGGCTGGCTCGGCCGGCGCGGCGGCGTGGACATGATGGTCGCGATGAACCCGCAGACCTGGGAGGCGGACATCAATGAAATCGAGAGCGGCGGTTATCTGCTCTACGACTCGACGCGCACGCTGCCGAAATCCAAATTCCGCGACGACGTGAACGCGATCGGCGTGCCGCTGACCGCGATCTGCAACGACATCTGGCACGACCCGCGCCAGCGGCAGTTGTTCAAGAACATCATGTACGTCGGCGCCTTGTCGGCCTTGCTCGACATTGACCTGGGCGCCATTGAGAGCCTGCTCGGCGAGCAATACAAGAACAAGGAAAAACTGCTCGAAGCGAACAAGCAGGCGCTGCATCTGGGCCGCGATTACGTGATCGAGAATCTTGCGCACCCGATCGGGCTGCGCGTGTGCAAGACCGATCGCGTCGGTGATCGCATCTTCGTCGATGGCAACAGCGCGACGGCGCTGGGCTGCCTGTACGGCGGCGCGACGGTCTGTTCGTGGTATCCGATCACACCCTCGACCTCGGTCGTGGAAGCGTTCCAAAGTTACTGCAAGAAATACCGTGTCGATCCCGCCACCGGCGCGAACAAGTTCGCCGTCGTGCAGGCCGAAGACGAACTGGCTTCGATCGGCATCGCGGTCGGCGCCGGATGGAACGGTACCCGCGCGTTCACCGCGACATCGGGTCCGGGCATTTCGCTGATGACCGAATTCATCGGCCTGGCCTATTTCGCCGAGGTGCCGGTGACCATCATCAACGTGCAGCGCGGCGGCCCATCGACCGGCATGCCCACGCGCACGCAGCAATCGGATTTGATCGCCTGCGCCTATGCCTCGCACGGCGATACCAAGCACGTGCTGCTGTTCCCCGAAGACCCGCACGAGTGTTTCGAATTCGCCGCGCAAGCGCTGGATCTGGCCGAGCGCCTGCAAGCGCCGATCTTCGTGATGAGCGATCTGGATATCGGCATGAATCCTCGCCTGTGTGCGCCGTTCGTGTGGGATGATGCGCGCGAATACGATCGCGGCAAGGTGATGACCGCGGCCGAGCTGGAAGCCGGCAAGGATTTCGGCCGCTACAAGGATATAGACGGCGACGGCATCCCGTATCGCACCTATCCGGGCACGCACCCGAGCCGCGGTGCGTACTTCACGCGCGGTTCCTCGCGCGATCTGTATGCGCGCTATTCCGAACGCGGACCGGATTACATCTACAACATGCAGCGCCTGCTGCAAAAATTCGAGTACGCAAAGAAACTCGTACCGCCCCCGATCCTGCGCGCGGCTGCACAGAAAACGCGCCATGGCGCGATCTATTTCGGTTCGACCAGCCCGGCGATGGACGAAGCGATCATCGCGCTGGAACGCGATGGGCTGCATGTGGACACGGTGCGCGTGCGCGCGTTCCCATTCGCCGATACGGTGGCCGAATTCATCGCCGCGCACGAGCGCGTGTTCGTGGTCGAACAAAACCGCGACGGCCAACTGCGCACGATGTTGATCAACGAATTCGACATCGATCCCGCACGGTTGGTGTCGATCGTGCACTACGAGGGCACGCCGATCACCGCGCGTTTCATCACCGGTGCGATCAAGCAACAGCTTGGCGCGGCGTCAGTGCACGAAGCGCCCAAGGCGGCGGATATGCAATCGTCCTGCGCGCTCGACAGTGCGATTCATCGCATGCATCGCGATGCGCCGACCCGTGTGTCCAAGGGGCATTCGCCGTGACCTACATCGCCAAACCCAAGCTGCATCATCCTCACCTCACCTGCAACGCGATCGGATTCACGCGGCGCGACTACGAAGGCAAGATTTCGACGCTGTGCGCCGGCTGCGGGCACGATTCGATCTCGGCGGCGATCATTCATGCCTGCTGGGAGCTTTCGATCGAGCCGCACCGGATCGCCAAACTCTCCGGCATCGGCTGCAGCTCGAAGACGCCGGATTATTTTCTCGGCCAATCGCACGGTTTCAACACCGTGCACGGACGCATGCCGTCGGTGCTCACCGGCGCGAACCTTGCCAACCGCAAGCTGTTCTATCTGGGTGTTTCCGGCGACGGCGACTCGGCGTCGATCGGTATCGGCCAACTCGTGCATGCGATCCGGCGCGGCGTGCGCATGGTCTATATCGTCGAGAACAACGGTGTATACGGCCTGACCAAGGGACAGTTCTCGGCCACCGCCGATCAGGGTTCGGTTTCGAAGAAAGGCGCGAGGAATACCGACGTGCCGCTCGATCTGGTCGGGCTGGCGATGCATCTGGGCGCCAGTTTCGTCGCGCGCAGTTTCTCCGGCGACAAGCACCAGCTCATACCGCTCATCAAGGCCGCCATCGCACACAAGGGGACGGCCTTTATCGACGTGGTCAGCCCGTGTGTAACCTTCAACAATCACGCCGGCAGCACCAAGAGCTACGAGTACGTGCGCGAGCACAACGACGCGGTCAACCCGTTCGACTATATCGCGCCGCGTGCACCGATCACGGTGGACTACGCGCCGGGCGAGGTCGTTGATGTCCAAATGCACGACGGCAGCCTGCTGCGCCTACGCAAGCTCGATACAAACTACGACCCCAGCGACCGTGCCGCCGCGATAAGCTATGTGCATACGCAACAGTTGCGTGGCGAGATCGTGACCGGCCTGCTCTATGTCGATGCCGACTCGCACGATCTGCATCAGCATCTGAACACCGTCGCGGTACCGCTCAACACACTGACCGCCAAAGACCTGTCTCCCGGCAAGGCGACGCTGGACAAGATTAACGCAGCGCTGCGGTAAGCACGCGTCCAAAAACCGGCTGCGTCTGGCGTCTTGCGTTCCGGCCTCGTGCAGACTGCGCGTAAACTGTCCGTCATGTGCACTTTGATTTCGGTGGTACTGCCGTGGGCATTCTCAAGCAAAAACCCGTGAAGGCGATGGAGGCTTTCATTTTCTGGAGCCGCTGGCTGCAGGCGCCCTTATACCTTGGCCTGATTGTCGCTCAGGGCGCGTATGTCTATGAGTTCATGCACGATCTCATCCATCTGGTCGTCAGGATCGGAGATCTGTCCGAAACCGAGGTGATGTTGATCGTTCTGGGCCTGATCGACGTGGTGATGATTGCCAATTTGTTGATCATGGTCATCATCGGCGGCTACGAAACCTTCGTTTCGCGCCTGGATGCGGTTGAAGGACACCCGGATCAGCCCGAATGGCTCTCCCACGTCAATGCCGGCGTCCTGAAGGTCAAGCTGTCTGTCGCCCTCATCAGCATTTCAGCCATCCACCTGCTGCGTACCTTCATCAACGCCGACAAGGTCGACAACCGGGTCATCGTCGCTCAGGTCGTCATCCACACCGTGTTCCTGATCTCGGCGCTGGCTATCGCCTGGACCGACAAGATCATGATGCAAACGCTGGCTCTGGGCAGCAATGAAAATCACTGATCGGTAGTCAGGGAGTAGGGAGCAGGGAATAGAGGAAAAGCGGAATGCCTTGACACCAAGTCAGGATCCACAACACATAAACGCGCTCAGCGGCGCAACGATATGTCTGTTTTCTTCGCGTGTGTTCAAGACGTGTCTGCAACGTTATCAGCGCTGTCCGAACACATCATCACCGCTATGAGTGAGTGTTTCGTAGACCATGATGTGATATTCAGTGCTTATTTTCTGACGAATAACCGAAGTAAGGTATTGATTGGTAAATGGGAGACTGATATCCAAGCGGTTGTGGTAGTGGTTGTAGCCGATTTCGTAAGTGGGCTTCAGGGATGAAAAGTCGACAACGCCGTTACAGATGTACTCAGGTATCTTGTATCCATTGTCCTGGTTGTAGGCTAATAGATACTTGGCATGAAACTCAAGCGCGGAGGTAAGGCG
>JAISPQ010000046.1 GCA_031274955.1 Rhodanobacter sp.
GGGTGGTTTTCCTGCGGCTATGGTCCGTTTCGGCGTGTGTTCGGCGCTTCGCCAGAAGCCATGCGCCAGATGGTGGCGCCAGCCACCGAGCGATTCGTCACCATGTTTCAGGAGGCCGCCTCATTGGCTGAAGTCGATCAATGGTTACGCACGCTGAACCACAAGATGCTGGAATCGAAATCGGAGGCCAAGGACCAACTGAATCTGATTCTGGAAGTACTGCGCGATGAGCTGATGCCCAATCAGATCACCGTGGACCGTATTGATTCAGACGGCTTGTGGCTCAAGGACCGCAACGGACTTCAGTTGTCCTGGAGCGAAATGAGCGATGGCTACCGTGCGGCGCTTGCTCTGCTGACCGACATTCTCCGCCATCTGATCAACGTGTACGGCGTGACCGATCTCACAGGCCACGATCAGGGCGGTAAGCTGTTTTTCAAACGCAGCGGTGTCGTGCTGATCGACGAGATGGACGCCCACCTGCATCCCGAATGGCAGCGCGAAATCGGGTTTTGGCTCAAGCGGCATTTTCCAAATATTCAGTTCCTTGTGACGACGCACAGTCCAATCATTTGTCAGGCTGCCGATCCCAATGGCTTGTTCGTCTTGCCGGAGCCTGGCAGTAAAGATGGTCCGCATCCGCTGAGTGACGATGAGTACAAAAAGGTCATTGCCTCCCGCCCCGATACCATTTTGCTGACATCGGCTTTCGGCTTGCAGAATACCCGCTCGCCAAGGGCCGTTGAGGGGCGCGTGCAATACGGCAAGCTGAAGGCCAAGGAGCGTGCCGGCGTGAAGCTCAGCGAAGACGAGCAGAAGCAGGTACAACAGCTTGCGTTATTTGCCGTCACGGACGAGGAGCACTGATTTATGCGGCGCGTTCATCGACAAGCGCTGCCGGGCCGGGTACAGACGTATCTGGACAACAAAGCACAGGCAACGGCTGGCATGCAGGACATCGAGAGCGCTTGGAAGACTGCGCGCCAGACAAAGACACTGGAAACCGTGGTCGGTATATTGCAGTCGACGATGGGGCCTCGCGAACGCTGTATGTATTGCGTGGACTCGCATGGCAGCGACATCGATCACTTCTGGCCCAAGGCGACTTATCCAAATCGTGCCTTCCTGTGGCCGAACATGCTGTTGTGCTGCACCGAATGCGGGCGCTTCAAGGGAATCCGCTTCCCGCTGTCGGGTGCGGGCGATCCGATGCTGGTAGATCCGAGTGCCGAGAATCCCTGGGAATATCTGGATTTCGATCCCGACACGGGCAACCTTACTGCGCGCTATGACGTAAAAAGCGGAGCGCCGTCGCCGAAAGGGGAAAGCACGGTGCAGGTACTGCAACTGGACCGGCGCGAAGGCATGGCGGAAGGCTATCGGCAAACATATCGGCGGATTGTGAGCCGCGTGCGCGGCGCTCTGGCGGGGGATGCCATTGATCCCCAGCAGTTTGCACAAGACTTGCAGCAGGCCGATGATCACGGCCTGCTGGGTTGGTGCTTTGGCCCTGTGGGTCGCCGGCTGCCGCCTTTTGCAGAATTGCAGCGCAAGGTACCGGATGCATGGGATGCCTGCGTAGCGGAAGTAATTTCCATAGAGGGCCATTCGCAGTGACCACCCCCACCAACGCCTACACCGTCCCCTCGGTCTCCATCACCACGGCGCGCACGGGCACATCGGCCAAGGCCAACGAATTGGGCATGCGCCCGATGCAGGAGCGCGCCTATGCCAAGCGCGGCGAGCAGTATCTGCTGATCAAGTCGCCGCCGGCGTCGGGCAAGTCGCGGGCGCTGATGTTTATCGCGCTGGACAAGCTTAACAACCAGGGCTTGCGGCAGGCCATCATCGTGGTGCCGGAGCGCTCCATCGGCGGTAGTTTTGCCGACGAACCCTTGAGCCGGTCCGGCTTTCAATGGGATTGGCAGGTAGCGCCGCAATGGAATCTGTGCAATGCCCCCGGCGTCGACGAGCCGCGCGTGGCCAAATCGAAGGTGGACGCGGTACGCAAGTTTCTGGCAAGCGCCGACAAAGTGTTGGTCTGCACGCACGCCACGTTTCGCTTCGCGGTGGAGGAACTGGGTGTGGAGGCATTCGATGCGCGGCTGATCGCCATTGACGAGTTCCACCACGTTTCCAGCAAGCCGGACAACAAGCTCGGCAGTCAGTTGGGCGAGTTCATCGCGCGCGATAAGACGCATATCGTCGCCATGACTGGCTCTTATTTTCGCGGCGACAGCGTGGCGGTGCTGGCGCCAACGGACGAGGCGCGATTCGAAACCGTCACCTACACCTATTACGAACAACTCAATGGCTACCGCTGGCTGAAGTCGCTGGACATCGGCTACTTCTTCTACACGGGCCGTTATGTGGATGCCGTCGCCAAGGTGCTGGATCCGGCGCTGAAGACCATCGTCCACATTCCCAATGTCAACTCGCGCGAGAGCCTGCAAGACAAGGAGCGCGAGGTCAACGAGATCATGAGCGCGTTGGGCGAGTGGCAGGGTGTCGATCCGGCCACCGGCTTCCATCTCGTGCAGACCAAGGAAGGCCGCATGCTGAAGGTGGC
>JAISPQ010000050.1 GCA_031274955.1 Rhodanobacter sp.
GGTGGCAGCTCCGCCAGCCACACCCCGGCACCCGAATCACTCACTACCGTTGCTTCCTTCCGGACCTGGCGGGGTTCGCAAGCTATCGTCGCGAGGGGACCAACGGAGCCGCCATGGAACCGGCTGCGTGTCGTCAGATTATGAAATGGCGGAGAGAGAGGGATTCGAACCCTCGAAACAGTTTGACCCGTTTACACACTTTCCAGGCGTGCTCCTTCGACCACTCGGACATCTCTCCACATACCTATTTTTGGTACAACGATCCATCCCTGGAGCGTTCGCCGTTCGGCATTCCTGCCTCACCCGCCCGCGGCCCGATGGCCGCAGGCGACCACTCGGACATCTCTCCACATACCTATTTTTGGTACAACGATCCATCCCTGGAGCGTTCGCCGTTCGGCATTCCTGCCTTACCCGCCCGCGGCCCGATGGCCGCAGGCGACCACTCGGACCTCTCTCCACATACCTATTTTTGGTACAACGATCCATCCCTGGAGCGTTCGCCGTTCGGCATTCCTGCCTCACCCGCCCGCGGCCCGATGGCCGCAGGTGACCACGCACGGGGCGGCGGAGGATACTCGCCGCGGCGCTCCGGTACAAGCCAAAGCGAACCGTGCCTGCGAAGGCAGATACCACTTGTTACAATCCAGGCTCACGTTTGCGGACTTTCCATGTCTTACCAAGCTCTTGCGCGCAAATGGCGTCCGCGCCGCTTTTCCGAACTGGTCGGACAGGAACATGTCGTGCGGGCGCTCACCCATGCGTTGGACAGCGGGCGGCTGCATCATGCGTTTCTGTTCACCGGCACGCGCGGTGTCGGCAAGACCACCATCGCGCGCATCTTTGCCAAATCGCTGAACTGCGAAAAAGGGCCGACTTCACAACCCTGCGGCGAGTGCGGCGCCTGCGTGGAAATCGATAGTGGGCGTTTCGTCGATCTGCTGGAAATCGACGCGGCCAGCAACACCGGCATCGACAACGTGCGCGAGTTAATCGACAACGCGATGTACGCACCGACGCGCGGGCGCTACAAGGTCTACCTGATCGACGAAGTGCATATGCTCTCCAAGAGCGCGTTCAACGCGCTGTTGAAGACGCTGGAGGAACCACCCCCGCACGTGAAGTTTCTGCTCGCGACCACCGACCCGCAGAAACTGCCGGTGACGGTGCTCTCGCGCTGTATCAAGTTCAATCTCAAGCGCCTTGCGCCCGAGCAGATCGCCGGGCAGATGCGGCACATTCTCGACGCCGAAAGTATCGTGTCCGATGGCGAGGCCATCGATGTACTCGCGCGCGCTGCGGATGGTTCGCTGCGCGATGGTCTGTCGCTGCTCGATCAGGCGATCGCGCACGGTGGCGGTGCGCTGCAGGCGGGCGAAGTCCATGCGATGCTCGGCACGGTCGAGCGCGCCAAGGTGCGTGTGCTGCTCGATGTGCTGGTCAATGGCGATGGCAGCGGCCTGCTCGAGGAAATCGAGCGTATCGCGAGCTTCGCGCCGGATTTCACGCAGGTGCTCGATGAATTCGCCGCGCTCCTGCATCGTATCCAGTTGCTGCAACTGATCCCCGACGCGGCCGGCGCGGACGATGCCGATCTGCTTGCGTTGAGCGCGCGCATTTCGGCGCAGGATGTACAGCTTTGGTATCAGATCGCGGTGACTTCGCGCCGCGATCTGCCGTTGGCGCCGACACCGCGCGTCGGTTTCGAGATGGCATTGCTGCGCATGCTGGCGTTCGCACCGGCCGGCGCCGCTGAGGCCGTGCGTAGTCCGGCATCGGCTACCGTCGTACCGATGGTCGCATCACCGGCGCCGTCCAGGCCCGTGGCGGCGACGCCGCGCGTCATGTCGTCGTCTGTGCAGGAAGCGCCGCGCAAGATGGTGGCATCGACATCGATGCCGCTGCCGAACGTGGCCGTGCAATCGGTCGATGATTGGGCGAATCTGATCAACAAGGCCGATCTGCGCGGTCCGGTCGGGGAATTGGCGCGGCAAGCCAGCCTGACCGCGCTGGATGGAAACATCCTGCGGCTGTCCCTGAAGCCGGAGCACGAGCACTTCATCGCGCCGTCGCTGATCGCCCAGTTGGAACAGCGCCTGGGTGCTGCGCTCGGCCGTGAGATCAAGGTAAAGTTCGGACGCGACGCCGGCGCGGCCGAAAGCCCTGCGGAACAGCGTATGCGCGCCGATCGTTCGCGCCAGCAGGCCGCCGTGGAGGCGGTCAACGGCGATCCGCTCGTGCGCTCGCTGATCGATACGTTTGACGCGCGCGTCATCCCAGAAAGCGTGCGGCCGGCGGAGTGAGGAGCTTCTGATACTGCGCTGGGTATTTTGCGCGCCGGCGGTGCTCGAGCGCGAAGGCAGGATGCCGGAGCGAACAGCGGAGCCGGCCCGCAGGGCGAGCCGCGGATGCGGTGAGTACATCCTCATTTACAACCCAGTAAACTCCGGTTTCTGCGCTGCGGCGACGCACCCAATGCCATCGCGCGTTACGCGTATTCAAAAGGCCCCTTAACCCATCCGAATCATTGGAGAGTCATCCACATGAAAGGCCCACTCGCGGGTTTTATGCAACAAGCACAGCGCATGCAGGAACACATGCAGCGCGCGCAAGAGGAAATCGCGCAAGCCGAAGTCACCGGCCAGGCCGGCGGCGGACTCGTCAGCGTGTGCATGAGCGGCCGCCACGAAGTGCGTGCGGTGACGATAGACCGCAAATTGTTCGCGGACGATCCGGAGATGGCCGAAGACCTCGTTGCCGCCGCGGTCAACGATGCGGTCAACAAGATCGCCGCGCTCAGTCAGGAAAAACTCGGCGGCCTCGCCGCCGGCATGAATCTGCCGGCGGGTTTCAAGCTGCCGTTTTGATATGAGTAGTACCGGTTCGCCGCTCCTGGCCGGCCTCATCGACGCGCTGCGCTGTCTGCCCGGCGTCGGCATGAAAACCGCACAGCGTATGGCGTTTCATTTGCTCGAACGCGATCGTGCCGGTGGCCGGCGCTTGGCCGAGTGTCTGGCTGTGGCCGTCGAGCGGATCGGTAACTGCACGCGTTGCCGCACCTTCAGCGAGGAAACCGTGTGCGTGCTGTGCGCCAGCGCATCGCGTGACCGCAGTCTGCTCTGCGTGGTCGAGACGCCGGTGGATCAACTGGCGATCGAACAGGCGACCGGCTTTCGCGGCCAGTATTTCGTGCTGCTCGGCCGGTTGTCGCCGTTGGATGGCCTGGGACCGAAGGAACTGGGGCTGGATCTGCTCGCACGGCGGCTCGGCGAAGGCGAAGTGCGCGAACTCATCATCGCCACCAACCCCACCGTGGAAGGCGAGGCGACCGCGCACATGCTGGCGCAGATCGCGCGTACCACGGGTGTCCACGTGAGCCGGCTCGCGCACGGCGTGCCGCTTGGCGGCGAACTGGAATTCATCGACCGCGGCACGTTGGCGCATGCGTTCGGCGGCCGGCAGGCGTTCGCATAGTATGGGCTGGACGACGAATCGCGGAATCGCCGTTATGCTTCACATCCGCCTTGCCAGGAGTGCTATCCAATGACCGACACGATATTCAGCAAGATCATCCGCCGCGAGATTCCGGCCGACATCGTTTACGAAGACGATGAGGTGCTCGCCTTCCGCGACATCAACCCGCAGGCACCGCTGCACGTACTGTTCATCCCGAAGGTGCCGATCGCCACCTTGAACGATCTCACCGAAGCGGACACCTTGCGCATCGGCAAGCTCGTCCTCGCCGCCACGCGCTACGCGAAGGCGCAAGGCTATGGCGAGAGCGGCTATCGCTGCGTGGTGAACTGCAATCGCGACGCAGGCCAGACCGTGTTCCATCTGCATCTGCATCTGCTCGCGGGACGGGCAATGCAGTGGCCGCCGGGGTGAGATATCCGGGGATTTGGAGATTCGGGATTGGGGATTGGAAAAAGCCGAACGACAGCACCTCGGCGGTGATGGCGCCAGTGGCATTGATCTTCTTACTGGCGTTCGCGCAGCCAATGCGTGAATGCTTGCCCGAGCGTAGTGTCTTGCGGATACCACGTTTGTACCTGCGCGGCTAGCGCGACCAGCAGCGTTGCTATCAGCAGCGCAGAGAGCCAGGTACGGCGCAACAAAAGTTGCCACCAAGCGCCCAGTATGAATTTTTCGCCAAAGGCGCGGCGTACTATCACACCGGCAAAGACGACCTCGAAGGCGACTTCGAACAAGGCGGCAAGGCCACCAAACGCAGCCAGCAACGTGGCGGCCAGCAGGGATGCCAGAAATATCGCCAGTGCGGTCGGGCAGCCTTCGCCATCGTAGTTCCACTCCAGCATATCCAGCGGCCGCAACCATTCACCGGTATTGGACGGTTCTGCGTTCTGGAAATGTGCCCAAATGCGCACAGCCGCAAAGAAGGCTGCATAGGCCACGGCAGCCGACAAGGCGTAGCGCAGTGCCATGTTATCGATGCCGCCCCGATGCAGCAGCGCGCTGCATACCCAACCGGCCAGCCAAGTCACCGTGAACACCAGCGCGATGCCGACAGTGGAAGCGCGGTGCTGGCGCGCGTCCACGAATTGCCGTCGCGTGCGCAGGTAATCTTGCCAGTGCCAGATGGGTTTCATGGAGTGGCGCTCAGAGCCGGTCTTATTGATGACGGGCTCTCAGTGGCCGCCGTTGCCACCGCGCTGGATGATAACCATGCCGCCGCCGCCGTACGGCCCCCAATACGGCCCATAGCCTCGATAAGGACCGGGGTCGTAGAACCACGGATCGTAGTAGGTGGCCTGGGCTCGGCGCAGTTCCTTGTTCTCGCGCTCCAGTTCCTTGATTCGTTGCTGCTCCGCAGTGGTTAGGCCTGGGCGCTGACCGTTATCGATCTCATGGCGCTTGACCCAGTTCAACAGAATCTGCGCTGTGCATCCGATCTTCGGAGCTATCGATTCGGTCGCCAACCACAGCGACGGGTACTCCCCTTGATGTTCCTGAACCAGGCGCACTGCCCGTTCGCGCAGTTCCGGAGAAAAT
>JAISPQ010000051.1 GCA_031274955.1 Rhodanobacter sp.
ATTTTCTCCGGAACTGCGCGAACGGGCAGTGCGCCTGGTTCAGGAACATCAAGGGGAGTACCCGTCGCTGTGGTTGGCGACCGAATCGATAGCTCCGAAGATCGGATGCACAGCGCAGACTCTGTTGAACTGGGTCAAGCGCCAGGAGATCGATAACGGTCAGCACCCAGGACCACTGCGGAGCAGCAACGAATCAAGGAACTGGAGCGCGAGAACAAGGAACTGCGCCGCGCCAATGACATTTACGCTCGGCGCATCGTTGGCTGGCGCGTCAGCACATCCATGACCACCGACTTCGTACTTGATGCGCTAGAACAGGCATTGTATGCACGCCAGCCCGAGGGCGGCCATCTGCGCGGCGAGGTACGCTTTTGTCGCCACGTAGTCGATGGCGTCGCGCTGTTCCGAGTAATCGGTATCGGGCGTCCAGAAGGCGCTGATTGGCACTTCCTGTCGATATAGCGACTTGAACAGGTTGTCGTCAATCTTGATGGGGAGTGGCAATTTCTTTTCGCCGTCCAGCGAGGCCCTTTGCAGGATATTGTTGCCCTCGAAGAGCCTGCGCGCGACCTCGGCGCCCGTCTGCCGTGCCATCCATTCGCGCGCGATAGCCTCGAAGCAGTTGGCGGCAGCTTCCACGCCAGCGCGTTTTTCGGCTTTTCGCTGGGCGGCTGGGTCCACACCCGCCGCAGTAACGCGCGAGCCTCTGCGCGTCGTTCCCGGGCTTCCTTGAGGCTCACTTCAGGGAATGCACCGAACGAAAGCCTGTTCTCCTTGCCGGCGTGCCTGAACTTCAAGCGCCACAGCTTCGATCCAGACCGAACGTTACAGAACGTCCTGAAACATTGTATTGGTGCCGAGGTCGGAGTCGAACTTAATATATAACTCATTGTTTTAATTGAAAAATAATTTATATATTTTCCAAAGATGCCCCCAAAAATTCCCCCAACATCAAACCGTACGGGTGCGGCGTTACATAGAGAGAATCGGATAATCAGAGTCAGCCACGGTAGCACGGGGCTTCGCCCAGCGATCGCCCCACACCACGCCACGGGGTGGCCGATTGCTGGATGGACCATAAGGTTCCAGGGGGTTGTAGTCGAGTCCTTCCGCCATACGCGGGCGCATGCGGCGACGTTCGCGGTTCAGCACCACATTGGCGCCGCCGATGCCGATCACGGCATATTGCAAGGCATCGTGGATGTGACTGTACTGATTCTTGCGGGGCGTTTCATGGTAGGTCGTGCCTTGGCCGGCCGCGATCTTCTGGAAGTGATACCCGCCCGCAAAGCCCTTGCGCAGCGTGCCGCAGCCGGGATTCAACTGGAAGCCAGGCTTGCCGTCCACCATGCGATTGAGGGCGGCAGAGACGGCTTCAATACGCAACGTGACTTCATTGGTAGATGCCGGCCGCCACCGCCACGGCGTGTGCTGATTCATGATTTCGAAAACGGTCGATTCGTCGGGTCCGCGCGTCGTGCCTGACGGATCGCCCACCGCCGCCGTCACATCATTGTCCGGGTAGTGCTGCTGCATGTATTTCGCAAGCGCTTGTGCGAAGCGAACGATCCCGCTGTTCTCGCAAACGAATTCGTCAAGTACCACGATGCGGCCATCTGGCCACGGTTGCAGGATCGCGCAAGCCGGCGTCAGTCCCCAGTCTGCGCCCAGTACCAGCCCGATACCGTGTAATGGTTCGATGCGTTCGGCCGGAACGTGCACGCTATCGCGGAAAGACGGATATACCAATTTGCCTTCAACGACGAAGCCGAACTCTCCATCGATGAAGACCTTGATCCACTCGGCATCCTTGCCGGCGGCGATGCGCTGGTAATAATTGGCCGGCAGGTTGTCCAGGTTTTCAGCGCGCGGGCCGCGTCCGCTGGGCTGTCGGAAAATGGCGTAGCCCTCGGGCGGATCGGAAACGAGCTTGTACAGCCAGCTTTCGGTATCGCTCGGATTGCTGGTCAGCAAGATACCCGACCACGTGCAGCCGCCTTGCAGCTTCGACGGATAGCGGCCCACGCGACCCGTGAGCGCATCAAGGACTTCTTTCGGAATTTCTCGGCATTCATCGATCCACGCGAAGGTCAACTCCAGCGAAAGCAGCTTGCGCACGTCTTCGGGCTTATCCAGCGGAACGAATAGAACTTCCATATCAAGTTCGCTCGTCTGGACGTGGTGCACGATGGGCGATGTTCCTAGCGTAAGCCTTCCGTACTGCGGCGGGCACCACATTTCCCACGACTTGATCGTCGTCGATTTCAACTCCGAGAACGTATTGCGGATGATCGCCACGCGTACGCGCCGCATACCATCTGTACCGCGCCCCTGCATCTGTGCCCGGCGCAGCACCTCAACAACTGCGGCCGAAGTCTTGCCGCTGCCGAGCGGCCCGACGAGCAGACGCACGAATGCGTCCGCCTGCATGAACGCGCGCGCCACCGGGCCTGCGGGTGTGAAGTTCACTATCTGGGTATTCATCGTCGATCACCTGAAAACGTGTGGGGTAACCGAAGTCGCCGATTCGACGACATCGATCGATACCGAAGCCGGCGCACTGACACTGATCGGCGCGGGCGTGTCGATGCCGCTGATGTTGATCTGGAATGCCGCCGTCGGTCCCTTGTCCTTTACGTCCAACAGGCCGGACAGCTTCGCCCGCAGTTCGATGCAGCGAGCAAGCGCTGTTGCGTTCTTCGTCTGGCGCGCAAACTCCATGGCATCGTTCAATTCCCGCATGGCATTCTCGGCGTTGAAATTCGCCTCTGTACGCAATGCCTCCCGCGCTTGGGCAACAGCCGCCATCGTCAGCGGATGCTCATTCAAGAACTCATGGGCGCGAGTACGCGCCGCACCCGGTGAATAGCCCGCAGCACGCGCGGCCTCTGCACCGGACTTTCCCTTCAGGTATTCGGCCACGAACTTGGCTTGTCGCGGCGTCATCTGTTTCATTCGTGCCATGACTTACATTCCTGGAACTTTGTATACTGCCTGCATGAACGCTATCACCTTCGATACGCTCAAATACGCCAACACGCTCAAGGCTGCCGGTATCCCGTCCGAGCAGGCCGAGGCGCAGGCTGGTGCGCTCTCCGATGTCTTGGAGATCAATCTGAAAGACCTCGTGACCAAGGAGTACTTGGATACGCGCTTGGCGAATCTGGAACAGCGCACGGAGGCACGTTTCGTGCAGCTTGAGCAGCGCATGACGATCAAGCTGGGCACGATGCTGGCTGCCGCCGTCGGCGCCGTCGTGGCGCTAATGAAGCTGCTCTGAGTGAATCCCATGGCGATCAAAAGGTCACCTGCAAGTCCGCCCGACGGTTACGCAACAAGACCCGGTTATAGACGCTGTTCGATGCATCCATAGCTGCCTGTACTTCTGGCGGAAGGGGTTTCGACGCGTCTATGACCACGGTATCGCCCGTTTTCCTGTCTACGAGCAATCTGTTGTCATTCGCTAACCCATACTTACCGTCATTAAATTCGACCAGTCGAAGCGAGGGGGCAAGATCAAGCTCTGAATCCTTCCATCCGGCATCGTCGATGGCCTGCTGAATGCGGTATGGCATTTGGTATATGAATTTGTTTTCGTCCATGCCCCACGGGATAGCTATCTGGTTTCCATTGAAATACGTAAAGCCACCGCTCACCGCGCGCACTGCATTCTTCACGTCATCCGCACCGAACGAGTCTTTGCCCTCGTGGTACATCTGCGAGACCAAGTATGCTTTCGTCGCCGCGTAACCGATGGCGTCGCGCTGTTCCGAGTAATCGGTATCGGGAGCCCAGAAGGCACTTATTGGCGATTGCTGTCGATACAGCAACTTGAACTGTTTGTCGTCAATCTTGATGGGGAGTGGCAATTTCTTTTCGCCGTCCAGCGAGGCCCTTTGCAGGATATTGTTGCCCTCGAAGAGCCTGCGCGCGACATCGCGACCATTCAGCACTTCATTGCCGACGGTCACCGATCCTTCTTGAACGCTCAGCGAGCCGGCCATGGCGACCAGCGGGGCTTTCGGCGCGATCTGTGCCATTACCCGCTGATACGCGCCCGGAGCGTAGGAAGTCCCTCTCTGGATCGCTTGCAGGTAGGATATGGATACGTCCGGTGACGCGTCGTCAAGGACTTTTGCAATCGTATCGGCTTCCTGCTTCGACAGAATACCGCCTCGGGTGTTGTAGTCCTGCCGAAGTTCCTGATCGACATCAATACGGGCGTGAATGGAATTGGAAAGCGCATCCGCGTTGGTCATGTTCAACGGATCTGCTTTACGCGCATATACCGCCCATTGCATCGGGTCTTTGTTGCGTATCTCCATGGCTTGCAGAAGGCCGCCGACCGCCTGCTTGTAAAGCTGATATTTCTCCTTGAAACCGGGTCCGGCTTGCGGTGTTAGCGCGTAGGCTTTTGCCTGTTCATCGGGAGGCAATTCGTTAATCGCACGCAACATGGTGCCGGATTCATCGTTCACCGCGCCGAATTTCTGCTCAGCATCGAGCACGTCGGAAACACGACTGCCATTCTCCTCACCCATCTTATTCACCAAGTTGGCGCGGTTGTAGATGCTGGTGTCGATGCCCATACCTACATGGGCTTGCGCTGCGGCATCCTCGATACCGTTTTTCACATCGGCCACCTGTCCGGCCAGGCCGTGCTTTACGTTTTCCTCTGCGCGATGGAACAGTGCACTCTCTTTCTCGTAATCCATGCCTCCTTGCGGCTCATAGGTTTTGAGTTGCGCAATCGCCTGATCGTAGGGCATGCCGCTTTTGAACAGCTTCACGAAACCGCCGAGGCCCTTGGCATAGTCCAGCACATTCGCCCGTTGGTTGCCGAGGTCATCGCCCCACGTCTTGACGAAGTTATCCCGCCCGAACTCCGGACCGTCCAATCCATCGAAGCCATTCCCATCGGCCAGATTCACCAATGCTGCGTTGTACTTGCTTGCAAGCTGCCCGCGGTACGTCGCGAGGTTGCGCTTCTGCCTTCCGTACCGCGGCGTTCTTCTCACTCCATGTGAGGTTTTTCCATCCCGCGATGTCTGGCTTCGCGTTGGCGATGTCGGCTTCGCTCAGTGGCTCCACTTGCGGCAGCGCCGGCGCGGCAGACGGGGAAGCGGACGCAGAGCTTAAGCGGCGAGATTAGCATGGGACTACGCTGGAACCCGCAGAGCCTTGATTGGCTTGGTTTTCCAGGAGGGTAGTCCAGTTTAGCCTTACGCCTTAACTGCAATATTCGTCACTTAAAGAACATTTGGTGGTACCCTGTCCGCATTCCACGACAGGAGAACCGAGCAATGGCACGAACGCTCGCAACGCTTCCCCAGGGCAGCCGGATTACCGACCAC
>JAISPQ010000110.1 GCA_031274955.1 Rhodanobacter sp.
CGCCAGTGCCCTCTTCGGCGGATACGTGATCGCCAAGGATCAGCGCAATCTCGCGCTCGTAAAACGGATGGCGCACAACGCTGCCTTCGAGCACCGCGCCTTTGGCAGACCCGAGCGCCCGCACTGCCGTAACGCCATAGCGCGCCAGCGCCGTGGCCGCGAGCGCCTGCGCGAGCACCAGCCATACGCGCTGGCCATTGCGCGGTGGCCCTTCGACGAGGACATAGCTGAGTTCCGGCCCGAGCGTCACTGCGAGACTCGCTGGCAGCGTCCACGGCGTGGTGGTCCAGATCGGCACCGCGACGATGTCGCCGTCGTCGAGGGTCACGCCGAACTTCGCGGCCAGCGCCTGCGGATCGCACGCGTCATACGCAACATCAACGGCGGGCGATTCCTTGTCCGCATATTCAATCTCCGCTTCGGCGAGCGCCGAGCCGCAATCGAAGCACCAATGCACCGGCTTGAAGCCGCGTATCACGTGGCCGTTCGCGTGGATCTTCGCCAGCGCGCGCAGCATGTCGGCTTCATACCTGAAGTCCATCGTGCGATACGGGTTTTCCCAATCGCCGAGCACACCCAGGCGTTTGAAATCGGTACGTTGCAAATCGATCTGTGTGGCGGCGTATTCGCGACAAAGCTGGCGGAATTGGACAGCATCGACTTTCTGCCCAACCTTGCCGACCTTTTTCTCGACCGCGATCTCGATCGGCAGACCGTGACAATCCCAGCCCGGCACATAGGGTGAGCGCAGACCCGCAAACAGTTTCGATTTAACAATGATGTCCTTCAGTACCTTGTTGACCGCATGGCCGATATGCAGCGCGCCGTTCGCATACGGTGGGCCATCATGCAGAATGAACGCATGCTCGCGCTTGGCCGTGCGTTCTTGCAGCACGGCGTAACGCTTGTTCTTTTCCCACTGCGCCAACATCGCCGGTTCGCGGCGCGCCAGATCCGCCTTCATCGCGAAATCGGTTTTGGGCAGATTGATCGTGCTCTTGTAGTCCTTGCTCACACATTCACTCCGGAAAGTTTTTGATCCGCAATGCCGAGTATGGCGCGCGCCTGCTCCGCATCGCGGTCGATCTGCCGCGTCATCGCATGCAAATCGTCGAATTTTTCCTCGTCGCGCAACTTTTGCACGAATTCGATTTCGATAGGACGCCCGTACAGATCGCCGTCGAATCCGAACACATGCGTTTCCAGCAACGGTTCGGTGCCGCCGATGGTTGGGCGCAAACCCAGGCTCGCCACGCCCGGCCACACGCGCTTCGGCTCGGCTTCGCCTCTCCGATCGTTGCTAAGCTCGGCCGTCCATGGCCTCGCCAAGCAACCCTGCCCTCTGCTTCCTGCGTCGGGCGCTGGCCCTCGTGTGCGATGCGCTTGATCCAGCCCATGCACGCGCACCGCGAAGATACCGCCGACCGGCGCGACACGCCGACCGAGGCGGATGTTCGCCGTCGGATAACCAAGCTCGCGGCCAATCTGCCGGCCGCGCACGACGTGACCGCCGATCGTGAAACGCCGTCCGAGCAACCGCGCGGCGGCATCGAACTCACCCGCCGCGAGATGCGCACGGATCGTGCTGCTACTGACGCGCTCGCCGGCAATTTCGATGCCCGGCATGACCGCTACCGAAAAGCCGCGCTGCTCGCCCAACGTGCGCAGCAGCGCCGCATCGCCACGCCGCGCGTGGCCGAAGCGGAAATCTTCGCCGATCCAGACCTCGCGCGCATTGGCGCGTTCAATGAGTACCTCCTCGATGAACGCCTCGGCCGACAGTGCCGCCAGCTTCGCATCGAAGCGCAGCAACAGCAGACGTGCGCCACATGCGGTGAGCAGCCCAACCTTCTCGCGCGCACCGGTCAAACGCGGCACCGGCGCGCCGCGCGCGAAAAATCCGCGTGGAATCGGCTCGAAACTGATCGCAAGCGGGGCAAGACCCAACTGCGCCGCGCGTTCATGCACGCGCGCAAGCAGCGCGCGATGGCCCAGATGCACGCCGTCGAACGCACCGACACACACAACACTGCCGTCGGGCGCCAAATTCGGGCCCGACGTGTCGCGAAAAAGCAGATTCATTGTGGGGAGTATAGCGGCAGCGCCACAGCACGCGATGTGATGCACCATCCTTCCGAAAAACCACCCTTTCCTATCAAATCTGAGCCAACAGAAAATCCGCCGCCCACATGCCACTATGCGCAGCACCTTCCGTCGTGGGAATGCCGAGATAGTCGCCGGCCAATACAACCGCTTGATCGGTGCAACAGGACTTGCGATAAACATCGATTACGCGACTGCGCCCAATGGGGGAGTAAGGCTCGGCTTCGCGCCACCGGCAGAAATGCGTGAAACCGATATGCCGACGCACACCGGGGAACCAGGTTTCCAACTCGGGCAGCACCTCCGCCATGACATCGGCTTCATCAGCATCGACCAAGCGCGCACCTGCCACGCCATCGAGCATCACGTTCAGCAGTTCGCCACGGGATACCCGATCCGGCGACTTGCGCGATTCGATGGCGACGGCCGCGATCACGCGGCGTTCGCGGCGCGGAATCAGTACACCGTAGACGTCGACGGGAACCGGTTCCACATTCAGCCCTTCCGATAACCCTATGCCGATCATGATCGTCGAGCTGTAGCGCGTTTCGAGCAGTTGCCGCGCTGCGGGGTTGTCCGGTTGATAGAGCTGGCGCGCTTTCGACGCCGTGGTCGCCAAGATGACTCGATCGCCGCGCAGGCAGCCCTGCGGTGTTTCGACATACACGCCATCCGCGCGGCATTCGAGTTTCGTCGCCGGTGTGGAAAGGCGGACATCCAGACCTTCCGCAAGCGCCTGCGGCAACATCTGCATGCCACCGGTCAAGGCCATGGTGTGCGTGCCTCGCGTGCCGAAGTTCCACAGCAGCATCGCCAAGGCGCGCGAGGTTTCTTCCGGTGACTGGAAATAGAATCCCTGCAACATCGGCTCGAACAGATACTCCAGCGCCTTCTCGCCGAAGCGGCGGACGGCCCATGCCGCCGCGTCTTCGTCGTCCCAATCGCACCAGGCCGCGTAGTCGTTCAATGGGTTTGTCCTCGTGCGCAGGCCATCCAGCGCACTCCACCACCCCAAACGCGCGAACTGCATGAATCCGAACAATCCGCTGCCGATGAGCGTCCAGGGCCGATGCGCATTCAAGCGATGAATGCGGCCGGAAGAAACTGTCGCGCTCCACGGCGTTACCAGCCGCAACTGCGCCGATAGGCCGCACTGCTGTATCAGTTCGGGAATCACCCGATAACCGCTGGAAAGGAACTGTGCGCCACGATCGATGCGCCAACCGTCGCGCATATCCGTACTCATGCGTCCGCCCGGTCGGTCTTCTGCTTCCAACACGGTGACGTTCACACCCTGTGCCGCGAGGCGATGCGCGGCGGCAAGACCCGCAATGCCCGCGCCGATGACGATGATCGAACTTGGCATGATTGGTTTGCTCAGTGCCCGCGCAGATTACGCAGACGCATCGCGAAAAAACAAATTCATCGCGGGAGTTCGTTGCATCGCCATGCCCACATCAGACATCAATCCTTGATCCACAATCGCTTGAGCCGCTTGCCGGCCGGACTGCGATAACGGTCGAAATCCTTGCGATCCACAGTCAGAATGCCGTAGATACGCTCGCGGTCGGCGGCAAACACCAAGGCCACGTCGGCCACATC
>JAISPQ010000184.1 GCA_031274955.1 Rhodanobacter sp.
GCTCTTCCGATCTTTCAGTCCGCCAGTTGGGCATAAACTGACGTGTGTATCCCACATAGATCACTTTATCGATCTGAAGTCCGATTTTGCTTGTGATCCTGCCAAGCGACTTCTCGGTAAAAAAGGAGAGGTGACGAGGAATATCCGTCCACGGCCATTTCCCTTCGAACCAATTGAAACTCCGGGCCGCGTTGTTTGGAACTTCTATAATCAGTGAGCCGTTAGGGTTGGTATTGAGAATTGACGCGGCATTACGAAGAGCCAGTACAGGATCAATGCAGTGCTCCAATACATGCGACATCAGAACAACGTCAAATTTCGTGTCGATCGGCAGATCCTCAGCAGTACCCGAGAAGATATGACCAGCATCGCTGGCTACAGTTCTAGCCCTGGGGTCCGGTTCGACGCCAATCGTGCGATAACCGGCTTGCTGAAATTTTCTTAAATTACTTCCATTGCCGCAACCGATATCGCAAACTGATTTTCCAGTTGTCTCAGACGGATTAATATTCGCTCCGCTGTCGCATCGCCACGCGAGATGCAACATTGCACGGTCAAGTAGAGATAGTTTTTTGCCCTGTTGATCACTTGTTTTTTTATGAGTGTAATAATTCTCTGGATAGAAAACTCCGACTTGTTCCGGTGTAAAATCGCCAGCAAGTCGACCAAAATCGCAGTATTCGCACCAATAGAGATTAAAATGATCATGGGTAAAGCGGAACCTAGTCGGGCTATTGCACAGTAAGCAATTCATTCGCACACTCTTTCGTAGGTTGGTACTAACAAGTCAACTAATTTAGCACGGTAGGTTCGGTAAAACAAAACACGGTCGAGTTTTGTAGGTTGGCGGTGAGCTTGCGAACCCCAACATTCCTGGATGAATCGCAATCGTTGGGGTTCGCTACGCTCACCGCCAACCTACAAAGCATTGGAATTACCCACCCTACGGCTCTGCCGGCTCAGGATTATCCAGCAGCATCACCGCGCAGCCTGTTCGGTGCGCAAGCTGGCCTTGTGAATCTTGCCCGCCGGGGTGAACGGCAGTTCGTCCCTGAACACGAACTGGCGCGGCACTTTGTAGTCGGCCAGGCCTTCGGCGCACCAGGCGCGCAGTTCGGCTTCGTCCACGGTGGCGCCGGGCTTGCGGATCACGTAGTAGCGGCCGATCTCCCCGAGCACCGGGTCGGGCACGCCGATACCCGCCACCAGAAGAACCTGCGGATGGCGCGCGATGTAGGTTTCGACCTCGGCGGGATAGACGTTGAAGCCGCCTTGGATGTACATGTCCTTGGAACGGCCCCGGAACGTGATGACGCCGCGCGCATCGACTTCGCCCAAATCGCCGGTGCGCAGCCAGCCGCCGGGCCAGAACGCCGACACATCGCGCGCCGCGCCCACATAGCCCGGCACCACGCCGCAGCCGCGAAAGCACAGCTCGCCCACCTCCCCGGCCGGCAACTCGGCGCCGCTGCCCAGATCGGTCACCCGCACTTCGGCATTGCCGATCGGCTTGCCGATGGTGGTCATGAGGTCCTGGCGGCTGGCGTCCCAGGGGGTGATCACGATCCCGCCCGATGTTTCCGACAGGCCGTACATGGTCATCAGCCTGGCGCTGGGTATCCGCGCTTCGAGCTGGGTGAGCAGGGCGTCGTCCACGGTGGAGCCGCCGCAGAACACGATCCGCACGCCGCTGAAGTCGATGTCCATGCCCTGCGACTTCATCAGCAGCAGCGTCATCATGGTCGGCACGCCCCAGAGGATCGAAGGCCGCAGGCGATGGATGCGCTCCAGCACCTGCACCGCGTTGAACTCGGCGATCAGGTCCACCCGCCCGCCGCAGCACAGGAAGGCGACGATGCCGATCGTGATGCCACCCACATGGTTGAGCGGCGCCGGCTGCGGCAGCATGTCACGCTCGTCCAGGTGCATGTGCTCGACCTGCGCGCGCCCCGAGGCCAGCAGCGAGGCATGGGTCAGCCCGGCGCCCTTGGGACGCCCGGTGGTGCCCGAGGTGTAGATCACCATGGCCAGGTCGCCGGGTTCGGCGCTGTCGGCGCCGGCAGGCTCGGCACGCAGCAACTCGGCGTAGGGGATGCGCCGTAGCGGCGCTGCCGGCAGCTTCGGATCGGCGGCGTCGAACAGGATGAGCTGGCGCAGCGTCGGCAACTCGGGCGCCAGCCGGTCGAACATGGACAGGAAGTCGAAACCCTCGTGCGTGCCGATGGTGGCGACGGCCTTGACCTCGCTGTCGCGCACCATGTAGGCCAGCTCGCTGTCGCGGTAGCGCGGACTCATCGCCACCACCGCCACGCCCAGGCGCATGGCGCCAAAAAACAGCACCACCCATTCGATGCGGTTGAGCGACAGCAGCCCGATGCGGTCGCCGCGGCGCAGTCCCATGCGGGCCAGTCCGGCGGCGGCGCGGCGCGCGGCCTGGTCGAGTTCACGAAAGGACATCGAACGCTCGTCCTGCAACAGGAACGCGGCATCGCCGCGCCGCAGGCAGGCATCGCTCAGCGCCTGCGTGAGCGTGATCGTGGATTCGGCCATGGTGTCTCTCCTTGAATGTTTCAGGGTGATGGTTCTAATGGGTCTTGAACAGCTCGCGCGCGACGATTTCTTTCATGATCTCGGTGGTGCCGCCGTAGATGCGCTGGACGCGCGCGTCGGCCCAGGCGCGTGCAATCGGGTATTCGCGCATGTAGCCGTAGCCGCCGAACAACTGCACGCAGTTGTCGATCACCGAGAACTGCATTTCGGTGCTCCAGAACTTGGCCGCCGAGGCCGTGGCCGTGTCCAGTTTGCCGGCCAGGTGCCGCCGCAGGCAATCGTCGAGAAAGCTGCGCGCCGCCAGCGTGTTGGCATACGCTTCGGCCAGCCGGTGCCGCA
>JAISPQ010000196.1 GCA_031274955.1 Rhodanobacter sp.
TCCGTCATTCTGCGCGTAGCGGAGCGAGGCTCCGCGTGTCATTCTGCGCGAAGTCGCAGAACGCACAATCCAAACCCGTATGGATTCTGCGACGGCGCTACGCGCCGCGCAGAATGACAGGCGGGGGCGTTTCTTTCATCATCCAAGGCGGCGCAAACCACCATGATCGTTCGCGGGAATGACGAGCAGGACAGGGCAGGTAGGGGGGCGGGCGATCATGCGTGATCATGCTGTATGCTCCCAAGGGCTGATCAGCCGCAAGCCGGCCATACCTTCGAAATCGCGCATATTGCGCGTGACCAGCACCATGCGTCGCACCAGCGCAGTTGCAGCGATATAAGCATCGTTGATCGGCCTGGGGTTGGGGACATGCCATTGGGCGGCTTTCAGGGCGACAGCCTCATTCAGCGGCAGGATACGGCCGGAGAAAGCCGGCAGAACATTGTCGTTCAACCAGTTACGCAGCACCCGGCCCGCGACGACATCAGCGTGCTCGGCAAGGCGGATGCCGATTTCCAGTTCGTGCAGGACGATGGCAGAGATGAAGGTCTCAATGGGATTGATGGTCTGGTTCCATGCGATGACGGCAGGATGTGCCTTTCCGCTGGTAACCTTGCGCAACTCAGATACGACATTGGTATCGAGTAGAAACATCTAAAGATCAACCAATCGGGCGCGTTCTACACGGGCAGGCAGCGGCAATTCGATGTCGTCGGCGCTTGGTGCGGCGAGCATGTCCCCCAACGTCCGCGTAGTGCCGGTGAGGCGCTTGTATTCGCCGAAGGACAACAGGACGTGCGAGGGTTTGCCGCGGTCGGTAATGATGACTGGGCCGTCGTTGGCAGCGCGCTTGGCGCTGCCCAGATCAAGTTCGTGGCCTGAAAGCGTGGTGATGGTCATGGCAAGCTCCTTTGGAGAGGCCCGTTCAGTTTACAAGATTCATCTGTAGCCTATGTCTTGATTGGACAAACAGCGCTATGCGCCGACCAGCGGCAAGCCGAGCGCCACGCGCAGCGGATCGAGCAGCGCGCCATAGCGTGGCGCACGTGCGGTATCGCGCCGCAGCGGCTGCCGCACTTGCATGGCGCTGGGTGAGCGCACGTCGCGCTGGGTCGTGTGGAACTCCAGGCAATGCGGATCGAACGGTAGTCCGCAGAATTCGAGCAGGCGGCGAATTTCGCGTTCCGGTTCGGCGATCAGGTGCTCGTAAACGACTTCGAGCAGGTTGGCCGGATGCAGGGCGAGCGCGGCGCGGATCGATGTGTCGAACTCGCGCCAGAACGTGGCCAGTCCATCGAATGTGCGTGTGTAGTCATGGCCAGCGGGCAGGCGCTGGCGATAGCAGGAGAAACAGGTCTCCAGCGGGTCGCGGCGCACCGCGAGGATATGGGCCGCCGGCAGCATCGCACGGATCGCGCCGATGAAATACCAGTTGTTGGGCAGCTTGTCGGTGAACATCGCGCGTTCGCGTGTCCAGTGCGTGGTGCGCGCGAGGTAGCGCTGGCCCAGGCGTTGCCAGTCTTCCGGCTGCATCGCGCCGACCCATTGCGGAAACGGCTGACGCCGGCGCCGGGATTCTTCTGCAATCACCAGCGGCAGGTTCGGCAGTTCGCCCGCACCTTCCACGCGCGGGTGCGAGGCGAGGATGTGTTCGATCAACGTAGAGCCGGAGCGCGGCAGGCTGACGATGAAGATGACCTCGCGACCGATCGGTTCGGGGGTTGAAACCGGAGGCGGCACGAACGCGGCGCGCATGCCCACCATCGCGCGGGCAAATCCCGCGGCATCCCAGCGGCGGCGGCGCAGTGCGATCGCGTTGGCTTGTTCGAGCGCGGTTAGCGATTGCGCATAGTGGCCTTCGTCGTCGAGGGCTTTTGCCAGTGCGAAACCGGTCGCCATGCGGTCGTCGTCGCTGGCGTGCGCATCGACAAGGGCATCGCGCATGCGTTCGATGTCATTGGGTGCGAACGGCAGCGTCTTGATGTCCGCCAATCCCCACCAGGCCATGCCGGCATATGGGCGCGTGGCGATGATGCGCCGGTATTCCGCTGCCGCTTCATCAGCGCGATTGGCTACGCGTAGCAGGTCCGCGAGCAGTGCGCGCGCTTGTACATGATCGGGTGCGAGCGCGACTGCTGTTTCAAGTGCGGCAACGGCTTCGTCGTTGCGCACGCAGCGCGTGAGCAGTACGCCGAGGTTGTACCAGGCGACGGCATAGCCGGGTTGCAGTTCGCAGCAGCGCTTGAGCGCGGCGATCGCTTCGTCATATTCGCCCGCTTCGGCAAGCACGGTGCCGAGCGTGTTTTGGTATAGCGGATCATCAGGACGCTGCGCGACGGCTTGCTGGATGGCGCGGATCGCTTCGATGGCGCGCCCTTGCAGGCTGGCGATACCAGCCGTCAGACGCAGCACTTCGGCGTGTGCGGGATACGCCGCGCGTGCGGGAGCGAGTTGGCGTTCGGCCTCATCGGCGCGCCCGGCTTCCAGCGATTGCGCAGCCGCAACCACCTGCTGGATCGCCTCCTGGCTCAGGCCGAGCAGGCGACGCGGCGGGGCAGGGGATATGGACATCGTCCGAGTTTACAGGACGCTTGGGCGGCTTTAAGCGGGGAGCGGGGAGCGGGGAGCGGGGAGCAGGGAGCAGGTTCACGGGTTCAAGCCGACGCTATCGGGATTGCCAAAGCGAGCGCCCCTGCACACAATGTGAGGCCCGCGAGTTCTCGCCCGAAATGTTGATGCCGCTCATGACGTACGGTTGGCAAAGTTTCCGCGTCCTCATCGTGATGAGCGCGTTTTTGTGTTTGTCCGCATGTGGCCCGACCAGGCCACCGATGCAGGATATGGATGCCGCCACGCGTGCGTTCAGCATGGCGCGCGATGCTAACGCGCAGTTGTACGCGCCGGATGAATTTCGCATCGCGGGCCAGCATCTGGATCAGGCGCAGGAGGCGGAGGCGCGCGAGAATTTCACCGCTGCCGTACGGTTCGCGCGTCAGTCGGTGGTTGATAGCGATCTGGCGATCGCCAGGGCACGGCTCGGTAAAGCGCGCGAGTCCGTGGAACAGTTGCAACAGGAAAACGTAAATCTGAATCGTGATCTGAACGGGAACGGCCGTTCCTCGCCGGAGGCGCAGCCATGAGCGGTTTCTCGCGTTTGAGTCGTGTTCTTCGATGCGCCAGGTGTTCGCAGAGGAACGCCCCCTCCTTAGTACTTCTGCGTGCGGGAGTAAGCACGTTTCTGCTTGCCGCCAGTGTGTGCGTCGCGACCAGCGCTTTCGCACGGGACGACGAATACGAACGCCTTGCCGGAGAACTCAATCAACTGGCGTCCGATCCGGTGCTTGGCCAACTTGCGCCGGCACAGATGGATCGCGCGCACGTCGCGCTTGCGGATCTGAAGGAGGCCGGCCGGCGCGATCGCGGAATGCTCATCTACATGGCCGAGCGCCGTATCGCCATCGCGCGCATGACCGCGCAGGCTGAACAGTCTGAACAGCAGCGCGATGCCTTGCAGCACGAGAACGATCGCCTGCAACTGGCGATCGCGCGGCGCGACGCCGCGCAGGCACGCATGGAATTGGAGCGCCAGCGCATACAGGCGCAGATTCGCGCCGAGGAAGCCGAGCGCGCCCGGCAGGAAGCGGAAGCTGCACGTCTGGAAGGCGAGCAGGCCATCCAGGCTGCACGCGACGAAACCGCGCAAGCCAAGCGCGTGGCCGACGCGCAAGCCCAGGCCGCTGAGTTGGCGAAGAAGGAAGCCGCACTCGCGACAGCGATCAACAGCAGCAGCGCGGCGACAGCCGGGTCGAAGGCCGCCGCCGGGTCGAAAGCAGCGTCTGGGCCGAAGGCATCGCCTGAGTCGAAGGCGGCAACTGGGCCAAAGGCAGTATCCGAGTCGAAGGCGGCAACCGGACCGAAGGCAGCGCCTGGGTCGAAAGCGGCAGCCGGGCCGGGTGGCCGCATAACGTTGTCGGAGAATCTTTTCGGAGAGGGGCAGTCGACGCTCGTCGCGGGGGCGTCCGCGCAGATTGCCAAGGCGGTCTCATTTGTGAATGCGGATGCGTCCAAGCATATCCGTATCGACGTATCCGCCGGCAGTAACAAAACCTTGGCGCAGCAGCGCGCCCAAGCCGTGCGTAACGCGTTGGTCGGCGCCGGTGTTGATGCCAAGCGGATCATGGCCTCGGGGACCGACGACAAGGACAAGCGCATCGAGGTGGTCTTGCAGTAGTTTCTTCCGGCTTCATTCTTGGCAGAAGCAGAAATGGTAAAGAATGAAGCGGGGCCGAGGGAGCAGGGGAAAAGCGGCTTGTTGTACTCGCCAAAGCACTCCTCACTTCGTCATTCCCGCCAGGAGCATGCAGGAGTGACGTTGTTGGGTAGGCTCTGGGCTTGCATCAAGCCGGTCGAGGTGGACGCCGGGCTTTGTGGGTGAGGGGCCACTTGTGCTGAGAAAATAGTGTGATTTCTCTTGCAACCATCTGTTTTATAACAATAAATTTATAAAAAATTCTCTGTCGGAGAGCACATCGCGGGTTGCCAACGCGGGGCGGAGGGAGTAGCGTTTACCTCCCAAGCGATCCGGAATTGTTCCGGAACCCCCTTGGGCCAAAGCTTGCCCATGACTGTATCGATCGCGACAGAGGATATCGAATCGCCGGTTCTTCCGGCCTCGGCTTACGCACGCGGACGTTTCTTGGCAGTGGCGTTCGCAACGCGGACAGCGCGTCTTCTTGTCGTATCCGCATTCCTTCGCGACTTTGGAGGCTCCTTCCAGAGCCGGCTTTTGTTGTTCCTCGTCCCGCAGCGCGGCGGTGCGGTCTTGCGACCGCGCCGCCGCGTCTTCGGTCACTGCAACGCATAGATATCTGGAGGTTTATTGATGTTCGAGCAGAATCAAAAAGAGGTCGAGGTGTTGATGCAGAGCAATGCGGAGTTCCGCAGCCTGTACCAGCGCCACAAGGAACTCGACAGCAAGGTACGCGACGCCGAACTGGGCGTGCTACCGGTGGACGACGTAACACTGCTCAACATGAAGAAGGAAAAACTGCATGCCAAGGACCGGTTGACGACGCTGTGGGATTCCCACAAAGCAGCGCACTGACTTTTATCCCCTCCCCCAATCCCCTGGCGGATGCCGCGTAATGTCGCGGCATCCGCGCTTACCCTCCCCCGGTTTCATCCGTCTCCCCCCCTCCCGTCACCTGTGCGGCGTGGCGTTCTGCGCCAGCGCGATGAACGCGGCAGGCGCAAGCTGCTCGGCGCGCGTGCGTGGGTCGATACCGGCCGCGATGATGGCCTGCGCCGGCATCACTTCGCGCAAGGCATTGGCGAGCGTCTTGCGGCGTTGTCCGAATGCGGCCCTTACCACGTGCTCGATGCTCGCGGCATCCACCTGTGGACGCTGATCCGGCGCGCGTGGCGTAATGCGCACGACCGCGGAATCGACCTTGGGCGGCGGGGTGAATGCACCGGGCGGAACGTCGAGCAGGGGTTCGACGCGGCATGCCAGTTGCAGCATCACCGACAGGCGGCCATAGACCTTGCCGCCGGGCGCGGCGGCCATGCGTTCGACGACTTCCTTCTGCAGCATGAAGTGCATGTCGCGGATTGCGTCCAGATGCTCGATGCAATGGAACAGGATCGGCGAGGAGATGTTGTAGGGCAGATTGCCGACGATACGCAGCGGCTGGCCGTGCGCGAGTGCGTGCAGATCCACGCCAAGCACATCGGCATGGATGATCGTGAGATCGCCGATGCCCATAGCTGCCGCACGCAGGCGCGGGATCAGATCGCGGTCGAGTTCGATCACGGTGAGGCGGCCGAGTGCGCGCAGCAGCGGCAGCGTCAATGCGCCTTCGCCCGGTCCGATCTCGACGACGCATTGGCCACGCTGCGGCGCAATCGCCTGCACGATGTGGTTCAGGATGCCGGCATCGTGCAGGAAGTGTTGTCCCAGGCGTTTCTTGTGGGTGTGCCGATCGTGCATCCACGCATCGTAATGGCAAATGGC
>JAISPQ010000229.1 GCA_031274955.1 Rhodanobacter sp.
AAGGGCCGCGTGGAGTGGTCGAACGAGGAACTCGACGATCTCGTGCTGATCCGCTCGGATGGGTTCCCGACCTACAATTTCGCAGTCGTCATCGACGACATCGACATGCACATCACCGACGTGATCCGCGGCGACGATCATGTCAACAACACGCCGCGTCAAGTGAACATCTATCACGCGCTGGGTGCGCCGGTGCCGAGTTTCGCGCATCTGCCGATGATCCTCGGTGCGGACGGACAAAAACTCAGCAAGCGTCACGGCGCGGTCAGCGTGATGCAATATCGCGACGAGGGTTTTCTGCCGCACGCGCTGCTGAATTATCTCGTCCGCCTGGGCTGGTCGCACGGCGATCAGGAGATTTTTTCCATCACGCAGATGATCGAATGGTTCGATGCGGCGGATGTGAACAAATCCGCCTCGCGCTTTGATCTGGAAAAGCTCGCGTGGCTGAACCAGCAGTACCTCAAGAACGACGATCCGCACGACATCGCGCCGCATTTGATCTGGCAGTTGCGCGCCGCCGGTATCGATCCGGCCAGCGGCCCGGATCCGGCCGATGTGGTCCTCGCCCTGCGCGATCGCGCGCGCACCTTGAAGGAAATGGCGCAGAAGGCGCGCGTCTGGTATGCGCCACTGGAAAACTACGACGAGCAGGCCGTCGCCAAACACTTGAAGACCGCGACCGCGCGCACCGCGCTGGAGACCGCGCGGGCGCAGTTCGCCGGCTTGTCCGCGTGGAATGTCCAAACCATCCATGCGGCGATCGAAGCGGCAGCGGCTTGGATCGGTCAGGGCATGGGCAAGATCGCGCAGCCGCTGCGCGTTGCGATCACCGGCACACAGGTATCGCCGTCGATCGACCACACGGTATTTCTGACTGGACGCGACGAAGCGCTGCGCCGTATCGACGCCGCACTCGCGCGCATTGACTGACTATGACACTGCAATGCGATTTCGCCACGCTGTGGCATCTGGATCCGGACGATCCCGACGAGGTGCAAACGTTGGTGCAGACGTGCCTGGACACCATGTTCGATCCCGTTCTGTGGAAGTGGGCGCTGATCTTCACGCTGGTCTGCATCGTTGTTGGAGCGGCCATTGGCCATGTGAAAGGGCGCTGGCTGGCCGGCCTGCTCTGGGGCGCGGCGCTCGGGCCGATCGGCTGGATCGTGATTGCGCTATCGCGCTCGAAACGGCAAGAGCCTGTCCAAGGCAGTCGGCGTGAGGGGTAGGATTGGCAACCATGTCGCAGAGCACAGTCCACCGGCACAGCCATCACGAGCATGCCCACGATGCGCGCGCTTTCGTGGATGCGGTGGCCAGTGCGTGCGAGTTGCATGGGTTGCGCCTGACGCCGTTGCGTCTGCGCGTGCTCGAACTGATCGCCGCCGAGTCCAAGCCGGTCAAGGCGTACGATTTGCTCGATCGCCTGAAGGATGAACACAGCGGCGCGGCGCCGCCGACGGTCTATCGCGCGCTCGATTTTCTGCTCGAAAATCGTTTCATCCACAAGCTCGAATCCATCAATGCGTTCGTCGGCTGCCACCATCCGAACGAGACGCATCAGGTGCCGTTCCTGATCTGCGATGTCTGCTCGACCGCGATGGAAGTCTGCGACGAACGCGTTTCCAGACTGCTCGGCGAACAAGCGCGCGACCGCGGTTTCCGTCCGCGTGCGCAGACGCTGGAAGTCCACGGCATCTGCGCGAATTGCAGCGCCGCCGCTGCGGCCTCCGGAAGGGCGTAAGAGCCTGTCTAAAAACCGACGCCATCAAGCTGTTGAGAAATAGCCTGTGGGTGGATGCCGCAGGCAAACCGCGCTAACAGGATAAAAATCGCAGAGCATGTTTCGTCCGGAGTCAAGCCCTATCATGGGCTATTCACTGCAGCGGATGCCGCCTATGATCGGCGCATGTCCGCCGTCCTGCACCATCCGTACTCGCTGTTACCCAGCCGCTTCGCGTGGCTGATGGGCTTGCATGCGGAGAACTACCACCGGCTCACGCGTTTGTTCACACCGCATACGCTGGAGATCGGCAGTTATCTGTCCTCACTGGATGATGGTCTGGATGTCCGCCTGGATGTGCTCGAACGCCATCGCTATACGCTGGACCTCTATCTCACGTACTGCTTCATCGACACCGAAACCGGCGAACACGCGCCCGCCGCACGCTTGCGCATGTATCACGATGCACACATGGCCGAGGTACTGGATTGTCGTGCCGACCGTCGTCTGGCGCGTGCGATCGGCCCCTATGTACCGGCGCGCAGCCTGTTCCAGCAGCGTGCGCGCATGAGTTCGTTCCTGAATCGCTGGTTGGAATATCTCGCCGAGCAGGGACATTCGTACGGCACGCTGGTGACGGCCATCAAAATCGATACACCCAATGGGCAATGGCTTGTGGATCATGGCCAAGCACCACCGGGCGAAAGCCATCGTTGATCGCGCACGGCGCAAGATCGCCGGGAAACTGGAACAAACCAAGCCAAGAGAACGTGCTTATTGCCGGCGTGGGCGTTCGCAGTTTGAATCCCCAATCCCCAGTCTCACCGTATGAGACCAAGCCGGAGCACAATGGTGCGATGGCTCTGGAGACCTTCCATCCGGCAGTTTGCGCATGGTTCCGTGCGGCGTTCGCGGCGCCCACGCCGGTGCAGCAGGCGGCGTGGCCGGCGATTGCGCACGGACGGCATACGCTGATCGCCGCGCCGACCGGTTCGGGCAAGACGCTGGCCGCGTTTCTGGCCGC
>JAISPQ010000004.1 GCA_031274955.1 Rhodanobacter sp.
CTCCCGCTGGGAGCCACCACAAATGGGCGGGCCCCCCCCCCGCCCACGGCGATGTACTCTTGCGCGCGCCAGCGATGACGCGCATTTTTTGAACTTTGAACTTGAAGCAATTCTGTTGAGCGCGATGACTAAATCGGAGCTGATTGAGACACTGGCCTTGCGGCAGAAGCATCTGGTCGCGAACGATGTCGAACTGGCCGTCAAAAGCGTGCTTGAGCAAATGAGCCAAGCACTGGCCAGTGGCGAACGCATTGAAATTCGCGGTTTCGGCAGCTTCTCGCTGCATTACCGGCCGCCGCGCATGGGCCGCAATCCCAAGACCGGGGTTTCGGTCGCGTTGCCTGGCAAACATGTTCCGCATTTCAAGCCGGGCAAGGAACTGCGCGAACGGGTGAAGGATAACGCGTCCGCCGCCGAGAAATCCCTGGCCAACATGATGCTGGAAGGTGGCGACTGACCACCTCTGGCCAATCTGTGTGGCCCCGCCGAAATTTGCCGGATGTCTGCCGTCCGCGATGATATTCATGCCGGACCCTTTATCATGCGCAAGCTTTCCAGCGGCCTGCCGACCATGCGCCTGATCCTGATCGTTCTGATGATTGCCGTCGCTGCATTGGGTGCACTGTTCGGCGCGCTCAATGGCGACCGTGTGCCGATCGACTTTTACTTTTCCAGGATCGACGTACCGCTGGGCACGGCCTTGCTCGCCGCGCTGCTCGCCGGTTGGCTGCTCGGTGGTCTCATCGCGTGGATCGGTCAAGTACCGCGCTTGCGCCGCGATCTGCGCGCGGCTCACCGGGAATTGCATGCGGCGCGCACGGATGCGCAAACACGCGGGTCCGCATGAACGGAGGGCTCGCGCTGCTCTTTCTATTGCTGCCGGTTGCCGCGTTCTCGGGCTGGGTACTCGGCCGCCGGCGCAGCGAGCGCACTTCCGGCGAGCGCGTGAGCGAGCTGTCCACGAATTATTTCCGCGGCCTGAACTATCTGCTCAACGAGCAGCAGGACAAGGCGATCGAGGTATTCTTGAAGCTCGCTGAAATCAATCGGGATACCGTCGAAACGCATCTTGCGCTGGGCAACCTGTTCCGCCGGCGCGGTGAGGTGGATCGCGCGATCCGTGTACATCAGCATCTGATTTCGCGTCCGCATCTGAGCGAGGACGAAAAGACCGTGGCCTTGCTGGAACTGGGCGAGGACTACATGCGTGCGGGTCTGCTCGATCGCGCCGAAACGCTGTTCACCGATCTCGTGGCGATGGATGCACGGGCGCCGTCGGCACTGCGGCACCTGATCGGCATCTATCAGCACGAGCGCGATTGGAGCAAGGCGATCGAGAACGCACAGCGGCTGGAACGAGCCACGGGCGAATCGCAGAGTCCGATGATCGCGCAGTTCCATTGCGAATTGGCCGATCTCGCCCGCGCACAAGGGGCATACGACGAGGCGCGCGCGCAGGTGGCCGCCGCCTTCGCGATTGAGCCGGACTGCGTGCGCGCGAGCATGATCGAAGGTCATGTCGAGGCGTCCACGGGCCATCTCGATGCAGCCATCACCGCGTTCGAGCGCGTTGCCGAACTGGATGTGGATTACGTGCCGGAGATATTGTCGCCGCTGCTGGACTGCTATGCGCGCACGCAAAGCATGCAGCGCGCCGAGGAATTTCTGTCCGGCATCATCGAACGTTACCAAGGCGTTTCGCCGGTGCTCGCGCTGGCGAAGCTGTACGCGGCCACGCGCGGCGAGGAAGCGGCCGCGCAATTTCTCGATCGCATCTTGCGCCAACGTCCCTCGGTACGCGCGCTGATGGCGCTGATCGACGTGAACCTGAGCAGCGTGAGCGGCGAAGCGCGCGAAAACTTCCTCACGCTGCGCGACCTGACCCGGCAACTCTTGGAAGGCAAGGCGATGTACCGCTGCAACCGCTGCGGCTTTGGCGCCAAGGCGCATCACTGGCAATGTCCAAGTTGCAAGAACTGGGGGACGGTGCGGCCGATTCATGGCGTAGTCGGCGAATAGGGCGGCCGATGGATTACCCGTTCTGGTTCGTTCTGGCCGCGACGGCGACGATCGCAAGCCTTTGCACCGCGCTGTCGATCCGCTACGCCCATCGAAAGCGATTACTCGACCTGCCGGGCCAGCGTCGTTCCCATCGCGTACCCACGCCGCGCGGCGGCGGCATCGCGATTGTCGTCGCGATGCTGGCCGGCGGCATTGCGATGATGTTCCTGATGGAATCGTTCCATCCTCTTGCGCTGGCACTGTGGGTGCCGCCGATAGTCGGCATCGCGCTGGTCGGTTGGATCGACGATCACGGCGGTCTTTCGGCGGCCAAGCGGTTTGCGATGCATTGCATCGCCACCCTCTGGGTTTTCATGGCTCTGCCGCTGTTGCCGATATGGAACGGTTCGGATGCACTTCTTGTCAATAAGCTGACGATTGTCGTCATCGTGTTTGTGGCGATCATCGCGACTGTCTGGTCGATCAACCTGCACAACTTCATGGATGGCATCAATGGCATCCTGACCGTGCAGGCGATCTTCGTGTTCATTGCGTTGGCTTTACTGTCGCCATGGCGACACGTGCACGACATCGGATTCAACCTCATGCTGGTCTGCGCTGCGGCGTGTCTGGGTTTTCTGCCCTTCAATTTTCCGCACGCGCGGATTTTCATGGGCGACGTGGGCAGCGGCACGCTCGGCTTCGCGATCGCGCTGGCCGTCCTGTGGCCGTTTCAGATGTTCAAGCCACGCATGGCTGACATGACCGGCATCATGCTGTGCTCGGCGTTTGTGACGGACGCTACCTGTACGCTGTTGTCGCGCATGCTGAGCGGCCGGCGTTGGTATAGTGCGCATCGCGAACACCTCTACCAATGGCTGGCGCGCAGTGGCTTTTCGCACGCACAGGTGGTCGCGTTGTACATGGGATGGAATCTTCTGATCGTGTCGCCCATCGCCTACTGGATGAACCGAACCTCTGTCGCACGGGACGATTTTGCGCCCGTCGCGGCAGTCTATGGCCTGGCTGTGGTGATCTGGTGGTACGGCAAAAACGAATGTCTGCGCCGGATGCGTCTACGGAGCCACCATGCTGCTGCGTAGGACTATCGCCGGCATCCATCCGCGACTGGCCGTCGTTGCGCACGATATGCTGATGGTATGGGTGGCGTGGACGGTGGTGAACATGTTGCGTTGGTCGCTTGCGCCCAATCCGGCGCCGGTGGCCCTGCTCACTCCCGAGGCATGGCTGGTGCTGGCCGCGCAGGGCATGGTCTTCTGGTGGACCGGCCTGTACCGCGGCCTGTGGCGCTTCGCCAGCACGCCCGACATCTGGAACATCTTCCGCGCCTGTTTGATCGGCGCATTCGCGGCCGCCATCACCTTGTTTCTCTACAACCGTCTGGTATCCGTACCGCGTACGGTGCTCGCGGTCTATCCGCTGGTGCTGGCCGTATTGCTGGGCGTGCCGCGTCTGGCCTATCGCTATTGGAAGGATAGCCGTCTGGACTTCGCCTCGCGCATGCCCAGCGAACGCATCCTGGTACTGGGTGCCGGCAAGGCGGGCGAAGCGTTGGTACGCGATCTGCGCCGCGAGAACCGCTATGCGCCGGTTGGTTTTCTCGACGACAACGTGATGCTGCGCGGCTCGCGCGTACATAGCGTTCCGGTGCTCGGCACGCTCGACCAATTGCCGCGACTGGCGCGCGAAACCGCGGCCGAAATGCTGGTGATCGCGATACCGACCGCGAACAGAACGCAGATGCGGCGCGCAGTGGATCTGTGCGAAGCCAGCAATTTACCGTTCCGCATCGTGCCGCGTCTGGAAGATGTCGTCGCCGGCCGCTCCAGCTTCAATGAACTCAAGGAAGTCGCCATTGAGGATCTGCTGGGCCGCGAGCAGGTGCAACTCGACTGGACGGCGATCCGCACGCACCTGGCCGGCAAGCGTGTGCTGGTCAGCGGTGGTGGTGGTTCGATCGGATCGGAACTGTGCCGTCAGATCGCGCGGCTCGGCGCGGAATCGCTCACCGTGCTGGAACTTTCGGAATTCAACCTCTACACGATCGAACAGGAACTGCGACGCGAATACCCAGAACTACTGCTCAATGCGTGGCTCGGCGATTGCACGGACCCGGTTACTTGCGCGTACGTGTTCGAGCGCACGCACCCGCAAGTCGTGTTCCATGCCGCCGCGTACAAGCATGTACCGTTGCTGCAGGACCAGATACGCGAAGCGTTTCGCAACAATGTGCTGGGCACCAAGGCGCTGGCCGAGGCGGCCGATGCGCATGGTGCGGACAGTTTCGTATTGATCTCGACCGACAAGGCAGTGAACCCGACCAGCGTGATGGGCGCGTGCAAGCGTATCGCCGAATTGTTCTGTCAGGACTTCGCGCAGCAGTCGCATACGCGCTTCATCACCGTGCGCTTTGGTAACGTACTGGATTCGGCCGGCTCGGTGGTGCCGCTGTTCCGCGAACAGATTCGTTCGGGCGGGCCGGTTACGGTCACACACCCGGAAATCACACGCTATTTCATGACGATACCCGAAGCCTGCCAGTTGATCCTGCAAGCCTCAGTGCTCGGTAATGGCGGCGAAATTTTCGCTCTGGACATGGGCGAACCGATGAAGATTCGCGATCTGGCCGAGCAGATGATTCGTCTGGCCGGCAAGCACGGCGCCATCTCGATCCTCTACACGGGCTTGCGTCCCGGCGAAAAGCTCTTCGAAGAACTGTTCCACCCACAGGAGCAGTACACCGACACCGCGCATGCGAAAATCTTCCTCGCGCAGCCGCGCGGCATGGCCCACAGCCTGCTCACCGCGCAGTTGCAGCACAGCGAACGCGCAGTGCGCGATTTCGACGAAGACACGCTGCGGCGTATCCTCACCCAGTTGCTACCGGAATTCGCCGGCCAGGACGAAAGAACCGCGACCGCAGTCGAGCCCGTCAAATCCAGGAACATTGCATGAGTCAACGATTACGCAAAGTGGTTTTCCCCGTCGCGGGCCTGGGTACACGCTTCCTGCCTGCAACCAAGGTGGTTGCCAAGGAAATGCTGCCCGTGCTCGATCGGCCGCTGATCCAGTACGCGGTGGATGAAGCCGTCGATGCCGGCGCCGATACGCTGATCTTCGTCACCAACCGCTACAAACATGCGATCGCGGACTACTTCGACAAAGCCTACGAACTGGAAAGCAAACTCGCGCAGTCCGGCAAGAAAGAATTACTGGCGATGGTGCAGGGCACATTGCCGCACAATGTGCGTTGCGTGTTCGTCACCCAACCCGAAGCCTTAGGACTAGGTCACGCCGTGCTGTGCGCAAAGCCGGTGGTCGGCAACGAACCGTTCGGCGTGGTGCTGCCCGACGATCTGATCTGGAACCACGGCCCCGGCGCGCTGCGCCAGATGGCCGAGCTTTCCGCGCGCGAAAACGCCGGCGTGATCGCGGTAGAGGAAGTGCCGCGCGATCAGACCGACAAATACGGCATCGTCGATGCAGAACCGGTAAGCGAGCGTGCCGCAAAGATCAGGCTTGTCGTGGAAAAACCCAAGCCCGCAGTAGCGCCGTCGAACCTCGCCATCGTCGGCCGTTATGTGCTGCCGGGTCGCATTTTCGAACTACTGGAAACAACCAAACCCGGCGCGGGCGGTGAAATCCAGTTGACTGATGCGATCGAAACCTTGCTGGCCGAGCAATCCGTGCTCGCCTATCGTTTTGCGGGTACGCGCTTTGACTGCGGCAACAAGTTGGGATTGGTGAAGGCGACTATGCACATGGCGCTGGAGGATCCGCAGTTGGCGCCGGCCGTGCGTGAATGGATCGGAACGCTTTGATCCGCCGTCGGAAGTAAAGCAGACGCACGGCCGCGGCAGAACCAATAAATGTCGACGGCTTTACCGTTGTGCCGTAAGCCGCATCGCCATCAGACCATGCGGCGGGGTAGGGCGCCCAGTTCGCGGGCAACGATTTCGCGTTCAGCTTCCACGCGATGGGTGAACGTACCCAAGACCAGCATGGATTCAGGCGCGAGCACTTCGTACCAGCGCGCGGAAACTTCGCCGCACTCGTCGAACTTGCGCACGCTGTCGATACGGTAGCCAAGCACGTTCACTTCGGTTTTGCGTTTATGGGGCATACGAATCTCCGTTGTGTTGTGGCACAGACTACAGTCCTCATCGTTTGTATTGAGTTAACACGATGCTACAGATAGATAGACTTGCACTCTCTACGGCATCCTGATCATGACCTTGAGCGCGAAGAAACGCACGCCGCAGTGCGGAATGGCGCTGTTACGATAGGGCCGATGACATCGATTCCCGTTCCGACAGCCAGCCGCACCGAATATCGCCAGTTCTGGCTGTTCATGCTGTTTGCCCTCGTCGTGCTCGCGGCCGGTATCGGCCTGCGCGATCCGTGGCCTTCGGACGAGCCGCGCTACGTGCTCGCGGCGCGGCAGATGGTGGAATCCGGCGACTGGCTGTTTCCGCATCGCGGTCACGAGTTGTATGCGGACAAGCCGCCGTTACTGTTCTGGATGCAGGCGGCCGCCTACGAAATGCTGCGCGACTGGCGCATCGCGTTCCTGTTGCCCTCGTTACTGGCAGGCTTGATGACATTGATGCTGACCTGGGATCTGGGGCGGCGTTTATGGAATGCACGTACGGGTCTGTATGCGGCGATTGGTGTGTTGTTCACGTTCCACTTCATGTACCAGGTCAAACGCGCACAGATCGATCCTTTAGTGATGGGCTGGATCACGCTTGCCAACTGGGGGTTGCTGCTGCATTTCCTGCGTGGACCGAACTGGCGCGCGTACTGGCTCGGCTGTTTCGCCGCTGGGCTGGGCGTGATTACCAAAGGTGTCGGCGTGTTGGCTGTGTTGATGTTCGTGCCGTATCTCATCGCGCGCAGACGCATGTGGCGCGACGTGACGCAAACGCAGGATTCCGCACTGCGCTGGTTCGGTGGTGCGCTCGCGTTTCTCGCTCCGATCCTCGTCTGGGGCGGCACCGTGCTGATCGCCGCGCATGCGCGTGGCACGCCCGAATACCAAGCCTATGTGGACGATCTGTTTTTTCATCAGACCGCCGGCCGCTATGCAGGATCGTGGTCGCATCCGCAGCCGTTCTGGTATTACCTGCCGGTCGTGCTGTTCAACTGGTTTCCGCTTTCGCTGGCCTATGTTGGCGCGTTGGCGCGCTGGCGGCACGACCTTGCCGCGCGTGATGCGCGCGTTCTGTTACCGCTGGCGTGGGCGCTGCTGACGATTTTGTTTTTCAGCATCGCGCACGGCAAACGCGATGTGTATCTCATGCCCGTGCTGCCGATGGTTGCGCTGGCAATGGCGCCGACGCTGACGCAAGTCGTGCATGCGCGATGGCTGCGGACTACCGCGCTCGCGTTCGCGCTGGGCGTCGGTATCACAATGGCCGGTATCGGCGGCATCGGGATGTTTGGGCACTGGGCTGCGCTGGAACGCTTCGTCCACGACCGCGAACTGGACGGTATCGGTCAGTCGGTCTGGGCGGTGACGGCGGCGATTGGCGCCGCGTTCCTGGCCAGCGCGGCGTGGTTTCGCAGGCATCGCGGCATATATGCCTTGCTCGCCGGCATTGCTGCGCTGTGGATTATCATCAGTGTTTGGGCCTATCCGCTGCTCAACGATGGCAGTTCCGCGAAGGGCATCATGCGTCACGCGCGTGAACTGGCCGGAGTTGATACGGAAATTGGTCTCGTCGCATGGAAGGAGCAGAACCTGCTGATGGCCGAAGGCCCGGTACACGAGTTCGGATTTAATTTGCCGTGGAATCGGCAATACGCCGATGCCGTGCACTGGCTGTCCGCAGCGCCTGTGCAACGCCGCCTCTTTATCCTCGCGGATGCGATGGGTGACTGTGTGGACCGCACTAAGGCAATCCGCGTGGGTCTTGCGAATCGTCGCGAATGGTGGTTGGTGGGCGCCGATGCGGTAGTGCTGGGATGTGCGCCGGCTGTCGAGGCCGATGGCGAGGACCGATAGGCTTCTTGGGCGACGGCAAGTTCTTCAACGAGTAGGTGGTGACCTTGAAAGGGGGGACTTTCAATCGAGCCGCTTGTGGAAGCGCAGGATCGCAGCGCTCATCATCACGGTGATAAAGACCGCGAGCGCCGCCACGTCAGCCCACAACTCGTGGAGCGCCGCGCCGCGCAGCATGACACCACGAATCAGGCGCAGAAAATGTGTGAGCGGCAGGATCTCGGCGATCCATTGCGCGATCCGCGGCATGCCGGCATACGGAAACGCGAAGCCGGACAGCAGGATCGACGGCAGGAATATGAAAAGCGTCATCTGCATGGCCTGAAACTGCGATTGCGCCCGGGTCGATATCAGCAGGCCGAGTGTGAGGTTGGCGAGAATCAACAGGCCCGCGGCGGCATATACATCCAGCAGGCTGCCGCGCACCGGCACCGCGAACAGCCAGATGCCCAACGCGAGGATCATCGTCGTCTGCAAGAAGCCGATGCCGACGAACGGTAGCACCTTGCCGATCATCAGTTCCGAGCGCGTCAGCGGCGTGGCGATCAGAAGTTCCATATTGCCGCGTTCGCGTTCACGCACGATGGCGACGGCGGTGAACAGCACCATGGTCATGGTCATGATCACGCCGATGAGTCCGGGCACGATATTGACCGCGGTACGCCGTTCGGGATTGTAGAAACTGACGATGCCGATCGGCGTTTCCGGCGGCGTGCTGGCGGCAGGAGCGCGTAGCGACGGCACCGCGCTATCCAGCGGCATCCGCGCGAGCTGTTGCGCCGCGTTTTGCACCGCGGTGTCGCTGCCATCGACCAGAATCTGTACCGCTTCGCGGCCTTCGCTGCGGCGGCGCTCGAAGTCCGCTGGAATCGTGATGCCGATGCTGATCCGCCCCGTGCGGAGCATGTCCATCAATTCCTGCGGTGTATTCACGGTCGCCACCGGCGACACCACGCCGGTAGCGAGGATATCCATGACCAGCGCGCGCGAACCGGTGGTATTGGCCATATCCGCGATGCCGGCATCCAGATTGCGCAGGGTGAAATTGATTGCATAGCCGAACAGGATCAGTTGCATCACCGGAATGCCGACGATCATCGCCAGCGTGACGCGATCGCGCCGCATCTGGCGCAATTCCTTCAACACCACGGCCCAGAGGCGGCGCAGGTTCATGCCGTCGGCTCCATCGCTTGCGCATGGCGTGTGACCGCAACGAAAACATCTTCGAGATTCGGCGGCACCGGCGTGACTTGCGCGTGCTGCCCCGCCTGCGCGAGTGCGGCGTGAATGTGTCCGGGCATGTCGTGCACGTCCGCCGCCTCGGTCAGCACGCGCACGTGATGGCCGATCTGCGCGACGCCGAGCACACCACGCGCTTGTGCCAGCGTGCGCTGTGCGCGGCGCGGATCGGACGCATCGACGATGAAGGTGCGCCCTTGCAGGCGGCCGGTCAGCACGGCCGGCGTGTCGTCCGCGACCAATCTGCCGTGATCGAGAATCGCCAGGCGATGGCAGCGCTCGGCTTCGTCCATCAAATGCGTGGACACCAAAAGCGTGGTGCCGGTATCGGCGAGGTCGAACAATTTCTCCCAGAAATCGCGCCGCGATTCGGGATCCACCGCGCTGGTCGGCTCGTCGAGAAACAACAGTTCCGGCTCGTGGATGACCGCGCACGCGAGCGCCAACCGCTGCTTCTGGCCGCCGCTCAAGGTGCCGGCCAGTTGTTTGTGCATGTTCGCGAAACGGTATTGTTCAATCAGTTCATCGATGCGGCGCCTGGCCCTTTCGCGCGGCACGTTGTGCATCGCCGCCATGAATTCGAAGTTCTCGCGCACGCTCAAATCCTCGAACAGCGAGAACTTCTGCGTCATGTAACCGATGCGGCTGCGCAGCGCATCGGCCTGCGCGGGAATCGTCAGGCCCAGCACGTCGATCTCGCCCGCGTTCGGCGTCAGGAGGCCGCATAGCATGCGGATCGTGGTGGACTTGCCCGAACCATTGGGCCCAAGGAAACCATAGACATGTCGCACGGGCACGTCCAGATCGACGCGATCCACAGCCACGAGCGTACCGAAACGCCGGGTCAATCCGCGTGCGCGGATCGCCGCACGCTCGCTCACCGCGCGGCTCCGAATTCGACGCGCACCGGCAAACCGGCCGGCAGCGCCGCGGCGTCCGCATCGAGTGCAACTTCGGCGAGATAACTCAGACGCGCGGCGTCGTCGCCGATCAGCGCATAGTACGGGGTGAACACCGGCTCGCTGCGGATCATGCGCACCTTGCCGGCCAACGGCTGCGCACGGCCGGCGACGAACACACGCAGCGAATCGCCGACCTTCACGTCCGCACGCGCCTGCTCGGGCACATAGATGCGCGCATACGGCGCATCGCCGGCGAGCAGGATCACCAGCGGCGCGCCGACCGGTGCCTGATCGCCGAGCCGATACGGCAGGCTGTCCACACGCGCAGCGCGCGGCGCGACCATGGTGAGCTTGTCGAGCAGGATGCGCTGTGCATCGGCCTGCGCAAGCGCGGACGCGAGTGCGGCCTCGCCCTGCGCGATCTGTTCAGTGCGCGTGCCGTGCAGCATCGCATCCAGCGCCGCTTGCTCCGCCCGCACTTTCGCCTCGGCGTTTTCCGCCGCTGCGCGCGCGTGGTCCGCATCGGTCACCGCCGCTGCGCGTTCTTTCGGTAACGGGGCCATGCGCTTGTAGAACGCGCGCGCATCGAGCGCCTGCGCCTGCGCGGCAGCGAGGTTCGCGCGCGCCTGCGCGATGTTTTCGCTGCGCGGTCCGGCCTTGAGTTCCGCCAACACCTCGCGCGCATGCTGCGCCTGCGCCTGCGCGGCAGCAAGTTCGGCTTGCGTGCGCGCGGGATCGAGCTTGAGCAGCGCCTGTCCCGCCGCGACCTGTTCGCCTTCGCGCACGTCGATATCGACGATGTGCTCGGCTACCGGCGCGGGCATCGTGATGCGATCGAATTCGAGCGTACCCAATGCCTGCGGCGGTGTCTTCGTGCACGCGCACACCGCAAGCAGCGACAGTCCGATGGCCACGAGGCGGCGGTGCCGGAGCTTCATTACTTCTCCCAATGGGCAGGCATGGTGGATGAAGTTAATCAGTGGGTCGACGAATCGCAAGATGAGGATAGACGAAGGGATGTCTCGAAAGTGGTTCTTCGACCGCCGGCGCGCTACCCTTCTGCGCTTATGACAGACCTTGTACACACGGATTTCGCCCTCGAACCAGCCGACGGCGAGCGGCTGGCGAATCTGGCCGGACCTTTCGAGGAACACCTGCGGCAGATCGAATCGCGCTTGGGCGTGGAGATCGCCAATCGCGGCAACGTGTTCCGCGTCAACGGTACGGATCATGCGGTAAAAGCCGCCGAGCGCGTGCTCCGCGATCTGTACGCGGCCACGGCGGACGAGCGCCTGACCGGCGCGCAGATCAACCTGTACCTGTCCGAATCGGGCATCGACGCCTTGAACGAGCGCGCCGCCGGGGACGCGCACGACATCGCGATCAAAGTGAAGCGCGGCACGATCCGCGGTCGCGGTGCGAATCAGACGCGCTATCTGCACGCGATCACCACGCACGACATCCACTTCGGCGTCGGCCCTGCCGGTACCGGCAAGACCTATCTCGCGGTCGCGATGGCGGTCGAGGCGCTCAACACGGATCGTGTGCAGCGCCTGATTCTGGTGCGTCCGGCGGTCGAAGCCGGCGAGAAGCTCGGCTTTCTGCCCGGCGATCTCGTGCAAAAGGTCGATCCCTACCTGCGCCCGCTGTACGACGCGCTGTACGAAATGCTCGGTATCGAGCGCGTGACCCGGCTGATCGAACGCAACGTGATCGAAATCGCGCCGCTTGCGTACATGCGCGGCCGCACGCTCAATGATTCGTTCGTGATCCTCGACGAAGCGCAGAACACCACGATCGAACAGATGAAGATGTTCCTCACGCGCATCGGCTTCGGCTCGGTCGCGGTGGTCACCGGCGACCTGACCCAGACCGATCTGCCCAAGCACGTGAAATCCGGGCTGCGCGACGCGATCGAAGTGTTGCGCGAGGTGGAGGGCGTGAGCTTCACGTTCTTCACGGCCAAGGATGTGGTGCGCCATCCGCTGGTACAGCGCATCGTGCGCGCCTACGAACAGCGCGAAGCCGGCATACAAACAACGGCGAAGAACGATGGCCGTTAGCCCACGCGCGCGCACCATCACGCCGGACCCATCCGGCAAGGTCTGCCTGTGGCTGAAGAACGAAGCGGGCCGTCGCGGCGTTCCGTTGCTGCGCAGCTTTGAACGCTGGATCGAGGCGATCCCCGAGCTGCGCGAACGCCACGGCTGGACCGAACTCAACATCCTGATCGTCGGCCGTGCCGCCGCGCGCCGGTTCAATCGCACGTTCTGTGGCCGCGACTACGCCACCAACGTGTTGAGCTTTCCCTACGACCCGATGCCCGGCGAACATTCGGGCCTGCTCGGCGACTTGGTGATCTGCGCTGCGGTGGTTGCTAAAGAAGCGCGCGAACAACGCAAGGACGCTCGCGATCATTTCGCGCATCTGACGATCCACGGCGTGCTGCATCTGCTGGGCTACGACCACGAAACCGAACCCGACGCACAGCGCATGGAGGCACTGGAATGCGAGGTGCTGGCCAGGTTGGGTATTGCCGACCCTTATTGAGCCGGGACTGGGAAAAGCCGGGATTCGGGATTGGGGATTCGATCCGCCGCTGCAAAAACCACCTCGGGTGAACCTGACAAGCTCCTACGCAAAAACCCTTCAGGCTCATGCCTCATGGAAAAGAGGAAAAGACTGTGGATTGATCTGGAAAAGATTATTCAGCTATACTATTGGGCTCTGCGTCAAAAGGCGGAGATGGTTGGGCCTGTCAGGTTGTATCGGCAGGCACGGAAAATAACTACAGAAGGAAACCCCAATGTATGCAGTTATCGTTACCGGCGGTCGTCAGTACCGCGTGGTACAGGGTGAAACCCTGCGCGTCGAAAAGCTCGTCGCCGAGGTGGGCGACGAGGTCAAGCTGGATCAGGTTCTGATGGTGGGCGAGGGCGACGGCGTCACCGTCGGCGCGCCGCTGGTCGATGGCGCGGTGGTCACCGCGAAGGTGAAGTCGCACGGCCGTGCGGAGAAGATCCGCATCGTCAAGTTCCGCCGCCGCAAGCACCATCGCAAGGAGGTGGGCCATCGGCAGCATTACACCGAAATCGAAATCCTCGGCATCGCCAAGTAACCAGGAGCACGGCAATGGCACATAAAAAAGCAGGCGGCAGTACCCGCAACGGTCGCGACTCCAATCCGAAGTACCTCGGTGTGAAGGTGTACGGCGGCCAGGCCGTCGAAGCCGGTAACATCATCGTCCGCCAGCGTGGCACACGCTTCCATCCGGGCGCCGGCGTGGGTCTGGGGCGCGATCACACGATCTTCGCGCTGGTCGATGGCAAGGTCGAGTTCAGGGCCAGAGGCCCGCTGGCGCGCAAGACGGTCAGCGTAATCGCAGGCTGATACTCGGTTTCCAGCAGATGTTCGCCCGAACGCCCCGCATCGCGGGGCGTTCGGTTTTAAGATACCGGCGACTTGCGATGTGGAATTAGCCATGCTGCCTGTTTTTCTCTTTGCTGCTGCACTTGTTGCCGATAGTGCTCCGCGGCTCGAATTTGCTGGTGTCACGCTTAACGAAAAGCCTTTTAGTGCGGTGACAGGCCGCTTCGGGGAGGCTCCAAGCTGGCAAACCGGCGACGCGGCAGAGAGCGAAACCAAAGTGTGTTACAGCATTAGCACCGGCGCTGGGCGTCGTTATATCTATTTCATATCGGGTGAACTTGGCGGCGGCTTCGTCAATGGTGTACGTGTTGCGCTGGAAGGCGACAAGCATTGCATCGCTCCGCAACACGATCGCAACACGCTTCGTGTTGCAATCAATGATTTTGTTCATGCGGAGGCGGTGGAGCGGCGTCTCAAGTCTTTCGGCTTTGTGAGGGAGCGGCAAGGGGAGTGGTCACGTTGTTTCCAAGAGAAACTCAACGGGCAGACATATGACAATTGTTCGTCCGTGAGCGCAAAGTGGAGCCGCGATGTACTTATCAAGCTTGAGTTGTGGGTGACTGAGTCGGATTGAAATTATGAAATTCGTCGATGAAGCCACCATTCGCGTCCACGCCGGCGACGGCGGCAACGGCTGCGTGAGCTTCCGTCGCGAGAAGTTCATCCCGTTCGGCGGCCCCGACGGCGGCGACGGCGGCAGTGGCGGCAGCGTCTGGCTGA
>JAISPQ010000083.1 GCA_031274955.1 Rhodanobacter sp.
GAAATGCGATTTGGCTTGCACGACAGTCAAGGTTTTCATGAGTGCGCCTGAAAAATGACCACATGGTCATAATAATAGCAGGCACGCTGTATCTCATCAAACCACGGTTATTTTCCGCATCCGAGCAAGCCCACACGCTGACCGACGCGCACGGATTGCCCGGCGCCAAGTTCGGTATCGAACCGACCCACTGCGCGAGGCAGGAGGACGATCACGGTCGATCCCATAGTGAAGCGGCCAAGCTCCGCGCCACGCGCGAGGCGGATGCCGTGCCCACGCCAGTCGCGATGCGTGATCGTGGAGGCGTAAGGCGGTACTTGGACGCCGCCCCACACGGGTTCGATGCCCGATACCAGCATCGCGCCGACCAGCACGACGGCGAACGGACCATGTTCATTGCGGAAATAGCAGATTAGGCGCTCGTTGCGCGCGAACAGCCGCGGAATCGATTGCACGGCGAACGGCGCGACGCTGAACAAGCGCCCCGGCACATGCACGGTTTCCAGTAGCTCGCCGGCCAGCGGCATGTGCACGCGGTGATAGTCGCGCGGCGAGAGGTATACGGTGAGGAAGCCGCCATCGCGATAGGCAGCAGCGGCGGCCGCGTTCGCCAGCAGTTCCGTGGCCGTGTAGTGGCGTCCCTTGGCTTGCAGGATGCGCTCGCCATCCAGTGCGCCGAGTTGGCTGATGCGGCCATCGGCAGGACACAGGATCGCGTTTTCATCCGCTGCTTGCGGGCGCGCGCCGGCTTTGAGTTCGCGCGTGAAAAACGCATTGAAATGCGCATACGCGGCGAAATCCGGTTGCGCGGCTTCGTCGAGATTCACATCGTAACTGCGCACGATCCGGCCGATCAGAAAGTTCTTCCACGGTACGAAGGTCCAGCGCGTACTCCACAGTACGAGGCGCGACAGAAAACGATGCGGCAGGATGTATTGAAGAACGACGGACGGATTCATCTTCAGAGGTTCCTCAAGTACCGCCTTGCACACTGTTCATAACGACGAGCCTTTGCAGATCGGCGGCGATCTTTGCGGCATCGAACGGCGGTCGGAACAGGCCGGCCTGGCGGCCTTGCGGATCGACGATGAGCACCGCTGCGCTGTGCTCGACGGTGTAGTTGTCATCGCCGGTTTTTTCGCGCGAAAAAGTGAGGCCGAGTGCGCGCGTGAGATGCACGAGCTCCTCATCGCTGCCGGTCGCGCCGACGAATTCCTTGTTGAAGAACTCGACATAGCGCGCGAGTTGCTCGGGCGTATCGCGCTGCGGGTCCACCGAAACGAAGGTGAAGCGTATCCGTGCGGCAGCGGTGGCGAGTCGGTTCCAGACTTGCTTGAACGTCGCCAGCGTGGTCGGACACACATCCGGGCAACTGGTGTAGCCGAAGAACACGAGGGTCCAGTGTCCTTTCCAGTCCGCTGCCGTGAGCGGCCGGCCGTCGCTGGCGGTCAGTTGAAAATCCGGCAGTGCGCGCGGCGCGGGATACATGGCCGCAGCTTCGAGTTTGGGCCAGTCGGGAGCGCCGCTCGTGCGCACGCCGAACCACCCGCCGGCGGCGATGGCGGCCATGGCGATAAGGATGAGCACAGTCGCGCGAATGCGACCGGACAGGCGCAAGACATTCATCGGCACATCATAACCGTCAGGTTGCCCGGTAGGACTCGGCGGTCACGGCCAGCGCCTGGTTCCACGGTGTGGCGCGTATGTGCAGGAGTGCCTGCGTTTCGCACGCATCGATCACGAAAGGTGCACGAAACTGGTAACTCGATGCGACGACTTCGCGCAGCATCGGGCTGAAATAACTCAGGCCGCGCAGCAGCCATTGCGGAACGCCAACGACGCGGCCCGCACAGCCGTAGCGCGCATTGAGTTGGGCGGCGATTTCGTTGCGCGACAAGGGCGGGTTGCTCGGCACATGCCATGCGCGGCCCCAGGCGCCGGTGTAGTCCGCGGCGGCCACCAAGGTGGAGACGATGTCGGCAATGAAACTCCAACTGTGGATCGCGTCGGGGTCGCCAATGACCCGCGCTGTTTTCGATTGCAGGATGGGCCGAAAAAAATCCGCGCCCAGGTGTGCGTTCTTCTCGATACCGGGGCCGAAGTAGTCGCTGGCCCGCACTTCCACCGCGCGGATTTCTCCGCGCTGATGCGCCGCCAGCGCGGTCTGCCAGCAGGCCAGACGGACTTCCCCTTTCTTCTCAACGGGGTGGTAGGGCGTGGCTTCGACCATCGCGTCTTCGGGTTGGCCGTAGGCGTAGAGGTTGCCCATGATGACCAGGCCCGCGCCGCTGCGCCGGGCCGCCTCGATGGCGGCGGCGAAGATCGGTGGCCACTCGGCAGCCCAGCGGTGATAGGTCGGGCTGGTGCATAGAAAAATGGTCCGGCACTCCGCTGCCGCCGCGCTGAACGCGGCCGCATCGGATGCATTCATTGGCACTGCGTGCGCGCCCTCCAAGGCGGTGCCGGAGCGCGTGGCCAGGCTCACACGGTCGCCGCGTTCGATAAGTCGCAGGGCCACAGTCCGGCCGATCGGGCCGGCGCCGACTACGAGATGGTGCATCATTCAACCACTCACTGGTTTGTTCGTCGGTGCGCGCAATGGAACTCATGCGAGCGAGCATCGCATTATACTGAGCGGTCTTTCTCCGCACGGCATCCGCCCGCGTGACCAGCGAACTCGCCACGATCATCGACTTCATTCGCTATGGCGCAAGCCGCTTCGGCGCGGCGGGTCTTATCTTCGGTCACAGCTACGACAACGCGCTGGATGAGGCGACGCATCTGGTGCTGCATGCTTTGCATCTTCCACATGATCTTGCGCCCGCCTATGGTCAGGCACGCCTGACCGCGGCCGAGA
>JAISPQ010000134.1 GCA_031274955.1 Rhodanobacter sp.
TTTTCTTTTCTGTGCTTCACAAAGCAAGAACAGTGTCCATGGATTCCCGCTTCCGCGGGAATGACGACGGGTGGGAACAGGCAGAAATTGAGATCGGTGCGCACCAAGATATCGGTAAATCTCAGGGCCGTAGGCTGGGAGAGAGGATAAAGCTGTCCATCCTTGGAGTATTTGCCACTCTCGCCCTGTTCGCCGCCATCGGCGCGCATGCGCAATCGGCCGCGCCCGGCGGTCCCGATCAGGGCCTGTTGCCGTTCGAACAAGCGTTCAAACTGAGCACAAAGATCGAACAACCCGGCACGCTCGCGCTGCACTGGGATATCGCGCAGGAGTACTACCTGTACCGCGAACGCACCAAGGCCAAGACCGCACAAGCCGGTGTTGCGCTCGGCGCGCTCGCGCTGCCGGCCGGCGAGCGCAAGCACGATGAGTATCTGGGCGATGTCGAGGTCTATCACCACGCCATCGACGCGACGTTGCCCTATACGTTCACCGATGCATCGGCGAAGACGCTCGCGGTGACGCTCACGGTGCAAGGCTGCCACGAGACAGACCCGAAAATCTGCTATCCGCCGACTCCGGTCACTGTGACGCTCGATCTGCCGCTGGCGGACGCGAATGCTACCGGCCACTCAGCACCCACCGATGCGCCGGCTTCTCCGCTGACGCTCAACCTCGGCGGCACTTCTTCATCATCGCTGTCGGACGCCAGCGCGATGCCATTGCCGGCCGAGCGCGCCTTCGTGTTCGAGACGATCGCGCAAAGCCCGACGGAACTGCTCGCACGCTGGACCATGCCCAAGGGCTACTACCTGTATCGCGACAAGAGTGTCATCACGCTGGTCGATGGCGACGGCGTGAAACTTGGTGCGCCACGCTGGCCGGCCGCCATCGATCACAACGACGAACACTTCGGCACGGTGCAGGTGTATTTCGATCAGGTCGAACTGCCGATCCCGCTCGCACGCGAACGCGGCGATAAGCAAACGATCACCGTGCATGCCGAATACCAGGGCTGTCAGGACAACGGCATCTGCTATCCGGTGATGACGCACGATGCCGCGGTGTCGCTGCCGACGGCCAGCGCAGAACAACTGGCCGCGGCCCAAGCGGCGTTCGCCTCTGCATCGACTCCGCCGCCTGCCACCGCAGACGATAACGCGCAGCGCACGCGGCCACCGGCCGCCAGTACACTCGGCATCGCCGGCGCGTTGTTGTTCGCGCTGCTCGGCGGCCTCGTACTGAACCTGATGCCCTGCGTGCTGCCGGTGCTGTCGCTGAAGGTGTTCGGCCTGCTGCAAAGCGGCGAAAGCGCACAGAAAGCGCGCCACCACGCGATCTGGTACACCGCCGGCGTGCTGATATCGTTCACCGCGGTCGGCGGTATCGTGTTCGCGCTGCGCACGGCCGGACATGCCCTGGGCTGGGGCTTCCAGTTGCAGCAGCCCTTGTTCGTGGCGGTGCTGGTCTATCTGCTGTTTGCGATCGGACTTTCGCTATCGGGCATGTTCAACATCAACATCGGATTCGCCGGCGCCGGCCACGCCTTAAGTCAGCGCAGTGGACCGGTCGGCGATTTCTTCACCGGCGTACTGGCGGTTGTCGTGGCCAGTCCGTGCACGGTGCCGTTCATGGCTTCGGCGCTGGCGTTTGCGTTTACCGCCCCGATACTCATCGCACTGCTGATCTTCATCGCGCTCGGCTTTGGCCTGGCGCTGCCGTTCCTGCTGATCGGCTTCGTACCCGCGCTGGCCGCGCGCCTGCCCAAGCCCGGCGCCTGGATGGAAACGCTCAAGCAACTGCTCGCGTTTCCGATGTACCTGACTGCCGTGTGGCTGCTCCGGGTACTGGGCGGCCAGCGCGGCGTCGATGCGATCGCTTGGGTGCTGTGCGGCGCGGTCGTGCTCGCGCTCGGCCTGTGGTGGTGGGAGCGCAACCGCTATCGCGAGGACGCGCTGCGCCACGCACTGGCGATCGTGGCTCTGCTGATCGCGCTGCTGCCGCTCGTCCAGATCGCCCGATTGGCCGCGCCGACGAACGCTCAGGCCAAGGTCGCAACCGATGATGCAGTGCCCTACTCCGCGCAACGCTTGGCCGCGCTGCGCGCGCAAGGCCGCGGCGTGTTCGTCGACATGGGGGCGGATTGGTGCGTGACCTGCAAGCTCAACGAGAAGGCCGTGCTCGATACCGATACATTCCACGACCTGCTCAAGCGCAACAACACCGTGCTGATGACGGGCGACTGGACCAACGTGGACCCTGCGATCACCGCCTTTCTGCAAGAATACGATGCGGTCGGCGTGCCGCTGTACGTGGTCTTCCGCGCCGGCGAGTCCGGCCCCGGTCACGCGCTGCCGGCGATCCTCACCCAACGCATCATCGAGGATGCGCTGGTACCGGTCGCGCATTGAGGAGCCATCGCGGCCATGTCTCGGCGTGCATATCTGCTGATCGCGGTACTTGCCATCGCAGGCGCCCTGGGCGGCCTGCTCGCCGGCTCGATGTTGCGCCCGACACCGGACTCTGCGTCCGCGCGCCCCGCCGCAAAGGGACTGGCGATCGGCAGCCGCCGTCCCGATCTGAATCTGCCCGATCTGGACGGACGCACGCACTCCATCGCCCAATGGGATGGCCAGTTGGTGCTGGTCAATTTCTGGGCGAGCTGGTGTCCGCCCTGTATCGAGGAGATTCCGCTGCTGAATCGTACGCAGAACGATCTGGCCGCGCGCGGCTTGCAGGTGATCGGCATCGCCGAGGACGATGCGCCGTCGATCCGCGCATTCCTCGCCCAGCATCCTGTCGGCTATCCGGTGCTGATCGACGATCCCACGCAGGTTCCCGACATGTCGCAGATCTATGGCGACGCCCGCGATGTACTGCCATACACCGTCCTGATCGGGCGCGACGGACGCATCCTCGCCCGCCACTACGGTGGTTTCACACAGAAGGAACTGGAAACATGGTTGGCGCCGCATCTTTGAACCTGTCCAAAAACCTGCTTTGCACGTCAGTGTGGCCGGCATCTTTCGCCTGCGTATGCACGCGAAGCCTTCGCCAACGCGGCGCTTTCGGCCTGTGCCAACGCCACCACGCATGGCCCATTGCGGTTGGCTTGTACACACTCAACCAAGCCAGCCTGACAACGGAAATCGTCAACAGGATTCAGGGTTCAGTCGGAGGATGGGGCAGGCGTGCAGGCATCACATTCGTTGATGCCATGTTCAGGTAGCATGGTGAACGCCATTCTTGAAAGATCGCCATGTCGCGCATCTGCCCATTTTGTCAGCACATCCGCAAGGACAACGAGATTGTCCCCGATTGGCAATGTCCGGCTTGCGAGCGGGCTTATGTCAAAGGCGACAGTACTGCACCCTTTCGCCCCGGCAGCACACGTCCTGTTTTGCGCGCAGCGGAGCCGAGCGGGAGCGGATTTGGCAAGT
>JAISPQ010000158.1 GCA_031274955.1 Rhodanobacter sp.
TGCATGTCCTCGCGTTCGAGCACCTCCAGCGTCACGCCCGGATGGCTATCGGCGATGTGCCTGGCTTGTGTGGCGATGAACGCCGGATTGCAGATGTTCGGCGGCAGGTTGCCCAGTTCGCGCGCGAAGCGCACGCCGGCCGCGATCGCTGTGGCTTGCGCAAGCGCACGCGCGGATGACGCATCGCTCACGGCCGCGAACGCGATGGCGCGCAGCTGCGGCGTCTTTACCGCCTCCTTGGGTTTGAAGGTAACCGTATAGCGGTACGCCTGCTGGTCGGCCGCGAGCGCGGCGATGCGCAGTTTCCAAGCGTTATCGCGGTCTGGCACGTCGATGTCGGTGAGGTAAGAGATCGCGCTGTCGATCGGCAGCGCCTTGAGCGCGCGCGCCGATTCGTTGGCGGCGCGATGGAACGCGGCAGCATCGAACTTGCGCGGCTCGCCGAGCCCGGCCACGAGCACGCGCGGCGCGGCCACACCCGGCAGATCGAACAGCGGCATAGCGGTACCGGGCTTGCCGGTCAAATCACCGCTGTCGAGCAGACGCCGGATCGCACCGCCGGATTTCTCGTCCACGCGCGCGGCGGCGGTAGTCAGGGTGTGGTCTTCGAACACGCCCACGACGATGCAGGGCGCGGCCGCGCTTTCCGGTGCGTCGGTGGTGAGGCAGAACGTGAGGGCCATGAAAAGATTCCAGTAATAATGGGGGGATCCAGGCGCGCGGGCGGTTACACTTTAGAACCTTATGAGAAACGATTCGGAAGCTGAAGCGTTACCGCTTTACCCTCTCCCCAGCCTCTCTTCCACGAGCAGGAAAGGGATTGGGGGAGAAGGCAAGGTTCCTGTTTCCAGAACGCCCCGCAAACGCCGGTTCGCAGCGCAACCCGCACACGCATGAAGCCTCCGATTCTAAGTCAAGACCCGTCTTTCATGCGCACGCGCGTATGGCTGCGTCCGCGCATCATCGACCGCTATCTGCTGGGCGAAGTGGCGATCAGCTTCATCGCGGCGACCATTATTTTGCTGATGGTGCTGGTCGGCGGCGCGGTCGCCGATCTGCTGAACAAGATCGCGCGCGGGCGCATCCCGGCGGATCTGTTGTTTACCCTGATCGGCCTGCGCACGGTGGGTACGCTGACCATCCTGATGCCGCTGGCGACCCTGCTCGGCGTGCTGCTGGGCTACGGGCGCCTGTGGCGCGACAGCGAGATGGCCGTGCTGCAATCCTCGGGGCTGGACCTCGAAGGACTGATACGGCCGCTGGCGCTGTTCGTGGTGCCGACCATGCTGCTGGTCGGTACGATTTCGTTCTGGCTCGGTCCGGCCGCGGATCGCCTCGCACAGGAACTATTGACCGAGGCGAGCCGTTCGCTGATCGTGGCCGGGCTGGAACCGGGTAAATTCGTGGACCTGCCCAATCGCGACGGCGTGATCTACGTCGGCGAAATGTCCGCCGACGGCACGCGGTTCAAACGCATGTTCATCCAAAGCGAGCGGCCCGACACCAGGGATCACAACAAGACACGTATAGACGTGATCACCGCCACGCATGGTTTTCTCTATCACGATGCCGACGGCATCGGGCGCTACATGGCGCTGATCGACGGTTTTCGCGTCGAAGGCCGGCTCGGCCAGGACGATTTCCGTCTGATGAAGTTCGCACGCAACGACATCAAACTGCCCGACAGCGACAACAACGAGAACGAGACGGTCGCCAAACGTTCGGCGCCGACCGGCGTGCTGCTCGCCGCGCCCGACGATCCGGTCATGAACGCCGAACTGCATTGGCGGCTGGCTGCGCCGCTGTCGGTGCTCGTGCTCACGCTGCTGGCGTTGCCGCTGTCCAAATCCAGCCCGCGCGAGCCGCGTTATGCACGCATGCTGATCGCGCTTCTGGTCTGGCTGATCTACTACAACGGCCTCTTGTTCGGACGCTCGTGGATCGCCCAGGGCAAGCTCGCGGCGGTGTTCGGGCTGTGGTGGGTCTATCTGCCCGCCATCGCGATCGCGCTATGGCTGCTCTGGAGCAGCCAGCGTCTGCAACGTCCGCGCGCGAGGAAAGCCTGATGCGCCGGTTCGGATTCAAACGCGTCGATCGTCTGGTCGCCATGGCCGTGCTGACCGCGGTCGGCCTTGCCTGGACGGTGATCGTCACGCTCGATGCGTTCCGCATCTTCATCATCGAACTCAACGATGTCGGCCAAGGCGCGTATACGTTGACCAAGGCGGCTACCTATGTGCTGCTGACGGTGCCACGGCGCGTGTACGAGATGTTCGGCTATGCGGGCCTGATCGGCGGCCTGATGGGGCTGGGCGGACTGGCCAACAGCGGCGAATTGACCGCGCTACGTGCCGCGGGCCTGTCCAAGCTGCGCATCTGCGCCTCGGTCGCGCTGGCGCTGGCGATCCTCACCATCGGCGTGGCGACCCTCGGCGAGACGCTCGGCCCCTACGGCGAGCACAAGGCGCAAGCACTGTCGCTGGTGGCCAAATCCAGAGACATCGCGCTGGCCAAAGGCGGCTCCCTGTGGGCGCGCGATGGCGAGACGGTGGTCGGTGTGCGGCGCGCACGCACACACAACGGCCAGGTCGAACTGGACGGCCTGCGTGTGTTCGAGTTCGACGGCAGCGGCCAGCTCAAAGCGTTCTCGCTCGCCAGCGATGCGGTGCACACACAGGACAACTGGATGGTGCACAACATGCGGCGCACCGTGTTCGGCGCGGAAAATGCGACGAGTACGGCGATAGCGCAGACGGTATGGCGCTCGGGCCTGGACCCGCACATGCTCGCACTGGGCATCATCAATACGCAGTACATGCCGCTGCGCGATCTGGAACGCAATATCCAGTATCTGGATCGTAACCAGCAGGATGCCTCCAGCTACCGCAATGCATACTGGGCGCGCATCTTCTATCCGTTCAACGTGCTGGTGCTGGTGTTTTGCGCGGTGCCGTTCGCATTTGGCACCCTGCGCAGCGGCGGCCTTTCCAAGCGCCTGTTCATCGGCATCATCGGCGCGCTGAGCTTCCAACTGCTGCAGAGCGCCATCGTCAATGTCGGCGCGATCAACGGCATCCACCCGGCGATCGCCAACCTGTTTCCGCCGCTGATCCTGATCAGTGCGGCGTTTTTGTACTTTCGCCGCCACGCTTGAGAGCCTATCTAACTGTCATGGCGGGTGTGTGCCACCCCGGATGATGAAAGAAACGCCTCCCCTCCGTCATTCTGCGCGGCGCTACGCACCGCGCAGAATGACGGAGGGCGTGGATTGTGCTCCCTCGACCCAGCTTCTTTCACGCTAATATCTCCTTCCGGCATGGATGGAGGGAGATATTAGACAGACTCTGAGAACCTGTTCACGATCTCCACCATGACGTCGCCGATACGCATAAATTCTGCGGTATCGTCTCGCAATGGCCGCCGCGGGATCGGCGCCGGTGTTCTCCTAACTTCGCGCAGTGGAAAACGTCCATGATCGGCAGCATCGTTTTCGCTCCGTATCTCAAACTGATGGCGCACAAGAAAGCGTCGGATTTGTTCATCACGGCCGGTGTCGCGCCATCGATGAAGGTCAACGGCCGCATCACGCCGATTACGCACAATGCGCTGACGCCGCAGCAATCGCGCGATATGGTGCTGAGCGCGATGACACCCGCACAGCGTGAGGAATTCGAGAAAACGCATGAGTGCCAGTTTGCGATCGACGTTGCCGACGTCGGTCGTTTCCGCGTCTCATGTTTCTATCAGCGCAACTGCGTGGGCATGGTATTGCGCCGTATCGAAATGCATGTCCCCACCTTCGAGGAATTGAATCTGCCGCCGATCATGGAAGCACTGGCGATGACCAAACGCGGCCTCATCATCTTCACCGGTGCCACCGGCACCGGCAAAACGACCTCGCTGGCTGCACTGGTCGGCTATCGCAATCGCCATTCTACCGGCCACATCATCACGATCGAGGACCCGATCGAATTCGTGCACGATCATGAAAGCTGCATCGTCACGCAACGCGAATTGGGCGTCGATACCGATAGTTGGGAAAACGCGCTGAAGAACACCCTGCGTCAGGCGCCGGACGTGATCATGATCGGCGAGGTACGCACGCGCGAGACGATGGAGTACGCGATCAACTTCGCGGAAACCGGCCATCTGTGTCTATGCACGCTGCATGCGAATAACGCCAATCAGGTGATGGACCGCATCATCCATTTCTTCCCCAAGGATCGCCTCCAACAACTTTTCATGGATCTGTCGCTCAATCTCAAGGGCGTGGTCGCGCAGCAACTGGTCCCCACACCAGAGGGCAAGACGCGTCGTGTGGCGCTGGAAATCCTGCTCGGCACGCCACTGGTGCAGGATTACATCCGCCAGGGCGAGGTGCATAAGCTCAAGGACGTGATGAAGGACTCCGCCAACATCGGCATGCGCACGTTCGACCAGAGCCTGTTCGAGCTGTATCAAGCCGGCCAGATCGGCTACGAAGACGCGCTGCGCTACGCCGATTCGGCCAACGAAGTGCGCCTCAAAATCAAACTGTCGCAAGGCGGCGATGCCCGTAGCCTGAGTCAGAGGCTGGATGGCATCGACCTCCTGGAGCCCTGAGAGCCGGTCTATCTCCCCCCCCAGCCCGCGTTGCCCCGCCAAAGTTGTCAGGCGCGGGCGGAAGGGGATATTAGCCCGACTTCGCGGATTCGCCCCTTAAGTTTTGAGAATTTTTTGGTGTTGTGAATCTTGTTCGTTCAAGCAGTTACGCGGGGATCGGGGTCGAAAGTGGCTGTAGTGAAGACCTTGCTTGTGGTCATTGTCGTGGCGATGCGCACAATAGACAGCCGTCATGTTCCTACGCGCCACAGCCCGCAAGAAAGACGGCAAAGAGCACACCTACTACAGCGTAGTGGAGAACAGGCGCTTGGCCGATGGACGCGTGGTACAGCGCCACATGTTGTACTTGGGCGAGCCTACCGCGGCGGTGTTGGAGCAGATGCGCAGCTCACAGCCGCCGGTGCAGTATCTGGTGGGCACGCCCAAGCTGCCCAAGATGATAAAAGAGCGCTCGTCGCTCCCGCGTAAGTACCTCCCAACCTCGTCATTCCCACGAAGGCGGGACTGCGAAGGCATGGATGCCCAAGCGAACGGCGCAGCCGGCCCGAAGGGCAAGCGGCGGGATCGCCGCGCGTCATCCATGGACATTGCTCTTGCTTATCGTTACGGTGCGGCGTGACGGACATGGGAGCCTATGTTCTCATACCCGCGTCGTATCCCCCCTCTGGGAGGCGTATCCATGATGTCCGAACCGGCCGCGACCACGCCCGTCGCGCAACTCACCGTACGCGCGGTGCTCCTGTCCATGATTCTCGCGATGATCCTCGCCGCGGCGAACGCATACCTCGGCCTGTTCGCGGGCCTGACCATCGCCACGGCGATCCCTGCGGCGGTCGTGTCGATGGCCGTACTGCGCCTGCTCGGCGGCGGCACGATCCTCGAAAACAATATCGTGCAGACCGGCGCCTCGGCCGGTTCGTCGATCGCGGCCGGTGTGATCTTCACCATCCCGGCGCTGGTGATGCTCGGTGCATGGCAGGATTTCAAGTACGCGTGGGTACTGGCGATCGCCGGTCTTGGCGGCCTGCTCGGCGTGCTGTTCTCGGTGCCGCTGCGCCGCTCGATGATCGTCGAGGAACCGCTTGCCTTCCCTGAAGGCAAGGCCGCCGCCGAAGTATTGCGCGCGGGTGAAAATCCTGGGCCGGGCGTGAAGATTCTCGCCATTGCGGGCATGCTCGGCGCAGCGGTGAAACTGGCCGCCGAAAGCGGCCTGCGGCTGATTCCCGACAATGCGACCGGCGCAGGATTCTTCGGCCGCTATCTGGCCTATATGGGCACCAACCTCTCGCCCGCGCTGCTGGGCGTGGGCTACATCATCGGCCTCAACGTCAGCATCGTCGTCGTGTCCGGCAGCATTCTTTCGTACAACATCGCGATCCCGCTCTATCACGCGTTTTTCATGAATCACGATCCGGCGCTCACCGCACAACTGGCCAGCGCCAGCGCGGCCGATGCCGCAGCGATGATCCGCTCGGCGCAGGTGCGTTACCTGGGCGTCGGCGCGATGCTGATCGGCGGCGTGTGGACGCTGTTCTCGCTGCGCAAATCGCTGAT
>JAISPQ010000228.1 GCA_031274955.1 Rhodanobacter sp.
GGCGGAATACGTGCGACGATGGCTTCGAGCACGGCTTCGACGTTCTGGCCGGTCTTGGCGCTGATCGCAATCGCATCGTCCGCATGGATGCCGATCACCGCTTCGATTTCCGCCTTCGCGCGCTCGATATCGGCGGTCGGCAGATCGATCTTGTTGAGCACTGGAACCACTTCCAAGCCCATCTCGACCGCGGTGTAGCAGTTCGCCACGGACTGCGCCTCCACGCCCTGCGCGGCATCCACTACCAGCAGCGCGCCTTCGCAGGCGGCGAGTGAGCGGCTCACTTCATAGCTGAAATCGACATGGCCCGGCGTGTCGATGAAATTAAGCTGATAGACCGTGCCATCCTTCGCCGTGTACGGCAGAGAGACGGACTGTGCCTTGATCGTGATGCCGCGTTCGCGCTCGATTGGATTGTTGTCGAGCACCTGCGCTTCCATCTCGCGTTCGGTCAGACCGCCGCACAGTTGAATGATGCGGTCGGCGAGCGTGGACTTACCATGGTCGACATGGGCGATGATCGAGAAATTGCGGATATGGAGCATTCGGTTCTGCGGCAGGTGCGGCGGCCTCGGACAAGCATGGGATTATCGCAGAAAAGTTGTTTGCAAAGGTGTGCGCTGCGACTCAGCGACTCAGGACATGCGGCGCTCGCGCCCATAGGCTCTCAAGCAGCGGGCGCGACACTCGCTCCTTCGATGCGATGCCGAGCCAGCGCCGCGAGCACATCAGTAGATGGACTCACCCAAACCGAGGCGTCGAAGCGCCACGGTGGCATGCTAAATAGCAAATCTACATGTTTAGCATCTACCTCGATCGCCACTAATATTCAGCACATTGGTCCTTCAGTCTTGAGTTTCTGGTATGCCGTCTGTGTCAGATGAAGGGAGCGCCGAACCTGCTTTTGAAGCGCTTCAAGCTTTTTGTTCTTATACTCGTAGCAACCAGCGGTTCCGCTGAATACGTCTCCAGTATAAACGTCCACATCAAAGAACCCAACTTCGATGCTGCCATCCGGCGTTCCATCCCAGATCACATTAAAGGTCAGGAATCTCGGGTTTTTGGGTTCTTCGTATGAAGAAATATTTTCATTATCTTTGTCCGAAGAAAGAAATTGAAGATTTGGGAGCCGCCTTTGCTCGGGCGTCAAAGACGCCAAAACGAGCGCCCAAGCCTGGTCAACAGTTATCTTGTGCTTGACCCCATCGGTCGTGTTACCATCCGCAGCACAAAGATAGAGAGGCGCCAAGAAAACCAAGAGAGCCAAGAGAGCCATCAAAGTCTTTTTCATAAAAATCCTACCTGAGTAAATATCCCCCGGCAAAGCCAGGGGCTTTAACGATCGCGGGCCCCTCAAAGGGGCCCTTCCGCGATCGAAAGTCATAAGCTCATACTCTGTTACTCCTTCCCTCAAACCACATCCCTTAAAGACTCTCCTTCTCGCATGCTGGACGGTTCAAGGTCACAGCATCCAAGATGAATTCCCGTAAATGTCAAACTGGTCCATCCACCCCGGCAATGCCGGGGGTTTCTTGTTTCTCAATGACGACGAAGGCCGGCTGGTATTTGTACAACTCCCAGCGGGAGGACATGCGCGGCTAAACGGGTGCGCCGATGCGCTTGAGAAAAGTCAAGGCGCTGGCCTTGGTCGCCGTAACTTTTTTGCGATAGGCCGCCATGTCGCGAAGCAATTCCTCATGCGTCATGGGAGCGCTGCGCGCCGGGCGGCTGGAAGATGAGTGCGCGGCCTTGCCGTTCATACTTTCGGCGGTGGTCTTTGCGGAATTTTTGGCGGCAACCTTCATGACTGTTCCCTGCTCGGCTGGGGGCAACGCATAAAGCACTTCGGGGGCAGAATCTGCCCCCGAAAAGAACAGGCCGGCATCAGAGCATTGCTCGTAGAAACCCAAGTTGTTACTTGGCGGCCGGTACCGTCAGCGCAATGAACTGCGTCTGCTCGTCACGCCTGACCAGCAGCATCACCGAATCGCCAGGCTTGGCATCCTTGACGGATGCGTTGAAATCGCTCACCGACTTCACCGGTTTGCGGCCGGCCATCAGGATCACATCGCCGGGCGCCAGCGCGGAGCGGCGCGCGGCTGCGTTGATCCGTGTGACCACAACGCCCTGAGCATCGTCGATACCCAATTGCTTGCGCTGATCGGCGGTCAATTCCTCGACGACGATGCCCAGCGGATTGGCCGCAGCCGCAGGAGCGCCGCCACGCGTGGCACTGGCCAGGGTTTTCTTGTCGGTCGGAAGTTCGCCGACCGTCACCGGCAAGGTCAGCGTCTTGCCGTCGCGCCAGATCATAAGATCCGCCTTGCTGCCCGGCTTGCTCGAACCCACCAGCGGCGGCAGATCCTCTGATCGTGCGATGTCGTGTCCGGCGAACGCGAGAATCACATCGCCCACCTGTACGCCGGCCTTGTCGGCGCCGCTGTCGGGCGTGACCTTGTTCACCAGCGCGCCGCCGATGCGCGGCAATCCCAGCGCCTTCGCATTGGTGCGGTCGATGCTCTGGATCTGCACGCCGATCATGCCGCGGCTGACGCGGCCATTGGTCTTGATCTGCTCCACGGCGTTCATCGCGATATCAATCGGGATCGCAAACGACACGCCCATGAAACCACCGGTGTTCGAGAAGATCTGTGAATTGATGCCGATGACCTGCCCGGCCATGTTGAACAGCGGACCGCCGGAGTTGCCGCGGTTGATCGGCACATCGGTTTGGATGAAGGGCACGTACTGTTGATCCGCACCGCCGAAGTTGCGGCCAATCGCGCTGACGATACCTGCGGTCACCGAGTGATCGAAACCGAACGGCGAACCGATCGCCACCACCCACTGCCCCGCTTTCACGTTATTGGAATCGCCAATACTGACGACCGGCAGGTCGGTCGCGTTGAGCTTGAGCAATGCGATGTCGTACTGCGCATCGGTGCCGATCACCTTGGCGTCGAGTTCACGCCGGTCCGACAGACGCACGGTGACCTGATCGGCACCTTCCACGACGTGGTTATTGGTCAGCACATAGCCATCCTGCGAAATGATGAATCCCGAACCCATCGACACGCGCATGCCCGGCCCGCCGCCATGCGGCGAGGGCATCGGACCGAAGAAATGACGGAATATCTCGGGAACATCCTGCTGATCCTCAGAATCCTGATCCTGCGACCGTGCCTCCGCATTACCGCCCGCCTGTACGTTGACGACAGCCGGTCCGTACTTCTCGACCAGCCCCGTGAAATCCGGAAGATCGGCCGCGCGCGCGTGCGCGATCAGCACCAGCGCAAACACCATCGGCACGCAAATCCAGCACGCCGTCGTTCTGTTCCATGTATTGGTCATGATTTTCTACCTCGTTGTTATCTGGATGGCCGACATGGATCCTGTGCGGATGCCCATACCGTTGCCGCGTTTGGATGAGAACACTGCAACAAAGTTCCAGACTCCGCGGGATCGGCCCGGCTTATTTGAGAACCTGCTCACGATCCGCCGTTCTTTGCTGCCGGCCGCACCGAACGCGCGATGCGTTCCAGCGATGTGGCCGGAACATTGCCGATCGCCGTGATCCTCCACGCATCGGCATCATGCGAGTAGACGCCCAACGCGCCGCGCGTCGCCAAAGCATCCGGCGCAGATGGCACGGCCGTATCGCGCGGCTCGACATAGACCGAGACACAGGCCAAGCCATCGGTATAAATCTGGTGCTCGATCTGCGTCGGCGCCTGCATCGGACGTTGCGCGAGAATGAAAACAAAACCGGGCGGCAAGTCCGCCACACCCCAGTGCGGCTTTCCTTCCAGGGTCGTTTCGGCTTGTGGAGTCATCACGCCGGCATCCGCACCGTGCACCAGATCGCTTTCCTTGGGTTTTGCGCCGATATCCAGCGCAACGAACATGAACTGTTCGAGCAGGCGACCGGCGCCATCGACGACGGCGGAACGCAATGGCAAACCGGTGGAATCCTCGATCCACACGCGGTATCCGTAGCGATAGCCGTCGCGCGGTAGAACATCGACGATCTGTGTGCGATAACCCGCCACGCGATCTTCTCCCCGCATCGTCATGGCGTACAGATTCGCCAGCGACGGTCTGCTCAGATCGGGAACCAGCGGCAGCAAGCGCACACTGGCCGCATTGGGCACGAGCATCGTCGGCTGCCCGGCTTGTGTATAGGTGAGCGAATCGCTCGCGCGCAACACCTCGCTGCGCGGTCCCGTCATGGTGACCAGACGCTCGCGCTCGGGTGTGCCGCCGGCATGGAACAGACGCAGAGCATCGACCTGGCCGTTGCGCTCATAGATAAAGGAGCCCTGGTAATCCAAAGTACGCACGGCGGATGTCATGCGTGCCAGCCATGTGCTCGCATCGTCCGCCGCCGCGGCGGCCATCGAGCAACCCGCCATGAGCACGAACACCCCTGTCCGCAGCACAGGCGAACAGCGGAAATCCGGATCAACCATTACCGTGCGCACCGCGTAGGCGGCGTAGGCGGACTGCGGACGAGGCCGTGCCTTGGTGTGAAACAAGCCAGGGAGCAAGGCCAAGGGAGCAGGGAAAAGAAGCTGTCACCTCTCCGGCTTGCGGGAGAGCCCATGGCTTGCGCCCCGGAACCGATGGCGAACAGGCAGGTTCCTGGGTAGGGGGAAAAGCCGCTCTTTCATCCTCCGGGGTAGCGCAGCAAACCGCCATGACCGTTCGCGTGCCGGCCCCGCACATCAACGGTTCTGC
>JAISPQ010000063.1 GCA_031274955.1 Rhodanobacter sp.
TGTGTTGCGCAGCCTCTCGCAACGCGCCGCCAAGCTCGGCATGCAGGTGGTGCCCGCCCAGCAGGCCGCCTAAAAATCCATTACCTATCAACTACTTGGGAAGGAGTTTCTTGAGAGGCACTTGGCTTCCGATGCTCAAGTCGATTGCGGTGCTTTGCCACAATGCTACGGAGGAAGGGGGTTACTTGCCATTGGTCGTCTCCATCCTCATTTTCATTCTCCAAGTCCGACCAATACCAAACCGAATAGGCATGAAGGTCGATATTTTGGTCAAGAAGGACGAGCACGTGATGCCATCGCGGGTCAAGTGCCATCGGAAGCACATGCTGCCATTCTGGGTCAAATTTCACCTTCAGCCCAAGGTCTTCAAAAGATTGGATGATGATTTCCATGAGTGTGAAACGCTCATCGTCGGTGAGTTGGCCGTTTTCATAGGCATCAAGAAATTCTGAAATGCGCTTCGGATTTGCGACCTCCCATTCCCAGTCCTGCATCTCTGGAGTATTCGGAAATTCGAAGCGTTTCGCCAAACTATCAATTGCCGAAGAAGTCGGATAACGCCACAAGTGTTCTGGAACTGACATAGTTACCTTACCAGCCTAACGCCTAAGTTAACCGGCGCCGAAGCCGTCCGGGTTGAATGAATGAAAGGGACTTCCCCGTCCCGCGGGTGCCCCGCGCATAGGCGGCGATACGGCATCGAAGTGCCTTGATGGGAAGTCACGTTTCTCATCAACACACTCGTTTTTTGGAAGGGGAAGTCCATGACTATCGTAACCGTAGGAATCGATCTGGCAAAGAACATCTTTGCTGTTCACGGCGTGGATGCCACAGGCAAGCCCGCGCTGGTACGCCCCAGCGTGGCGCGCGGCAAACTGCTCGAACTTATCGCCGCCTTGCCCGCGTGCCTGACCGGCATGGAGGTGTGCTCAGGTGCACACCACTGGGCCAGGGAACGGGCACACCGTGCGCCTGATGGCCCCCAAGCTCGTCGCCCCCTATCGTCTGTCAGGCAAGCGCGGCAAAAACGATGCGGCCGACGCGGCAGCCATCTGCGAAGCCGTCACTCGTGCGCAGATGCGCTTCGTGCCGATCAAGAGCATCGAACAACAAGGCCAGTTGATGGTGCCCCGCGCCCGCCAGGGTTTTGTCGAACAACGCACCGCCACGTTCAACCGCAGATTACTTGCTCCCTACAGAGAGTGGATGCGTGGCTTGACGCATCGCGACAAGGGGTAATACTCTTACTTTCTCTGTCTCGCACAACGAATGGTTTCTTATGCGCATCACATCCAAAGGTCAAGTCACAATTCCGCGTGACATCCGTAAGGCTCTGGGTATTGTGCCCTCCAGTGAAGTTGAATTTGTCAGCGAAGGCGGGCGTATCTGGCTGCGCAAGTGCAAGCCTGATGCGGTACGCGGGCGCGAGTTGGTCGAGCGTATGCGCGGGCGCGCAACGGTGCGTTTGTCCACTGAGGAAATCATGCAACTGACGCGCGGCTCTGAAGTATGAGCCAAGTGCTCGTCGATGCAAATGTGCTGCTCGACATACTCACCAACGATCCTGTATGGTTCGATTGGTCTTCACTCGCCTTGGAAAACTGCGCGGCAAGTTTGCAGCCATGCGTGAATCCGCTCATTTATGCCGAAGTTTCGGTGGGCTTCGAGCGGATTGAAGAACTTGATGCCGCGCTGCCACCGGGCAACTTTACCCGCTTGCCATTGCCTTGGGAGGCAGGCTTTCTCGCTGGCAAGGTTTTTCTGCGTTACCGACATGCTGGCGGCGCACGCCATTCGCCGCTGCCGGACTTCTATATTGGCGCGCACGCGGCAATTGCCCGATTGCCACTGCTGACGCGCGATGCAGCGCGCTACCGTGCCTATTTCCCGACGGTGCGGTTGATTTGCCCGCAAACCGTTTGATTCAGATTCTAGGCGGACAAACTTTACCTGCCTGCGCAAAAATTAACCGGCGGTGAAGCCGTCCGGATTTAGCACAATGTCAGGCATTACAGTGAGTATGGATTGACCGCCACACTCAACAACAACCATCCATTCTTCCAATGGTTTGCCGGAAGGAAGCAAATTACTCATTACCTCCGCGAGCCTTTGCCGAAGAACATTAATCTCAGCATCACTTATGAGGCTTTTGAGATGAACCCATACAAGCAGGTCGTCGGCTCTCCAATCGTAGGTGTGCCGCTCAACCTCGACAGAACCTTCATCACATACGAGGTCAGCTACCGCTGCGCGGATAGTTTCCTCAATGGGTTGACGATTAATGTGGCGATTACGTTGTTGTGACATTGATATTGGAAGCCTAACGCCTGAATTAACCGGCGCACGCAGGGCGTCCGGGTTGAAGTAATGTTAGGAGGTTGATTCAAGGTGGCGGACTACGTTGAGAATCCTCTTTGTCCCACCGAATATCCCACCCCAGCCTAACAAAGATCCGTCGGCAAAGAAGGCCTGCTTGCCATCGCCGTACTCAATCTTGACCCAGTTGTTGATGAAGTCTCTTCCTTGCTTGCCATATGAAACTCTCTTGACATTGGTGATGTGCACTTTCTCCTTCTGGCCTTGGAATTCCACGGATTCGTCATTCACCACGAGCGTGCCTGTATCGCGCATGGCGAGTAGGTTCATGTCGCGCCAGCGATTCTCCTCAGGGCGATACCAGATATTGGCGAATGTGCTTCTTGTCATGTGATCCTCCTAACGCCTAAATTAACCGGCGCGCCGTAGGCGCGCCCGGGCTGAAAGCCATGTTTGGGGTTATCGCTGCGCGATAACCCCAAGGAGATTTATTGCTTGCGAAGATGGGGAGGCCCTTGTGACAATGTTAGCGAGGTAATCGGCCCGGACGTGCCGAAAACCGTTCCGAAAGAAAGTCGCTTACATCTGATGCTGCCTATACAAATCAACAAGTTGGGCGCGAGTTTCTTGAGAGACACAACGCTACTTTTGCCAAATAACTTCAAGATCACCATCAACAAAGCCAACAGCAACAGCCTTTTTTGACTGCAAAATTTTTGCCACCTCTGTGCTTGATTCGATTTGGCGCGATAGAAGGCTTGTTATTTTCTCAAGACAGGCTTCCCACTTTTTGCCGGAATAGCTTAAAGGAATGCCAATCCACCGTTGGGATGGCTCCCAAACCTCATCGGTGGCCCAATCTGGGTCATCTTCGTCGAATGTGCCAGCGCCGATTAGCTCAACCCCGAATTTGACATTTTTAATTTCCGCAGGCTCGAACAAATTGAAGGAAAACGCCTTCACTTTTGCAGGGGCTTTCGTTTCGAGCGCTTGTTTCAGCCACTCCGTGAAATCAGCTTCAAATGCCATAGCACCTCCGATATGGTTGGCTTGATGTGCGGGAACAGTCTAACGCTAAAGTTAACCGGCGCTGAAGCCGTCCGGGTTGAATGAATGAAAGGGACTTCCCCGTCCCCAGTGCCCCGCGCATAGGCGGCGATACGGCATCGAAGTGCCATGATGGGAAGTTACGTTTCTCATCAACACACTCGTTTTTTGGAAGGGGAAGCCCATGACTATCGTAACCGTAGGAGTCGATCTGGCAAAGAACGTCTTTGCTGTTCACGGCGTGGATGCCACAGGCAAGCCCGCGCTGGTACGCCCCAGCGTGGCGCGGAACAAGCTGCTCGAACTTAAATGCGAAGCACGCCCGTCATTGCGCTACGCGAATTGATCGCAATGGATTCAGTTGCGTTGTCGCCAGTCGTTTATCAGGAGATTCTTCAAGGGGCCGGATCTGGCGAGCATTTCGAGGAATTGCGTGCGTATTTTTCGACTTTGCCGCTGCTCGTCGCCAGAGATGCGGTGCGTACACATGAAGCCACGGCGGAACGGTATGCGCGTTGCCACTGGGCTGGGGTGACGCCGCGCAACAGTTTCGATTGCCTGGTCGCCATGACGGTGATCGAGCATGCGGTCGGTCTGCTCGCCGACGATCGTGGTTTTGCGGCCATTGCGCGCGTTGATCCGCGCCTGCCTCTGTACAATCATGCCGCATGAGCGGAACCCTCTACATCGTCGCCGCACCCTCGGGGAGCGGCAAAACCAGCCTTACCCATGCGTTGCTCGAACGCGAGCCCAGGATTTCGCTCTCGGTGTCCTATACCTCGCGGCAGCCGCGCCCCGGCGAGATCGACGGTCACCATTACCATTTCGTTTCGCGCGAGGTGTTCGAGAACATGGTCGCCGCTGGTATGTTCTACGAATACGCCGATGTGCACGGTGACTGGAAAGGCACGGCGCGTACCGCGGTCGAGCCGTTGCTGGCGGCGGGGCGGGATGTGTTGTTGGAGATCGATTGGCAGGGTGCGCGGCTGGTGCGAAAAGCACGTCCCGACTGTATCAGCGTGTTCATCCTGCCGCCCTCGCGTGTCGAACTCGAACGGCGTCTGCGTACGCGCGCGTTGGATAGCGTTGATACGATCGCGCGGCGTCTGGCGGATTCGCGCAAGGAAATCGCGCATGCCGGGGATTTCGATTACATCGTCGTCAACGACGATTTCGCCGGCGCGCTGGCCGATCTGCGCGCGATCTTCGCCAGCCAGCGTCTGCGGCGTTCGGCGCAGCTGTTGCGCCATGCGGGGCTGATCGATGATTTGCTAAAGACCGATTGAATACGCTGCATCTGGCCGCAATGGCTCGGTATCGGCTAAGGTAGAACGCTGTGTGCGCGCTTTTCCTGCTTCGCAGTCTTGGATATCGAACGAGTTTTTCCGACCGTGACCGTTTCCCACACTACAACGCCAAATTTCGCCGATGCCATCGTGCAGGTACGTGGCGTGCGCACGGTTCTGGGCGGCAAGCCGATTTTCGATGAGATCGACATGGATATTCCGCGCGGTCGGATCACCGCGATCATGGGGCCCAGCGGTACCGGCAAGACGACCTTGCTGCGGCATATCTCCGGGCAACTGATGCCGGATGCGGGCGAGATCCGCGTTGATGGTGAGAACGTGCCCGCGCTGTCGCGCGATGCGCTGTTCGTCCTGCGTGAGCGCATCGGTTATCTGTTCCAGAACTCGGCCCTGCTGACCGATTTCAGCGTGTTCGAGAACGTCGCGTTTCCGCTGCGCCAGCACCTGCGATTGCCCGAGGAACTGGTGCGCAATATCGTGCTGACCAAGCTGCAAGCGGTGGGCTTGCGCGGTGCGGCAGACTTGATGCCGAGCGAACTTTCCGGCGGCATGGCGCGCCGGGTCGCACTGGCGCGCGCGATCATCCGCGATCCGACGCTGATTCTTTACGACGAGCCGTTCGTCGGCATCGATCCGATCGCGCTCAATCAGGTGCTGCGCCTGATCCGCACGCTCAACGAAACGCTCGGCATCACCAGCGTGCTGGTCGCGCACGAATTCGCCGCGGTTGCGCGTGTCGCGGATCTGGT
>JAISPQ010000089.1 GCA_031274955.1 Rhodanobacter sp.
CGCGAGCCCGCCTGTGCGCAGGCATTGGCGAAGTACCGCATCAATCCGGGCAATGTCGGTTTCGGCAAAAAGAAGGATACGCAGTTCGCCGCGATCGTCGGGTTTGCGCTGAAATACGCCAAGCCAGTGCGCATCGGCGCCAACTGGGGATCGCTCGATCAGAGCATGCTCGCCGCGCTGATGGATGCGAACCACGCGCGCGCCGAACCGTGGGATGCATCGCACGTCGGCCGCGAAGCACTGATCCGTTCTGTGCTGGATTCCGCCGCGCGCGCCGAGGAACTGGGCCTGCCGCGTGAGCGCATCGTGCTGTCGTGCAAGGTGTCCGGCGTGCAGGAGTTGATCGCCGTGTACCGCGATCTTGCCGCACGCTGCGACTACGCACTGCATCTGGGCCTCACCGAGGCCGGCATGGGCTCCAAAGGCATCGTCGCCTCGACGGCCGCGCTCAGCGTGCTGTTGCAGGAAGGCATCGGCGACACGATCCGCATTTCGCTGACGCCCGAACCCGGCGAATCGCGTACGCGCGAAGTCATCGTCGCGCAGGAACTGCTGCAAACGATGGGGTTGCGCGCGTTCACGCCGCTGGTGACCGCTTGTCCGGGCTGCGGGCGCACCACGAGCACGCTGTTCCAGGAACTGGCGAAAACCGTGCAGGATCATGTGCGTGCGCGGATGCCGGAATGGCGCCTCCACTACGCCGGTGTGGAGAATCTGACACTGGCCGTGATGGGGTGCGTGGTGAACGGCCCGGGTGAATCCGGACATGCGAACATCGGCATCTCGTTGCCCGGCACCGGCGAGGCGCCGGCGGCGCCGGTGTTCATCGACGGCGTAAAGGCGCTCACGCTGCGTGGTGAGAATATCGCCGGCGAATTCGTCGGCATCATCGAGGATTATGTGGCGCGCACGTACGCTGGACGCGGTTGAATGGCAGCGCTACTTGGCTTGATGTACGACGGAATCCCCAGAGGATAGGGGCGATCCAAACTTGGCGAGGGTAGCCCTGCTTCGTGTAGAAGCCGCCAAGCACAAGGTTTGATCATACACGCTGCCTTGGGATCGATCGGTCCTGGTCGATATAGATGCGATGGAAGTTGAGCATGCCGCCCTTCGTGCCGCCACTGCCGCAGATATCGGCATTACCTGGCGGCACCATTGTCGTCGCCCGATCAATGGTGCCGTCCGTTCTGGTGCCGGCGGTCACGGCTGGGTGGTGAACGGTATTTCTGCCATGTCGCTGAGTATACCGTTGCTATAGGCAACGAAATAAAGCACGTAGTCGGTGCCCCGGGTAAGGTGGGAAAGGGTGCCGGGGAGTGCCGTAGTAGCGGTCATTTGTTGGCCTTGTTGGGTGCAGCGGGAGTTGATGTCGATTATGAATGCGAGGATGGACAAGAGGTTGGGGCGGACAACCGGCGCGGGATAACTGGCCGGCTGCACCCTACAAAAGCCGATGGCGTTGATATCGCTGGTGATGCTGAAGGTCGCGCCGGTGGGGGTGGTGGTCACCTGGAAGGCAGAAAGTATCGGTTTTTGGGTAATCGTTACCGTGATGAGGCAGTCGGCGGTGATAGCGCTCGTGGTGTACCAATAGTCCGTCAAGATGCTATTTTCCAGTGTGACAGTGCAGGTGTCACCGGTGATGCTTGCGATGTGATAGCCAGAGCTCGGACTCACCTCGATGGTGGCCTGGCGATTGTAATTCACCTGCTGCTGCGACTCCGGATTGATTCTGCTGTTACCGTTACTTGTGACCGTCACCGTGAAGATGTTGGCCGCCATCGGTCTGAAGTAAGCGGTGACAGAACAACCAGTGGAACTGGTGGGGTCGATAATGATGTTGACATTATTATCTGGCTCAGGCGCCAACGCGAACGTGAAGGGGCAGGAGGAAGAAGTCCGATCAAAGTCAACTCCATATCCAGGGTCCGGTGTAAGCCTGAACGGAACGTTCGAATCTGATTTCACCGTTACGGGTGTCGATGGATAGATCGTGCCACCGCCACCACTTACGCCAGGCGTGACAGTGTAGATCGGGGTGAAGTAAGCAGTAATGGCGCAATCGTCAGGGACGAGACCGGTTGTGTAAATATTGTCTTTGATTAACGTGCCGGAACATTTGTCGTTATCTATTATCTTCCACAAATCAGCGGTATACCCTGAATCCGGCGTCAACGTGAACAAGGTGGATGACCCGTAGGGCACTGAAACAGCCGTCGATGGGCTGATCGTGCCGCCTCCCCCACTTACGTTTGGCGTGACGGTGTACGTTGTGTTCGTCGATACGAATTTTGCCACAAGGGTACAGTCGGTGGCGCCCGAGATCGTCCAAGCATACGAGATCGTCCAGACATAGACACTCTCACCAGGAGCCTTGAGCCATTTACCGGCGCATGTGCCATCGGCGGAATAGACCTCGTATCCCGGGTCCGGTGTTAACGTGAACTGGGTCTGATTTCCTGAGGGTACCAAAACGGCCGTCGACGGGCTGATTGTACCGCCACCACCCTCTATGCTCGGCGTGACGGTATACGTGGATATCGGCACGAATTCTACTGTAACGGCGCAACTATTGCCAGTGATGCCGGATATAATATATATATTGCCATTGAGTATGCCGCTACAGCCGCCGGTGACGTAAGAGTAATCGGGAGAGACGGCATATCCTGGATCCGGTGTCAATGTAAATAACACGCGCGCTCCTGATTTCACCACGGCACTCGATGGACTAATCGTACCACCACCACTTATGATTGGCGTAACAGTGTAAGTCTCTGTTGTCGGCACAAATGTTACTGAAATATCACAGTCGGCGTAGATATTAGGATAAACATGATAGTAGAGGCCTGCAGAATTCGAATAACTTACCAAAAAACCGCCACAGGCACTATCGACGTTAGAAACGGCATAGCCTGGGTCAGGCGTCAATAATAAATCTGCCCATCCGCCAGAATTTATCGAATGAATAGAGTTCATTTTTCCATCGATCTTACCGCCGGCGCCGTTTACTCTTGCTGTAATAGTGTAATAAATACTGTTCACCGGAGCAAATGTTGCATAAAATGAACAGTCAGCTGTGACAGGGTTGGTCGTGTAAATACCGCCAGTGGAGATAGAGCCGCTGAATATGCCGCCGTCGCAACTGCCAGCAGAGCTAAGGTAATATCCTGGGTCCGGGGCAATCGTAAATGAGGCAGTCGCACCTGGTTTCACCCAATTTCCTCCGGTAATTTTACCACCAGAGGAAGGAGTTGCGCTAACGAGGTAGACCGGCTGAGCGAATGTTGCCACAATGATACAGTCAGAAGTAATAATAGCGGTAGAATAAACATTATCTACAAGCATGCCGCCACAGGTGCCAGTGATGTAAGCAGCATAACCTGTATCGGGGGTTAGTATGAATGAAACCATCTCTCCCGGTTTCACTGAAACAGGGATTGCCGGGCTGATTGTGCCACCGATGCCGCTTACACTCGGCGTAACGGTATAGCTCGGAGTGGGGGTGAACATCACCTTGACGTCACAATCGGCGGAGATGGTGTCCGTAATGAACACGGAAGGCCAAGGAAGCAAATTGGAACTGTTGAGCTGACCGCCGCAGGAGCCACTGATGGAGGAAGCAACGTATCCGTCATTGGGTGTAATCGTTAAAGGGACGGACATTCCTGAGTACACCGAAGCAGATGTTGGGCTGACGGAACCACCTGCTCCGGCAGTGGCTGTAATGGTGTAGTAGAGTGGCTTATTAATTAAAGTCTTTGCTTTTGCAATATTCAGACTACCCCAGCCTGTTGCATTGTCATAACCGGCCGTAGTTGAATAATATCCATTATTTCCATTAGTAATATCATGCAGCGCACCATTTTGCGAAAAAGAATTTATACTTGAATAAATCACTGGCGGCGCAAAGCCCATATTATTACCATTGGCGCTTTGCAGTATTGCCCATATCCCTGTAAACAGAGGTGAAGACAGGCTCGTACCGCCGATGACGTACCAGCCACTCTGAGGGACCCCCGTCATAAATGAGTCATAAAACAAACCGTCTGCGATGTAATAGAAAGTTCCTCCTGATGATGGGTCTGCATCAAAAGCCAGATCAGGCACTTGCCGATAATTATTATTGCTCGCACCCGGAGGAATGGGGAGACTGCTCTGCCAACTCGGTGCGGCGGCATAGGCGCTGACACCGCCGCCACTGTAAGCCCAGGCCGACTCCGAAACGTAAGCACGATTCGTTCCCGTGGTCAGCGTGGTACCACCAATCGCGATCACGTAAGGTGAACTGGCCGGATACTCGGCCGAAAGTATAGTCGTGTCGCCATAGGAACCGTTGGCAACATAATAACCACAAGGATAACTGCCTTTATCTCCCGAAGATGCCGAAAAGGTTTGGCCTTGAGCGGCCCCCAGCGCGAAAGCGGAATCGGCCCATCCTGGCTCCCCCATGCATTCGGGCAATCCCCACGACATATTGATCACCTTCGCCGTATTGTCGTTGACTACCCGGTTGATGACGGAGAGCAAAGACGAGGTATAGCCTCCCTTATCACCACTGGTATAGAAGATCAGTTTTTTGACGCCTCTGGTGATGCCGACAATCGCCTGTGCGTCCATGCCCCACTCGATCTGCGCACTGTCATCATTGCTGCTGCCGGCGGGGACGTAAACGATTGAGGTAGGCACCCACGCAATGCCGCGCGCCAACTCCATTAGCGCTAAGTCATTGTTCGGGTTGGTCATGCTGCCCCAGCCGATAATCGCAACTGTCGTGTTTTTTGCCGTCGCGCCGCCTGTGTTGTAGACGGTCGCAAACTGCTCGGGGTAGTACGAGGTGGATGCGGCCGTCGGGTTTGCTGCTCCAGAAAGCCCCCCGGACATCACGCCCAGCGAGCCCGGATCGGATGGGGCTGTCCCCTGCTCGGGCATGAGATTGCTCGGCATAGGGAGTTTGACCGTTGATCCCTGTATGGGCATGGGATTCAAAGCCGGCATTATGTGCGTATGCATCTTATTCATGGTATCCAGACCGAGTACGCGATCGATCTGAGTCAACCCGGTCGGCACCTGTATCGCGGCCGTGTTCGCAAGGCCACTCTGGCTGCCCTGGCTGTAGACGCCGATCTGTGTATTGAACGCCTTTTGCGCCAGCGTGACCGTGCCGTCCGCCGTGACAAGGAGGCGATTGTCGGCGACCTTCACATGGGTGAAGCCGCTCTGCGTCAGGTAATCGGCCACGGCTTGCGCCTGGGCTGCGGTCGGCCCGAAGATATCCGCACTTTCCGTGCTGCTCAGCCATTGATGATAGGCCGGACTGCCCGGGGTGTTCTGGGCAACGATGTAGCTGTCGAGCAAGTCCTTGTCGGGGAGCTTGAGCGACACGATGATCGACACGGGTTCGCTTGCGCTGGCAAGACCTTGGAGCTGGGCCGTTGTGGATCTGAAGGCCGGGTGCATGGTCTTCCATCCACTTTGCACGCTTGGCGAAGACGACGCGGCAGTGCCCTGTGCGGTTGCGCTGGTCTGTTGGCCAGCGTCCTGAGTAAACGCGGTTGTCGCTACGAGGGAAAGTGCAAGGAGGAGCAGCCCTTGTGCTCCCCGGACGAGGGTGCGTTTCATCGTTGACTCCCTAAGCCGGCCCGAACCCAACAGGCGGGGTTACTGTATGCCCGGACTGAGCGACGAGGTGAGCGATGGCGCGGGGGCTGATTGAACGGTACGAGAATCGGTTGCATGGAGTACTGTCCTGTTACGACCTGGCGATGACGGGAGCCTTGCCACAGACCTGTTACGCGCAAGGCATGAGGGTGTTTCCATCAGCCAAAGGACTTGCGAAATTCGTTTTCCAAGCTGAATTTCGTAGTGTCTTTAGGTGAAAAATAGCGACGGGTGTTGCCATTGAAGGCATGATACAAGTGTCAAAGCCCCCCCACCTGTCGCCATGAATATCGCCTTAAATGCCCGCCTGGCGCAATTTTATTTGCGTTTTTTTTCATTTGTTTTGTTTTCATTTTCAATGTCAACGTTAGCTATTGCCACTGATCCAAGCCGATCTGGACGAGACCTCGATCGCGCCGCTGCAGCGGTTACTGCGCATTCGGGAACGGGGCGAGATCGAGCGCTTCGTACCGGGGAGGAGGGCTGTATCGGTCGCAACTGGGCGCCGCGCTGGTGTGTCATCTGTGGCTGGATGCGACCGCCATTGAAATGCGCGAACCCTCTACATCCCAACGCAAATGGCCGACTTGTCGCTGCTGGCGCTGCGCCGATCAGCACGCTGGTCACGACAGCTGAAACCAGCGGTCACTTTCACCGAGATAGGCCCGCGGGATCACGCCATCGCCTGTGGCTGATAACATCGACCAAAATTCAGGAGATAACCATGGCTTTCGCGAACGATCCTGTCCGGCACGTTGTCGTCCTGATGCTGGAGAACCGATCCTTCGATCACCTGCTGGGTGATCTGGTGCGGATCGATCCTGCGCGCGGCATCCAAGGCATCGATCGCAACAATCCTGGCAGCAATCCCATGCCGGACGGCAGTACGGTCAAACAGGCTCCTGTGGCGCTTGCCCGGCTGCCCGATGGATTCGACCCCAAGCACGAGTTGCCTAACGTCAAGGCCCAGCTCGGTGACTTCGCCGCTCCGACGATGTCGGGCTTCGTCGCTGACGGTCTGGCGGCGCTTGGCAAACTCTCCAAACCGGACACGATCGCCGAGCAGGTCATGGGCTACTTTCCTGCCGAGCAGGATCTGGCCAAGGATCCGTTACCGGCGCTGCGCAGCCTGGCGCGCCATTACACGGTTTGTGATCGCTGGCATGCCGCGCTGCCGGGGCCGACCTGGCCTAACCGCTTCTTCGCGCTTTGCGGTACTGCGGCTGGGCATGTGAGGATGCCTAACAATAAGATCAGCGACGTGGGCCTGCTGTTCAAAGCCTACGACATGGATACGATCTTCGACCGGCTACGCAATGCCCGTCGCAGCCACCGCATCTTCCACAACGGCGTCGCGCTGTCCATGCTCTTGCACCACACTTGGCCGAATGCGGGCATCTATGGTGCCATGGACGAGTTCCACAAGCTGGCCCAGGGCAAGCCCGACGATTTTCCAGAGTTCTCCTTCATCGAGCCGAAATACTTCTCGGTTTTCGGCAGCAACCAGAACGACCAGCATCCGCCGCATGACATCGCTCTGGGCGACGCGCTCATTGCCGAGGTCTACAACGCACTGCGCAGCAATGAAGCATTGTGGCAGGGAACCTTGCTGGTCGTGCTGTATGACGAGCACGGCGGCTTTTACGACCACGTGGTGCCTCCGACGACGGTATCGCCTGACAATATCGTCGATCAGGACTATCCGGACATCCGCTTCGATTTCAAGCGCCTGGGCGTGCGGGTGCCCGCGTTGCTGGTGTCACCCCACGTGCGGGCAGGCGCCGTGGATCATCAGCTCTACGACCACACCAGTCTCTTGGCCTACCTGTGCCGCAAATGGGATATGCCGCCGTTGGGGGCGCGCTGTGCACAGGCGCTGGATTTCTCGGCTTCCATCCAGTTCAACGTCAACCCGCAGGCGTTGCCGAGTATCAACCTGCCCAAGCAGCGCGTGTTGCGCGCACCGGTCGATGACAGCCTGATCAACGGAAACCAGCGAGCGCTCGCCCTGATGGTGGACTTCATCCGCGGGGAAATCGGCCTGGACGAGCGGCCTGTGGATCCTGCGCCGGGGACGAAGGCGCTGTCGGCGCCGCCTTCGGGCGATCAGGTCGAACGCAAGGCTCGCGAAGCGCTGCAGTGGTTGCAGAGCCAGGCCGCCGCAACGGCGGTTCCGCGCGAGCAGCCGAAGGTCGAATCGTCCGTGGCGCCTCCCGGCATCGCGCCTGGCGAGGGTGGCATGGCGCGTCCGCTCAAGGTGTTGATGGTCCACGGTGTGGGTCATCGCGACGATCCGGGCATCCAGGAATGGAAGCAGCAGTGGCAGGATGCCTTCAGTGCCAGCGCGCGTGCAGCGGGCCTTCCGGCGAACCAAGGCATCGAGTTCGAGTTCGCAGAATTCGACGACATCTTTGTACGTTACCCGCTCGATGCGGCCACCATCGCGCGTGGCCTGCTCCTGATGGCGCGCAGCACCTTTGGTTCGGCTCCGGTATTCGGGCAGCGCGATCTCGTCCAGCCTGGTCTTTTCGATAGCATTCGCTGGACGGCTGGAATGACGGTCCAGTGGATCGAAAGTGAGTCCCTGCGCGACGAGCTTTCGAATCGAATCATGCAGAGCTTCCTCGGTAGCCACTGCGACATCGTTTGTGCACACAGCTTCGGCTCCTTGGCCTGCTACGATGCCTTCCGCCGCAAGGTTGCCGACCCTGGCGGGTCCGTCGTCTTCGACGGCTGCACGCTCGTCACCTTCGGCAGTCAGATTGCCCATCTGGCCGTGCAGAGCGTTTTTGGCGGCCGTATCGAGCCTGTGTATGACGCACAGGGTGGTTTTGCGCAATGGTTCCATTTGTTCAACCCGCACGACCATATGTTCACAGAGCCGCTGCCGGGCGGTGATGCGCGTACGCATTCCCTGCTCGCGGCATTCGAACTGCCCTTGGACCGGCTCAACCACGATGGCGCCGCCTATCTCAAGCATGACGTCATGGCGCACATCGTCCTGCCGTCAGTGGTGCCGCGCGTCAGTTCACCGCCCGCGGCCTCGCTGCGCGCCGTTCCGGCCTTGATGGCACCGCGCCGTGCGAGCCGGCGTGCACTGCTGGTGGGCATCAACGAATACCCTGATCCGCAGATGAGGCTCAATGGTTGCGTCAACGATGTCTACCTGATCAGTGCCATTCTCCAGGAGTGCGGTTTCGATGCCGACGACATCCGCGTGCTGACCGATGGCCGTGCGACGCGCGAGGCGATGCTCGAACGCCTCGAGTGGCTGGCTGATGGCGTTGGCGATGGTGACGAACGCATCTTTTTCTACTCGGGCCATGGCGCGCAGATGCCTTTGTATGGGTTGGACAAGCCCAGCCAGATCGCTGAGACCCTGGTGCCGGCAGACTTCGACTGGAGCGAGGCGCATGCTTTTACTGACAAGGATTTTCGACGCTACTACAGCCACTTGCCCTATGGCAGTCAGTTCGTCGCCCTGTTCGACTGTTGTCACGCCGGCGGCATGACGCGCGGCGGGCAACGCGTGCGTGGTATCGACCCGCCCGACGATGTGCGTCACCGTGCGCTGCGCTGGAGCCCGGCCAATCAGATGTGGGTGCCGCGAGACTTTGTGGAGACCACGCGCGGCATGGTCAAGCCATTCGACATCAGCCGCGAGAACGATCAGGATGGACGCTCACGCTATCCTTGCGTTCAGCGCTCGGGCCTTGGCGAGGCCGGTAGCCTGAGGCTGGTGGACAAGGGCCAGTTCGACGACGCCCGCCGTCGCTACGGTCACCAAGGTCCGTACCTGCCACTTTTGGTCTTTGCCGCCGGACAGAACCAGCTTGCCGCCGAGTACGACCACGGCGCCACGGCCTATGGGGCCTTCACCTTCGCCATGGCCAAGCGGCTGCGCCAGAGCCGCAAGCCGCCGAGCTTTGCCACGTTAATAGCTGGCGTGCGCAAGGAAATGGCTCAACTGGGCTATCAGCAGACGCCCAGCGCCAGTGGCCCACGAGACAAACTCGACCAAGTCATCCCGATGCTGCGCTGGCGCGAATCCGGGAAGCAATGAAGCAGGGTCGAGGGAGCAGGGAGTAGGGAGCAGGAGAAAAGCGCCATTCTCCCCCTGTGAAAGCACTTCCTGCTTCGTCATTACTGGGTGATAGCCAAAAAACAGCTTGTGGCGATGCAAGACATTGAGAGGGCAATAAAGCCTTCAAAAGGGGCTACGCAGAGGATTTGAACTGGAAATTGACGTGAATTCGAGTTGAACAGACCGCATCGTGAAAATTTCGGTGCCTGCGAAGTGGCGCCTGTGCAACAGGATCAATTGTTCAGCGTTTCCTTAACTACGCATGGCTGCATGGGAATAGAATGGATCCCTTGATCTAAATAGGCAGGGACGTGGTCATGGCATCCAAATTTCAGCTCGTGGGCTATATGTGGGCGGCGGTTCTTCTTGCGGGATGTAATGGCGGAGGCGATGTCAACGGTTCCGGTGGCGGCAGTGGCGCAGGTGGAAAGTCGGACCTTGTGCTGACAGTTAGCGTTACCGGCAATGGCCGCATTACGGATAGCGCCGGCACGATCAAATGTGGTGCCGGTAGTACTGTATGCAGTGGTAGCTATGCCACAGGCGCTTCCGTAGCCCTGACCGCGGCCGCGAATTCTGGCTATGCCTTTGCTGGTTGGGATGGCGACTGCGCCAGCGCAGGTTCGTCGCTTACAGTAAGCGTGACGATGAGTACCGCCCACCATTGCACGGCGACGTTTGCCGCCTTGGGCGGTGGCGGCAGCAGCGGCAGCTTCAAGCACCCGGGAATCCTCGTCAGTCAAGCGCAGCTTGACTACATCAAAGCCGCAGTGGCCGCACAGCAACAGCCTTTCTATGATGCCTACCAGAAGGCGACGAGTAGTTCCAAAACCACGGCCATTGGCTCGCTTAACTATCACGTTCAGGGACCGCCTGCTGGAGGTATCATCGACTGTGGCCCCTATTCCAACCCCGATACGGGCTGCTCTGCTGCCGACAAAGACACCGCTGCGGCGTACCTGCAGGCACTACTTTGGTACATCACTGGCGATCCAACGTATGCCAGCAATGCCATCGAAATCCTCAACGCGTATGCCTACAACCTTAAAGGCTATACCAACAGCAATGCGCCTTTGCAAGCGGCTTGGGATGCCCAGAAACTTCCTCGCGCCGCCGAAATTATCCGCTATACAAATGCAGGCTGGGCCGATAGCGATATCACACAGTTCAAGAACATGCTCAACACTGTCGTTCGACCGCAACTTATCAATGGTTCCGGTTCCAACGGCAACTGGGAGATCAGCATGATCGAGGGTTTGATGAATATCGGCGTCTTCAATGACGATCGCGCTACTTTCGATCAGGGAGTGACCTACTGGAAACAGCGAATTCCGGCCTACTTCTATTACCACACCGATGGATCATCGCCTGTCCCTCTGCCCCGTGGCGCAAAATACACTACCTGGTACGGTCAGACCGTCTTCGACGACCGCGTTGATGGTATTTCGCAGGAGACCTGCCGCGATTTCGGCCACACGCAGTATGGTCTGGCCGGTGCACTTGATGCCGCTGAAACGGCGCACATTCAAGATGTAGATCTCTACAACGACACCGAATCGAACGCGATGCTCCGCCTTACTTCCGCGCTCGAGTTTCATGCCAAGTATCTATTAGCCTACAACCAGGACAATGGATACAAGATACCTGAGTACATCTGTAACGGCGTTGTCGACTTTTCATCCCTGAAGCC
>JAISPQ010000105.1 GCA_031274955.1 Rhodanobacter sp.
CTGTCGATCGACGGCATCATCGGCATCATCCTGTTGATCGGCATCGTGAAGAAGAACGCGATCATGATGATCGACTTCGCGATCGAGGCGCAGCGCGGCAAGAACCTGCCCGCGCGCGAGGCGATCCACCGTGCGTGTCTGCTGCGCTTCCGGCCGATCATGATGACCACCGCGGCGGCGCTGCTGGGCGCGCTGCCGCTGGCGCTGGGCGCTGGCATCGGCGCGGAACTGCGCCGCCCGCTGGGCGTGTCGATCATCGGCGGCCTGCTGTTGTCGCAACTGGTCACGCTGTACACGACGCCGGTGATTTATCTGTATCTGGAACGCCTCTCCGACTGGTTGCGCGCACGCCGCGCACAGCGCGGATTGCACGCACAGGAACGCTTGGCATGATTTTGGCTGCTTGCGCTCGCCTTCAACCCTTGCCCCCTCTCCCGCGAGGGGAGGCTGTCGCAAAAGGGGGCGGCAACCTCGTAGAGCCGCAAAAAAGAGTACCGTCATTCTGCGCTGCGCGCAGGATGACGATGTATGCCCTTTTTGCGACAAGTTCCTTGAAGGGGCGGGCTTTTCCCCCGCTCCCCGCTCCCTGCTCCCTGCTCCCTAAAACGCCATGAACATCTCCGGCCCATTTATCCGCCGGCCGGTTGGCACCTCACTGCTTGCGATCGGCCTCTTCGTCGGCGGCATGATCGCCTATGTCCTGCTCGGTGTGGCGGCGTTGCCGAGTCTGGATTTCCCGGCGGTTTTCATCTTGGCCAGTGAACCGGGTGCGGATGCGCGCACAATGGCGTCCACGGTCGCCGCGCCGCTGGAACGGCATCTGGGCCAGATCGCCGGCATCGATGAAATGCCTTCACGCAGCGCGGAAGGATCGAGTTCGATCGTCCTGATGTTCAATATCGGCTTGAACGTCGATGCCGCCGCGCGCGACGTGCAGGCGGCGATCAACGCGGCCGCGCCGGACCTGCCATCGGGCCTGAAAACCGCGCCGGTCTACCGCAAGGCGAATCCGAACAACGCACCGGTGCTGATCCTCGCACTGACCTCGAACATCCGTCCGCTGTCCGAGCTGTACAACATGGCCGACTCGCTGCTCACGCCGCGCATCGCGCAGCAATCCGGCGTGGCTTCGGTGGATATCGCCGGCGGCGCCACACCGGCGGTGCGCGTGGACGTGGATCTGCGCGCGCTCTCCGCGCTGGGCCTGTCGGTCGATCAGTTGCGCAATGCGCTGGTCGCCGCGAATGTGACCTCGCCGCAGGGATTCCTCTCCGACGGCAAAACCACGATGGCGGTGACGGCGAACGACGCGCTGCATTCGGCGCAGGAGTTCGCCGACATCGTGATCGCGACGCACAACGGCACACCGGTGCACTTGCAGGAGGTCGCGCATGTTTACGCGGGCCAGGAAGATGCGTATCAGGGTGCGTGGTTTGATGGCCAGCGTGCGATCCTGATCGTCATCAGCAAGCGCGCCGATGCGAATGTGATCGGCACGGTGGACGCAATCCGCGCGCAGATTCCCCAAATGCAGACCTGGTTGCCGGCGGATGTGAAAATCACGCCATTCTCCGATCGCACGCCGACCATCCGCGCCTCCGTCAAAGAAGTACAAATCAGCTTGATGATCAGCATTGGGATGGTGATTCTGACGATGCTGCTGTTCCTGCGCCGCGCCGCGCCGACCGCGGTCGCCGGTCTCTCCGTACCGTTGTCGCTGGCCGGCGCGTTCGCGACGATGTATTTTCTCCATTTCACCCTCAACAACCTGTCGCTGATGGCGCTGGTGGTCTCGATCGGCTTCGTGGTCGACGATGCGATCGTGGTGATCGAGAACATCGTGCGCCATCTGGATCAGGGTAAATCGCGGCTGGAGGCCACGTTGGCCGGTGCGCGCGAGATCGGCTTCACCGTCGTCTCGATCACGCTATCGCTGCTGGCCGTATTCACCCCGCTGATCTTCATGGGCGGTATTCTCGGCCTGGTGTTCCGCGAGTTCGCGGTGACGCTCGCCGCAGCGGTAGCGATCTCGGCGCTGGTTTCACTCACCGTCACGCCCTCGCTGTGCGGCCGTTTTCTGAACGCGCACACACGGCAAGCACAGCCCTCGCGCGTCGGCGCGTGGCTCGATCGTTTTCACGCCGGCATGCTCGGCATCTATCGGCATGCGCTGGATTTCGCCTTGCACCATCCGCGCCTGATGGCCTTGCAGCCGCTGCTCTTGGTCGTGCTTACCGGTGTGTTGGCTGTATGGGTAGCGAAGGGATTTTTCCCGCAGCAGGATACCGGCCAGTTGCAAGGCACCACGCGCGGTAGCCCGGATGTGTCCTACGTGGCGATGTCGGCGCGCCACGAGCAGGTCACCGAACTGATTCGCAAAGACCCGGCGGTGGAAAGCGTCGGCTCGACGCTCGGCAGCGGTCACTTCAGCGGACACGGTAATTCCGGCACGCTCTATATCAACTTGAAGCCGCTCGGCCAAGGCCGCACGGATTCTACCTTCGCGGTGATGAACCGCCTGATGGTCGAAGCCGACCGCGTGCCGGGCATCCGTCTACGCCTGCGACCCGTGCAGGATCTGGGCGGTGGCGGCAGCAGCGGCGGCGCACAGTACGAATACACGCTCAAAGGCGACAACATCGACGAACTCGTCGCCTGGGCGCCGCGGCTCGTCGCCGAATTGCGCACGTTGCCGCAGTTGAAGGATGTGGATCTGGACATCGACAGCGCGGGCGGTCTGCGCGAGACGGTCATCATCAACCGCGATCAGGCGGCACGGCTCAACGTCTCCGCCGGTGCGATCGACGGCGCGCTGTACGATGCGTTCGGCCAACGCCAGGTTTCGACGATCTATTCGGACATCAACCAGTACAAGGTCGTGGTGAATGCGCTGCCGGACCAGGCCGTGTCGCCTGAGTCGCTCAAGCGTCTGTATGTGCGTTCCAACACCGGTGCGATAGTGCCGCTCACCGCGGTCGCGCAAATGCAGCGCGGACTCGCGCCGACCGAAGTCGAACACGACAGCCAGTTTCCGGTGGTGACGATCAGCTTCAATCTCGCGCCGGATGTATCGATGGGCGAAGCCGGCGAGGCGATCATCCGCACCATGGCCGGCATGCGCATGCCCGGCAGCATCAGCGGCCAGTTTGGCGGCGATTTCCGCCGCTTCCAGCAAGCGCAGGGCAGCCAGGGCTGGTTGATCCTCGCGGCGATCTTCGCGATCTACATCGTGCTGGGCATTCTCTACGAAAGCCTGATCCATCCGATCACGATTCTTTCGACGCTGCCGTCGGCCGGCGTCGGCGCGCTGCTGGCGCTGAAGGTGACCAACACCGAGCTTTCCATCGTCTCGGTCATCGCAATCGTGCTCTTGATCGGCATCGTCAAGAAGAACGCGATCATGATGATCGATTTCGCGCTGGCCGCGCAGCGCGAACGCGGACTTGCGCCGTTCGATGCGATCCGCGAAGCCTGTCTGGTGCGCTTCCGGCCGATCATGATGACCTCGATGGTGGCGATCTTAGGCGCGCTGCCGCTGGCGATCGGCTTTGGCGCAGGCGCGGAACTGCGGCAACCGCTCGGCATTGCGATGATCGGCGGCTTGATCGTCTCGCAAAGCCTCACGCTGGTCTCGACGCCGGCGATCTATCTCTTGTTCGCACGCGCCAGCGAACGGCGGCGGCAACGCAAGGAAGAAAAGCGCGCACGGCAAAAGCTGGCGAGCCAGGCGCGGCTTGCCCAGTAACGGAACGGGTGCTCTTTCGTTCCAGACACTTGTGAGGTCATGGCGCGGGCGCTTCAGGATTCGATCGTGGTTCCGCCCGCCGCCGGATGCGAGGCGGGCCGCGCGAAGCGGTGCAGATCCATATGGGCGGTCGGGATCGGCGTGTAGTGCTCATCGAATGCGACATCGCCGGGTTTCCAGCCGGCCCGCGTCCACAGCGCGCCCCAGAAACGTCGAGTCGATTCCCATTGCATCGCAAAACCGCGTTCGTTGTCGATATCGACCATCGGATCGCCGACGCCGGTCTCGCGCGGCGGCTCGCCATACAGGGCGGTGCCGAAGAACACGTCCCAGATCGACAGTACCTGACCGTAGTTGCAGTCGTGCAGGTGCGGCCGGTCGGGATCGACGCGCATGTGATGCAGTCGATGGAATTTCGGATCGACGAAGACGCGCTCGAATACGCGGCCGAAACCAAAGCGCACATTGGTGTGCGAGAAGTTCTGCACGAGTTCGCCGATGAACATCAGCAGCGCGAACTGGTCCGGATCGACGCCGATCGTCAGGCCAACGCCGGCCAGTATGAACGACTGCACGAAACCATCCACGTAATTGCTGCGATCGTTGGTCCAGCAACACGTCTGGCGCTGGCTGTGATGCATGCTGTGCAGCGCCCACCACCACGGGATCACGTGCTGGATGCGGTGCATCCAGTAATAGGTGAAGTCGTAGATGAGGTAGTAGATGCCGAACAGCACATAAGGATGCTGCTGGAACCACGGTACCCAACGGGCCAGCCCGCTATAGGCATCGCCGGCCGTCACCGTATCCACGCCGCCGCCGAACCCGTTCGCCAGCGGCGTCAGCACCAGATAGGCGAACAGCGGATTCAGGCCGAACAGCATGATCAGCGTGAACGTGCGGTCGATGCGCGTGTAGCGGCGATCGGCCCACTTCTGCGCGGGCGCGAGCGTTTCCAGCGGACGGAAAATACAGCCGATCACCAGCACCTGGATCAGCGCGATCAGCAAGGCTGCGGCGATCTGGCGCGGATCGCCGGCGAGGCCGTTCAAGTGCGTCAGCGTGAGCAGCGGCGATACCGCGTGGACATCCAACCACTGGACGAGAAAAGACCAGAACTCCTTCATCCGCTCATTCTAGCGGGCCTGGATGGGGGATTCGAGATTTAGGGTCAGCGGGAGATTTAGTACGGGGTCCCAAAAAAAGCAGACCAAGCGCCAGGCTCGGTCTGCAAAACACTCAACCTTCCGGTTTGTGACTACGTGCTACTGGGTGCTCAGAACTGGAAGCGGAAACCCATCATGAGACTGGTGTTCGAGTTGTACAGATAGCCGTTGGCCAAACCATCCGAGACTTTCGAGTACATCACGCCGGCGTAGGTATCAAAACGCGGGGTGAAGCGGTAGTCGGCCACGAACGAGACGGCATCCAGCGCGCCGCTGCACGAAGCGGCGCTGGCGTCCGAGCAGGGCGCGCGGACGGCGACACCGCTTTGCACTACGGAGTGGTAATCGTTCTGGTCGTAATGGTAATAACCGGCGCTCAAGTTCCAGTCCTTGTTGAGCTGGAATCTGGCACCGATCCAGGAGACCTGCAACACCTTGTTGAACGGGTAGGCGTTGTTGTTGACCACGCTGAACTGATAGCCGCCAAGGCCACTGAAGGGGGCCGTGAGAAAGTTGGACGGATTGGAATAGGTAATGCGCTCATAACCGCCAAAAATCTTCCACTGGTCGTCGATCTTATAACTCGCAGCAAGCGTCCAGGACTTGTTGTCGGAAACCGTTGCCGAGAGCGAGTCCGGCGGAAGGCCCGCGGCGATCTGTGCGGCGCTCAGCGAACCTGCGGAGATCGAGGTGTTCTTGAATGCATACACGCCGTCGATCGAGAAACTGCCGAAGTCGGCCCCGGCCATGAGCTGGCCGGCATCGCCTGGGCTGCCGTCGTTCTTGCCAAACTGCCACAACGCGCCGACACGGAAATTCTCATACTTGAAATTGTATTTAATCGAATTATCGGTACGCCCGTTTTCGGTATTACCACCGCCGGAAGTGGTACCGGAGAAGCCGAGCACGGAGAACGCATAGGAGCTATTCTGCGGATCGTACTTGCCGATCACGTCGGTGAGTTGTGTGTTGTGGCGGCCGATCGTCAACGTACCGAACTTGTTCGAGCTCAAACCGGCGAACGCGGGACCATTAAAAATCTGGCCCGCACGGCTGCCGTCGCTAGCAGTCTTCTGATTCTGCAGGGCCACGCCGTTGTTGTGCACCAACGCAGCCAGCGAGTCGACGAGCCTGCCTGAGGTCGGGACAAAGCCCATTTCGAGGTTGAAGACGACGTTCAGGTCGTCGGCGATCTTTTCGCTACCCTTCAGACCGATCTTCGACTGGCTCAAGCCATTCGGCGCGAGTGAGGTGATCGACTTGTTGCCATTCTTCTGTATCAGGGCGCCGAGCCAAGGCATGTCCTGGCTCAGCGGAGCGCCGTGGGTCATATAAGCGACGCCCATATCGAGGGTGCCATAGAGCGTGACGCCATTCCAGGTGAGCGACGTATCGTCGGCAGCCTTGGCAGCGCTGACGGAACCGGCCGCTAGTGCGGCAAGCACGGCCATTGACAGCAGAGCCCGCTTCGGACTCGGTGAAATTGCGTGAGAGTAATTCATCGGTATTTCCTCAAGGGTAGTTATAGGGACAGTCATCAAGAATGAGCGTTAAGGTGTTGTCATCCATCCACCCCATGCAGAACGCTACCTTGCAGCGGACGCATGTTAAATTATCATTATTACACCTGTATGAATTGCGCCTGTATGATGGAAAATCTTACCCACCTGTGACGATGTGACGCACAGTCGGTTGATCCATAGGAGTGGCGCTGGTCTGTGCGGCGGGCGGTGGCGCGGTCGATGTGCAGCGCGTCCAGACAGGCTTGGCGCAGGTCTTCACGCAAGGCACCGGCGGGGGAATCGCCCAGCACGTCGATCGGGCCGATCACCGGATACGCCACGGTGGCGTTGCCCGTCCTGCGGCAAGACCTTCTCGCAGGTACTGTCTGTACTTGCCGATCTGCATTCCCCGAGCGGGTCGGGGACAGGCGCTTGCCTCACCTACAGCGGACTGGCAGGAGACTATAAATGGGATCTCAGAGTTTGCTGAATACCGCCGCCGACTGCACCCGCGCGGCGGGCAGCAGCAGGGAAAAACACGAACCCTGCCCGACCGTGCTGTGGATGTGCAGTTGCGCGCCATGGCGCTGCGCCACGTGCTTGACGATCGCGAGCCCCAGACCCGTGCCGCCGCTCTCGCGCGAGCGGCTGCGATCGACGCGGTAGAAACGTTCGGTCAGCCGGGGGATGTGTTCGGCAGCGATACCCGGTCCGCTGTCGCGTACCGAAAACTCGCCCTGGCCGTCGGGCAGCACACGCCAGCACACCGTTATCTTGCCGCCGCCTGGGGTGTAGCGGATGGCATTGGATAGCAGGTTCGACATCGCGCTTTGCAGTTCGTCAACCGCGCCGGCGATTTCAGCGTCGTCTTCCATCGTTACCGTCAGGTGATGGCCTTGTCCGGGCACAAGCCGCTCCGACAGCGCGCGCGCTTCATCTTCCATAGGCGTAAGCAGCGCGCGCACCGGCGTCCATTGATTGACCGGCGGCGGCGCCCCGCCTTCCAGACGCGAGAGCATCAGCAGATCGTTGACCAGCATTTCCATACGCTGCGCCTGCTGGCTCATCAGTTGCAGGTACCGCGCGCGTTCGGGCTCGCCGAGCGGCAGGTTTTGCAGCGTTTCGACGAACCCGACCAGCACCGTCAACGGCGTGCGGATTTCGTGCGAGACGTTGGCGACGAAATCGCGCCGCATCGCTTCGGCCTGTTCCCGCGCGGTCACATCGCGCGTGAGCAGCATGCGGCGGTTACCCGCGTAGGCGTGCACCTGCATCGACAAGCGCAACGGATGGGCGCGCAGCCCGCCCGGCGACCGGTTTGGCGGTGTGGGCGCATCGATCACCACGTCGCGGCTGTAGTTCCACGAAGCGAGGTACGTCACAAAGTCCGGATGGCGTACCAGATTGGACAGATGCACGAGCAGGTCGCGGTGCACATCGATACCCAGATGCTGCGCCGCCGTCTGGTTGCACCATTCGATGCGGCTCTGCTCGTCGATCAGCACCACGCCGTTGGGCGAGTTTTGGATCGCGGTCAGAAACTCTTGCAAGCGGTCCTCAGCCTGGTGCACTTGTTTGTCGCGTTCGCGCAGCAGCTTGCGCACGCGCTGCGCCAGTTCGCCCCATAGACCGCCCGATTCACGCGTCGGCAGCGCGGCCGCATTACCGCCGCGCAGCGCGGCCAATAGCCGGTGCGCGCCGCGCGCATCCAGTGCGAACCACAGCAGCGCACCCAGCCAGGCGCCCGGGCCCAGTCCCTGCAGCCCCCACAAGCCCCAAGCGATGCCCGCGCTTGCTGCGCAGGCCATCAAAAACGTAACGATACGAAATGACATGGCGGCCATCATCCATGCGCCCATAGCACGCTGCGCGAATGGCAAGTGTCGCTCAAGTCGCAACCATCTGCGCCGTCACCCGGTAGCCCACGCCGCGTACCGTTTCGAGCATGCTCGAAGCCGGACCCAGCGATTCGCGCAGGCGTTTGATGTATACATCCACCGTGCGGTCTTCGATGTAGACCTGATCGCCCCATACTTTGTCGAGTAATTGCGCGCGGCTGTGCACGCGCTCGGGGTAGCGCATCAGATAGGCCAGCAGTTTGAATTCGGTCGGTCCGAGCTTGAGCGGCGTCCCCTGCCAGGTGACGCGGTACGTGGCGGTGTCCAGCACCAGCGCGCCGATTTCGATCTGCGCATCGACGGTCTCGGGCGCGCGCCGGCGCAGTACGGCGCGGATGCGGGCGAGCATCTCCTGCGTCGAAAACGGCTTACTGATGTAGTCGTCGGCGCCAGCGTCCAGTCCGGCGATTTTGTCGGGCTCGGCGCCGCGCGCGGTCAGCATCACGATCGGCACGGCATGGGTGCGCGCGTTCTTGCGCCACTGGCGCGTGAGCGCCAGGCCGCTTTGGCCCGGCAGCATCCAGTCCAGCACGATCAGATCGGGCCGTTGCGCGTCGATCTCGCGCTGAGCCGCCTGGCCGTCCTGCGCCCCGCCCGGTTCGTAGCCGCTGTGGCGCAGGTTTACGGCGATCAGTTCGGCGATCGAGGGCTCGTCCTCGACGATCAGTATGCGGGGTTTGTTCATGGCCCGGTTCATGGCCATCAGCTCACCGATTCGTCCCGTTGCAGCGTGAATTCGATGTCCTGCATCGATGTGTGCCGCACGTCGGCGCCCTTGACGATATAGATGATGAGTTCGGCGATGTTCTTGGCGTGATCGCCGATGCGTTCGATCGCTTTGGCCAGGAACACCAGGTCCAGGCTGGCCGAGATGGTGCGCGGGTCTTCCATCATGTAGGTGACCAACTTGCGCACGAAACCGTCGAACTCGCTGTCGATCAGATCGTCCTCCTTGAGGATCGACAGCGCCGCATTCGTATCCAGCCGCGCCAAGGCGTGCAGCGCTTTGCGCAGCAGCGCCGAGGCGAGGTCCGCAGCCACGCGCAGTTCGTTGCCCGGCAGCGTGCGCGCCATGCCGCCATTGACGATCGACTTGACCATGCGCGCCATTTTGTGGGCCTCGTCGCCTGCCCGTTCGAGGTTGGCGGTGGCTTTGGAAATCGCCATCAGCAGGCGCAGGTCGCGCGCGGCGGGCTGACGCCGCGCGATGATCGACAACAGTTCGCGATCGATCTCGACTTCCATCGCGTTGACGCGCAACTCGGTCTCCATCACTTGGTCGGCGATCTGGGTGTCCAGATCCGCAAGCGCGTCGATCGCATGGTCGATCTGCGCTTCGACGATGCCGCCCATCTCCATCACGCGCGAGGAAATCGCGTTGAGTTCGCTGTCGAACTGGCTCGAAAGGTGTTTTTCGCTCATTAGTGTTCTCTTATGAATCGGGTTAACCGAAGCGGCCCGTGATGTAGTCTTCGGTCTCTTTGCGCCGGGGTTTGATGAAGATTTGCTCGGTCGCGCCGAACTCCACCAGTTCGCCCAGGTACATATAGGCGGTGTAGTCGCTGCAACGCGCGGCCTGCTGCATGTTGTGGGTGACGATGACGACGGTGTAATCCTGCTTGAGCTCGTCGATCAATTCTTCGATCTTGGCGGTGGAGATCGGGTCGAGCGCGGAGCACGGTTCGTCCAGTAACAGCACCTCGGGCCGGATCGCGATGCCGCG
>JAISPQ010000175.1 GCA_031274955.1 Rhodanobacter sp.
GCGGATCACATGCTGGCGCTGCGGGTTTGCCGGGCCAACCGGCAATGGCAGGCATACTGGTCAGCGGTCGACGCCGAGGCGGCGTGATGACTTCTGTGCATCAGTTTGAATCACACCCATTTGCCGGGATATCGATGCGTTTTCCCGCAATTCAGCCCTATAATGATCAGTCCGGCGCGATGACGTTTCCACAGGACGTATTTGACGGTCACGTTCTGGCGGTTCACTCGACCGTAAGAAATTCAAATCTTATCGTATCGGCGCAATAATGCCGATCTCCGATCTTGCAGGCGTAATACATGGCTACCGAACTGTTTCGCAGCGGCGATCATCTTTGTGTCGCGTTCAACGATCTGGTCCGCGGCGATAGCGGCGTGCAGGCGAATCAGTTCCTCATCGTGGATGGCGGGCAGTCGGCGCTGCTCGATCCGGGCGGCCCGCTGCTGTACACGCCACTCACGATCGCGCTGGCGCGCTATGTACAGCCGCGCACTCTCACCTATCTGCTCGCCTCGCATCAGGATCCGGACATCGTCAGTTCAGTCGATAGCTGGTTTCTCTACACGCCGGTGCGTGTGGTCTGTTCGCAGTTGTGGGGGCGGTTCATTCCGCACGGCGTGCCGCATTACCAGAAGAACGCGGGCGCTGATCGCTATATATTGCTGCCCGACGAAGGCGCGGACATTCCGCTGGGCCGCACTGCCCTGAAGGCAGTACCCGCGCATTTCCTGCACAGTGTGGGCAATTTTCAGTTCTATGATCCGCTCAGTCGCATTTTGTTCAGCGGCGACCTCGGGGTGTCCTTGGTGGATGCCAATACCCCTTACGTCCCCGTTACCGATTTCGATGCGCATGTTTCGAGCATGCTCGGTTTCCATCGGCGCTACATGGCGTCAAACCGCGCCTGCCGCTGGTGGGCGCAGCGCGCGCGCCAACTGGATATCGACATGATCGTGCCGCAGCACGGGTTGCCGCTGAAGGGACCGGCGATTCCACGCTTCATCGATTGGATCGAAGGCCTGTTGTGCGGCGTGGATCTGCTGCCCGTCCACTGATAGTTTGCGTCCGGTTCGCTACGGTTGATGCATATCGGTTCCCATAGTATCGATCCACCCATCGTGCTCGCACCGATGGCCGGCGTCACCGACAAACCGTTCCGCCGCCTGTGCAAGCGGCTCGGTGCGGGGCTGGCCACATCGGAAATGACGAGCGCCGATCCGCGGCTGTGGACCACGCGCAAATCGCTCAAACGCATGGATCACGCCGGCGAGCCCAATCCGGTCTGTGTACAGATCGCCGGCCACGATCCGGACCTGCTCGCCGCAGCGGCGCGCCACGCCGTGGCTCACGGCGCGCAGATCGTCGATATCAACATGGGCTGTCCGGCGAAAAAGGTCTGCGGCGCCTGGTCCGGCAGCGCGCTATTGCGGAATGAGGCACTCGTCGCGCGCATCGTGTCGGCGACGGTGAAAGCGGTCGATGTGCCGGTCACGCTGAAGATCCGCACCGGCTGGAATCGCGAGAACCGCAACGGCGTGAGGATCGCGAAGATCGCCGAGGATGCCGGCATCGCGGCGCTCGCCGTGCACGGCCGTACACGCGCGGACATGTACGCAGGCGTGGCCGAGTACGACACCATTGCCGCGATCAAAGCCGCGATCCGCATTCCGGTGCTGGCCAACGGCGACATCGATTCGCCGCAGAGCGCGCGCCACGTGCTCGATCACACCGGCGCCGATGCGGTGATGATCGGCCGCGCCGCGCAGGGACGGCCATGGATCTTCCGCGAGATCGCACATTACCTGGCGACGGGCGAGCTATTGCCACCGCCCTCACCGTGCGAAGTACGCGATATCCTGCTCGGCCATCTGCACGATCTCTATGCGTTTTATGGCGAACCACACGGCGTGCGCATCGCGCGCAAGCATCTGCGCTGGTATGCGCAGGATCGCCCCGAAAACGCCGCGTTCCGCGCCATCATCAACCGTGCGGAATCGGCCAGCGAACAGGTGCATCTGACGCGCGATTATTTCGATGCGCTGGCTGCCGGGGCGAGCACGGTATTCGCGAATGCCGCATAGGCCCTGAGCCGGTGTAGCCGGAGCCAAGCAGGCGGGGTACTTCGACCTACCCAACAGCGTCATTCCCGCGTGCTTTTGGCGGGAATGACGAAGTAAGGGGTGCTTCCGCAGGGGGGAAATGGCGCTTTTCCCCGTCATTCTGCGCAGCGATGTCATCCTGCGTGGCGCTACGCACCGTCGCAGGAAGCGCCGTCGCAGAATCCCTGCTCCCTCGACCCTGCTTCATTCTTTGCCATTTCTGTCAAGAGTGAAGTCATCACTTTTCGCGATCCTTGGCGGCCTTCAAGCGGCCAAGCGCGGCGCGAATCGTTTCCACGGATAACACCGTGCCCGGCGGCGTGCTCTGTTCCAATAACCCGGCCAGCGCCGTCGCATCATCGCCCGCATCGATCAACGCGGCGCTGAGTCGTCCCACGTCCTTGGGCGCATCGAACGCGCGGCTCTGCAATAACACGGCGCCGTCGCCATCGGTCAGTTTGAAATAGAACTTGCCATCGGTTTCGCGATAGCTCTTGATCTGCGGCAATGCCGATACGGCGGCGACCGCCGACGCACGCATCGGCGCAGCCCGATCCGTCAACTTGCGCACGCCGACCGCCCAGCGCAGTTTCTCAATCAACGGCGCGCAGCGTGCGCGCGCCTTGGCCGCGCCGGCCAATAGACGCTCTTCGATGACTTCGGGCTTGGCGATCAATGCCTCGTAACGCGCACGCGGTTGCGCCAGTTCCGCATCGACGCAGGCGAACAAAGCCTGCTTGGCCTCGCCCCAACCGATGCCGTCGGCAAACGCCTGGCGCATCGCGGCGGTTTGTTCGGCGCTGGCGAACGCCTGATAGAGCGCGAAGACGTTGGAAGCATCCGCCTCCTTGGGTTCACCCGGCGCGCGTGAATCGGTGACGATGCCGAGAATCGCCTTTTTCAGTTCCTTGGCCGACAGCCAGAGCGGAATCGTATTGTCGTAGCTCTTGGACATCTTGCGCCCATCGGTGCCGGGCAGGGTCGCCACGTTCTCCTCGATGCGCGCCTCGGGCAGCGTGAATGCGGCGCCGTTCACCGCCAGGTGTTCCGCGTACAGATGATTGAAACGCTGACCGACATCGCGCGCCATTTCCAGGTGCTGGATCTGATCGCGGCCGACCGGCACTTCGTGCGCGTTGAAGATCAGGATGTCGGCGGCCATCAGTACCGGATACATGTACAGGCCCGCGGTGATGCCGGCATCCGCATCCTCACCCGCGGCAACGTTCTGATCCACCGCGGCCTTGTACGCATGCGCGCGGTTGAGCAGCCCCTTGGCGGTGACACAGGTGAGCAGCCAGGTGAGTTCGGGAATTTCGGGGATATCGGACTGGCGGTAGAAGAACACCTTGTCCGGGTCCAGACCGCAGGCGAGCCAGGTGGCGGCGATTTCCAGCGTGGATTGCTGCACGCGCGCGGGATCGCCGCACTTGATGAGCGCGTGGTAGTCGGCGAGGAAATAAAACGACTCGACATCCGCACGGCGGCTCGCGGCGATCGCTGGACGGATCGCACCCACATAGTTGCCCAGATGCGGCGTGCCGGTCGTGGTGATGCCGGTCAGGATCCGGCGTTTGTCTGCCATCGCGGGGATTCCGAAAGAACGTAGCCCATCAGTGTACGGGAAGCGCAACCCCGCACGCACCGCTGCGACGTTATAGGGTTGACCCAACCAGGAGAACCCCCATGCGTGTCCCATTGTTTGCCGCTTTGCTGTCCGTCGCGATCGCCGTGCCCGCGCACGCCGGACGCCTGTTCGACATGACCATCATCGATCGCGATACCGGAAAAGAACTGCCCACCTATCTGCGCGATGGCAAGACCTATGTCGCCGGAACGCCCGGCCATCGCTACACAGTGCGGCTCACCAACAGGACCGCAGGCCGTGTGCTGGCCGTGATGAGCGTCGATGGCGTCAATGTGCTCACCGGCGAAACGGCCAGTCCAGACCAGGGAGGCTATGTATGGGCGCCTTGGGAATCCGATGCGATCGTGGGCTGGCGCAAGAGCCTCGACGAAGTGGCGCAGTTCGTCTTCACCGCCTTGCCCGACAGCTATGCCGCGCGCACCGGCCGCCCCGAAAACGTGGGTGTGATCGGCGTGGCGGCATTCGTCGAGAGGGATAGGCGCGTTGAACGCCTGCGCAAGGATGCGCTGCCGCCACCACCGCCTGTCCCGGAACAGGCCGCCCCCTTGCAAGCGCCGATAATTTCGTCGGCATCGGCAGACAGGGCCTCCGCGGGGCTCAAGCAGGATCGTGCGGAATCCATTGCACAGGACACACCCCATCTGGGTACCGGACACGGCTCGCGCGAATACGCGCCTACCGAAGAAACGCAGTTCGTGCGCGCCACGCGCGATCCGCAGGAGACTCTGACGATCTGGTACGACAGCTACGAACATCTGGTCGCGCAGGGCATCATCCCCAAGCCGATCGCACACCGTGAACCGCAAGCGTTCCCGAATCGCTTCGTACCGGACCCGCCGCGCTGAATCCGCGGACCTGCCCTGTTCCGTTATTCCACATCCTGCGATAATAAATAGCAGCCTCGCGGCATCAGCCGCGAGGTTTTTTTATACGCAGAGAACGCAGGATGAGAACCAAGCCCCTGATACCTGGCATGCTCGCGCTCGCAATCGCCCAGGCTTTTGCCGTGTCCGCTCAGGCGCAGGATGCGATGCCCGATAGTCAGACCACGCCGCCGGCGCAGGAATTGCCGAAAGTGAGCGTGCGCCACAAAGCGCAGGACGATACACGGCCCAAGTTGCAGCACATCATGCGCGAAGTGGAGGGTCCGCTGATTACGGTGACCAAGAAAACCTCGATCACCCAACTCGACAACATCCCGACCGTGGTTGATAACAATCTGCGCGCGCTGTTCGCGCAGACGCCGGGTCTATTGGTTTCTGAGCAGATCACGGCGAGCCAGTTCAATCTGAGCTATCGCGGCATCGGCAATCCGCAGGAATCCGAATACGTGTCGGTGATGCAGGACGGCATTCCGCTGGAAGGTGACTGGATCGGTTTCCCGACGTTGTATGTGCTGCCGCTGCCGCAGACGATTTCACAAGTACAACTGATCCGCGGCGGCAGCTCGCTGCTGTACGGCCCCGAGCCGGCGCCGGTCGTGAATTTTATTTCACGGTTACCCGATCCGGATCGCGAATTCGGCGGCTATAGCGAGAATATCGTCGGCAGCCACGGCCTGTTCGGCACGTTCAACGAAGTGGACGGCACCGTCGGTCAGTGGGATTACCTCGCCGACGCGCACTACCGCAGCAGCGACGGCCAGCGCGCCAACAGCGGTTCGATCCTCAAGGGTGCGGACTTCCACGTCGGCTATCGTCCCGATGATGACGGTTACTGGGCGCTGGATGTCCACGGCTACCAGATGACGGCCGGCGATGCGGGCCGCTATGGCTACCCGGTATTCCAGGCCGACGCGAACTTCACGCCCACGCCGTACAACCATGATGGGGTGGATCGCTACGTGCTGGCGCTGAGCAACCAGCAGAAGTTCGGCAAACACGTGCAACTGGTGAGCAAGCTATGGGTCGGCTACCAGCATCAGGACACCACCTCGGCGGCGGGCCTGAACTTCGCCAATCCGATCAACTATCCCGGCAGCACCACGCGACAGGATGCGGCCTTCCATTTTGTCGGCATGGATTCACGCATCGTCGATCGCTGGGGCAGTGGCAATGCGCTGACCGCGGGTATCGTCTATTACCACTCGAACGCGCCGTTCTACCAATACAACGATGCCAACCTCTGGGCTCAGCATAGCGACCGCTTCGCCACGGTCTGCGCCACACCGACATCGGTCGACTGCGTGAAGCTGGCTCAGCAGCGTTCGACCGACTACGGCGCGCTCTTCGCCGAGAACGTATTCCGCCTGCCCGACGAATGGCACATCGTGCCTTCCGTGCGCATCGATCGTGAGCATGTCGCCATCGACGAAAGCGTGCATGTACGCAATCCGGCGAATCCGCTGCCGCTGGTGAATCGCTCGGTCACCCACACCGTGCCGCTGTTTGGCCTGGGCCTGGGCAACGATTTCGGGCACGCCAACGAAACGTATTTCAACGTGAGCCAGGGCTGGCGCCCGGTGCGCTACTACGATATCGGCTCGCCGTTCGGCAATCTGCTGACCACGCCCCAGAACGATCCCGATCCCACGCATGTGCTCTCGTATGAAGCCGGCGTACACGGCACGCCGGTGAACGGCCTGTTCTACGACGCCAGTGTGTTCTGGGTGAACGTGAAGAATCGCATCGAAGCGATCCAGGCGCCGAACCAGCCGAACGGCAACACGATCGACATCAACACCGGCAGCACACGCAGCCGCGGCTTCGAAGGCCAGATCGATTACGACTTCCTCGCCGCGCGCGATCCGCATACGGTGCGGCACTTTTCGGTATTCGCGAACCTGAGTCTGCTCAACGCGCGTTTCGTCAGTTCCGCGCTCGGCTATACCGGCAACGTCCCGGCGTTCTCGCCGCGCCATCTGGCGCGTGTGGGTTTCACTTATCGGGAAGATAAGAAGCTCAAGCTCGCGCTATCGGCGACCTCGGTAGCCAGCCACTACTGGCAGGACTCGAATCTGCCGTTCGCAACGCCCGGTACGCTCACCTACATCCCGGCCAAGGTACCGCAGTACACGATCGCGGATTTCTCCGCCGACTATTGGCTGCTGCCACAGGTGCGCCTGCTCGGCGGCGTATCCAACCTCTTCGATCGCAAGTACTACGACCGCGTGTTCTCCAACGGCATCGAACCCGGCCCGCGCCGCACGTACTACATCGGCGCTGCGTACCAGTTCTGAACATCGTGTCCAGACACCTGCTGCACGGGGTGTTTTGCGCGGCATCGGTGTGTCCCGTATGGGGTGCTTTCGCGAAGGAGGTTTTTCTCTGCTCCCTCAGCCCTGCTTTTTCACGCTAATCTGCAGACAGGCTCTGAGGTCACCGGCATGGATCGACAACGACTGGGCGTCATCGTGGCGCTGGGTACCGCGCAGACGCTGGCATGGGGATCCAGTTACTACCTGCCGGCCATTCTCGCCGCCCCCATCGCACACGATCTTGAGATGTCCAGCAACTGGGTCTTTGCCGCGTTCTCGGCAGCGCTGGTCATCTCGGGACTGCTCGGTCCGCGCGTCGGCCGCCGGATCGACCGTGTCGGAGGACGGCAGGTTCTGTGCACTTCCAATGGGCTTTTGGCGGCGGGACTGGCCTTGCTGGGCGCATCGACTTCCGTATGGACGATGTCGGCCGCTTGGCTGCTGCTGGGTATCGGCATGGGGTTTGGTCTCTACGACGCGGCTTTCGGGGCCTTGGGCCGCATCTACGGCCAAGAGGCGAGGCGCGTGATCACCGGTATCACGCTGATCGCCGGCTTCGCCAGCACGGTGGCCTGGCCACTGAGTTCGCTGGGCATCGAAACGATCGGCTGGCGGGGGACCTGCTACGTCTGGGCAGTGGCGCACATCGTGATCGGCCTGCCGCTCAATCTGTCTGTGCCACGGGCAGAGCTCGGCTCCGCGCCGCCCGTGGCCACCACCAAACCCTCTATCCCGATCGACCAGACGATGGTCCTGCTCTCGTTCGCTTTCGCTGCCGCCTGGACGGTGACATCGGCGATGGCGGTGCACCTTCCTCGGATCGTGGAAACGTTCGGGGCTACGCCGGCGCAGGCGGTATTCGCCGGCATGCTGATCGGGCCCGCTCAAGTCGGCGCCCGCATCGTGGAGGCGAGCCTGCTCAGTCGCTTCCATCCGCTGCTCTCGACGCGACTTGCCTGCCTCATGCATCCCATCGGCGCGTGTGTCATCGGTCTTTTCGGCGGCGGTACCGCGGCCGCCTTCGCCCTGCTGTACGGTGCGGGAAACGGCATCCTCACGATCGCGCGCGGGACGCTGCCGCTGGCGATCTTCGGGCCCGAAAATTATGCCTACCGGCTCGGTTTGATCGGTGCGCCGTCGCGGATCTGCCAAGCGCTGGCGCCGCTGGCCTTCGGACTATTGATCGAGCCATTAGGCCATTACGTGATCGTGGTGTCGGCGGGCCTTAGTCTGGCGGCGTTGATCGCGCTGATGCTCGTGCCGCAACGACGCACACACGGTTTGCAGCCCCCCGCGCCTGCCCGGTAGAGGCGCTGCCGGCAGCTACGCAGCGTACCGGGGCAGTGTCCTGCATGCCGCGATCGCCGCGATGACGGACCTGCACGCGGCCATCGCGACCAACGTACTGTCAGGCCGCCAGCGCCTCGCGCACCGTTTGCGCCAGCGCCGCGATGGCGCGGTCGATGTCGCTGATGCTGGCGGTCACAAACGACAACCGCATCGTGCGCACATCGCTCGCCTCGCTGTAGAACGGCGCGCCGGGCACGAAGGCGACGCCACGCATGACGGCTTGCGGCATCAGCCGGGTGGTGTCGATCCCCTCGGGCATACGCAGCCACAGGAACATGCCGCCGGCGGGCACGTTCCAGTGCACATCGAGTCCGGCCATCTCGTGCGCGAGTGCGATCAGCATGGCATCGCGCTGTTGCTTGTAGAGCGCGCGGATGGTGGGCACGTGACGGTCCAGAAAGCCGTCCTTGATGACCTCATGCGCCATGCGTTGGGTAAAGATCGAGGTATGCAGGTCGGTCGCCTGCTTGGCTTGCAGCAGCTTGGGGTAGACCGCCTTGGGCGCAACCAGAAAGCCCAGCCGCAGCCCAGGTGCGAGCACTTTGGAGAACGAGCCCAGATAGATCGCGCCTTCGGGGTTACGCGCGGCCAACGGCAACGGCGGCGGTTGATCGAACCACAGCTCGCCATACGGATTGTCTTCGACGATCGGCAGGCCGGCGTACATGGCCGCATCCAGCACGGCGATGCGGCGCGCCTCGCTCATGGTGCGCCCGGTCGGGTTCTGGAAGTTTGGTTGCAGATAGACGAAGCGCCCACCCGCCGCCTTGGCCGCCAGATCCTCGGCCATCATACCTTCGTCGTCGCAGGCGACGACGACCGGCTGCGGCTCCATCGGCGAGAAGGCTTGCAGCGCGCCGAGGTAGGTCGGGGTTTCCACCAGTACGGGACTGCCGGGGTCGATCAGCACCTTGGCGACCAGATCGAGCCCCTGTTGCGAGCCGGTGGTGATCAGTACCTGATCCGGATCGACCTCCCACGGCAACATCGCCGCCACCGCTTCGCGTAGCGGACCGTAGCCTTCGCTGACCGCGTATTGCAGCGCCGCTTCGCCGTGGTGGCGCAGCACATGGCGGCAAGCATCGGCGAAGGCTTGCACCGGAAAGGTTTTGGGCGAAGGCAGGCCGCCGGCCAAGTTGATGATGCCCAGACGTTCGGTCGTTTTGAGAATTTCGCGCAACGCCGATGGGTCCATCTTTGCGGTGCGCATCGCGAGGGTCCAATTCATGGTGTTTCCTGGCTGGATGGTTAGCATGTATGCGTTCGACGCGAGGGGGCGCGATCGATTCTGCCGACGCCAGCGATATCCTTGGAACCTGTCCGAAAACCGTAGCGAGCGAAGGCAGTTTGCGCAGCCCGCGCGTAGAGTCGGAGTGTACAAGGCAGCACATGAGAATTCCGAGCCCTTGGCGCACTCCATCACGAGCGCAGTTAGGCTTTTAGACAGGTTCTAACTGTCTAACAAATCCTCGGCAGTTGCTCGCCGGCCAGCCAATCGATCATGCGTTCACCGCCGAACACGGTGTGCAGGCTGACGAAGCAGTGGCGATCCTCGACGACATGACCGACGATGGCCGCATCGCGGCCCAGAGGATGAGCGCGCAGCGCGCATAGGGCCGTGTCCGCCACGTCCGGCGGGCAGATGGCGATCAGCTTGCCTTCGTTGGCGCAATACAGCGGATCAAGACCGAGAAATTCGCAAGCGGCGCGCACTTCCTCGCGCACCGGCAATGCCTGCTCCTGCAAGCGCATACCAACGCCGGCGGTCTGTGCGATTTCGTTGAGAGTGCTGGCCAGTCCACCGCGCGTGGGATCGCGCAGGACATGTACATCGGGAACCGCGCGCAGCAAGGCGTCGACCAGGCCATGCAGGGCGGCGGTATCGGATACCACGCCGGTGGCGAAATCCATGTTCTGTCGCTTGGACATCACCGCCACGCCGTGATCGCCGAGCGTGCCGGACACCAGAATGCGATCGCCCGGCGCGGCGCGGCGCGCGCTGATTTCACTGCCCGCATAGGTGACGCCCACGCCGGTGGTGGTGATGAATACGCCGTCGCCCTTGCCGCGCTCGACCACTTTGGTGTCGCCGGTGACGATCGGCACGCCGGCCGCGCGCGCGGCGGCGGCCATCGATGCGACGATGCGGCGCAAGTCGGCCAGCGGCAAGCCTTCCTCGATGATGAATGCGCTCGCCAGCCATAGCGGCTGCGCGCCGTTCATCGCAACATCGTTCAACGTGCCGTGCACGGCCAGGCAGCCGATATCGCCGCCGGGGAACAACAGCGGCGCGACGACATGGCTATCGGTGGCGATCACCAACCGCTGGCCGGGCGCGAGCGCGGGCAACGGCAGTTGCGCGCCGTCGTCCTGTGCATCCAGAAAAGCATTGGCGAACGCGGATTGAAACAACTCCTCAATCAGTTGCGCGCTGGCCTTGCCGCCGCTGCCGTGGCTCAACTCGACGCGCCCGCGGGCGAAGTCGAGCGGTTTCCCATGGGTTCGCGCCGCCTTGCTCATGTCGTGGCTTCCGCTGCGCGCTCGCGCCAGCGGCCATAGCTGTAATACGCCGCACAGGCGCCTTCCGAGGACACCATGCACGAACCCAGCGGATGCTCCGGCGTGCAGGCGCTGCCGAATACCTTGCAGTGGCGCGGATGCTTGAGGCCGCGCAGGATGTCGGCGCATTCGCACGCCTTGGCATCGGCGACTTCCCGATAGACGAGATCAAAGCGGCGCTCGGCATCGAACTCACCATAAGCGGCGCGGATCGCCAGCGCCGAATCGGCGACGCTGCCCAGGCCACGCCACGGAAAGCTCGGCCGCATCTGGAACACCTCCGCGACCAGCGCCTGCGCGATGCGGTTGCCGTCGCGGCTCACCGCGCGGGTGAATTCGTTTTCGACGCGCGCCTCACCGGCGTTGATCTGACGCAGCAACAGCAGCGTCGCCTGCATCACATCCAGCGGCTCAAACCCGGCGATCACCACCGGCTTGGCGTAATCGCGCGGCACGAATTCGTAAGGCGCGCTACCGATCACCGTGGAGACATGCGCCGGGCCGATGAAGCCGTCGATACGCGCCGCGGCAGCGCCATCGCCGAGCAAGGCGCGCATCGCCGCCGGCGTCAGTACGTGATTGCACAACACGCTGAAATTGGCGATGCCGCGCTCACGCGCGCGGCGGATCACCACCGCGGTCGGCGGCGTGGTGGTCTCAAAGCCGATCGCGAAGAACACCACCTGCTGCGTGGGATTTTCTTCGGCGATGCGCAACGCATCAGCCGCCGAATACACCATGCGCGCGTCGCCGCCATCGGCGCGCAGCGACATCAGCGATTGCCGCCCGGAAGCCGGCACGCGCATTACATCGGCATAGGTACACAGGATCACGCCGTGTTCGCGCACCAGGTCAATAGCCTGATCGATGCGCCCGACCGGCAGCACACACACCGGACAGCCCGGGCCGTGCACGTATTCGATAGTGTCCGGCAGCAGCCCCGGCACACCGTAACGCGAAATCGCGTGCGTATGGCCGCCGCAGAACTCCATCAGCGCATAGCGCCGCGCCGGCTGCACCTGCGCGTGGATCAACGCGGCCAACGCGCGCGCGCGCGCACCGTCGCGGAATTCATCCACGTATTTCATGGCGCCGCTCCCTGGACGCGTGCAAGCTCGTCAAGCTGCGCCAACTGCCGCTCGGCCTCGACCACATCCAGACGGCCAATGGCATAACCGACGTGGACGATCACGTAATCGCCCAGCGCAACGCCCTCGACCAATTCCAGCGAAACCGGTTTGCGGATGCCGCCGAGATCGACAATCGCTTGCGCATCGGGTAACAGCTCAACGATGCGCGCGGGAATAGCCAGACACATGAGTGTTACCTCTTTCTAACTAACGGTTATAGCGGTCTACACCACCCAGGATGATGAAAAACCGGTCGAGCCCACACCATCCCCACCCAGGCCATCCCCTTGAAGGGGAGGGCTTTTTCTCCCCCTTCCCTTGCAGGGACAGCTTCTTTCCCCCGCTCCCCACTCCTTCGACCCTGCTCTTTCACACGAACCTTCGTGCCGCAATGAGAAAGCAAGCTATGACCGTTCAAGGATGGCGGCAACGCCCATGCCGCCGGCCGTGCAGATCGAAATCAGGCCGCGTCCCGTACCTTTTTCCTCGAGCAGTCTCGCCAACGTCGCGACGATGCGCGCGCCGGTCGCCGCGAACGGATGTCCGGCGGCGAGACTGGATCCGTTGACGTTTAACCGTTCCGGATCGATCGCGCCGAGCGGCGCGTCCAGCCCGAGCCGGTTCTTGCAGTAATCGGCCGACTCCCAGGCGCGCAGCGTGCACAGCACCTGCGCGGCGAAAGCCTCATGAATTTCGTAAAAATCGAAATCCTGTAATGTGAGTCCGGCCTGCGCGAGCATGCGCGGCACCGCGATCGTCGGCGCCATCAGCAGGCCCTCGCCGTGCGTGAAATCCACGGCCGCGACGCGCGCATGCGTGAGATACGCCTGCGCTTTGAATCCGTGCGCAGCGGCCCATTCGTCGCTGGCCAAGAGCACCGCAGCGCTGCCGTCGGACAGCGCGCTCGAATTACCGGCAGTCAGCGTGCCCTGGCCCGAGGTCTTGTCGAATACGGGCTTCAATGCCGCGAGTTTTTCCAACGAGGTATCCGCGCGCAACAGGTTGTCGCCATTCACACCGCGAAACGGCGCCATCAGATTCTTGAAGAATCCGCGTGCATACGCCGCGGCGAGTTTCTGGTGGCTGGCCAGTGCCAGGCGATCCTGCTCCTCACGGCCGATGTTCCATTCGCGCGCCATGAGTTCGCAGTGTTCGCCCATGGATTTTCCAGTGCGCGGTTCGGCCACGCCGGGAAACGCAGGTTTGAGTTCGGAGAAAGAAAATCCTCGGAACGCGGCGCCCGCCTTCTGCGCCGGCGTCTTCGCGCGATTCGTCGCCAGCAGGCGCCGCTGCAAGGCGCGCGAATAGACGATGGGCACGTCGCTGGTGGTATCCGCACCACCGGCAATGCCGGCCTGGATCTGGCCGGCGGCGATCTTGTTGGCGATGAGAATCGCATTGTCCAGCGACGTACCGCAGGCGCGCGCCGTGGTAATCGCCGGCGTGGTCGGCGCAAGCCCCGAGGACAGCGTCGCCTCACGCGCGAGGTTCCAATCCGAGGCGTGCTTGATGACCGCTCCATAGGCGACTTCGCCCAGTTCCAGACCATGCAGGCCGAAGCGTTCGACCAGCGCACCCAGCGTTTTCACCGCCATGCCGAAATTGCCGACGTCGGCATAAGCCGTATTGTTGCGGCAGAACGGGATACGCATGCCGCCGAGGATGCCGACACGGAAGGGGCGTTGACTCATAGTGGCTGGGTTCCTGGTGCAGGCGTGTCCGCAGCAAGTGCGCTGTCCGAAAGCCTACCTGAGAACGTCCCGGATGTGTGCAGTGCGGCCGCGTCGCGCTGCCAGTCGCGCCACTCCTGCCAGAACATCCACGCCGCCGGCTGCTCACGGATCAGCCTGCTTAAAATGGCCGCGAGTTCCGCCAGCACGCAGTTGGCGGGTTGCGGCGACAAGGCCTCGCCGATGACGGCATGACGATGACCGGTCGTGTAGTCGATCGTGACCCAGCATGGCACGATCGGTACCCCGGCATCGTGCGCCAGAGTCAGCAGACCATCGGGCAGGCTGGCCGGCCGATCGAGCAAGGTCACCGGATGCTGGCCGCGCGGAGCGAGCCGCGGCGGCATGTCGATCAAGCCGACCACCGACACGCCACGCGCGAGCGTATCGAGCAATGCCTGGCGCACGCCCGGCCGGTAGGCGACCGGCGCACCGCCGATGCGCTCGACTTCCGCCAGACGTCTTGCTCCGTAACGATACAGCCCTCCACGATGCCCGAAATCGGCGCGCTCGAAACGCCCCGACAGAAAACGGTGGCGGTGTCCCGCCCGGTGCAGGGCGCGCAAGAGCCACAGACACGTACCGTAATGGGAGGTGACGACGACGAAGGCGCGTGCGCGCGGCCACCTACCCTCCACACTGACGTATTTCGGCCACCAGTCCAAGCTGTGGCGACGCGAGAGATAAAGATCGGCCGCATCGAGCAACCACGTCGTGCGCACATCGCGTTGAAATGCGGCCATGTCGCTGATCGGCAATACCTCGGCGGCAACCACTGCCGCCGCTGTAGGCTCGGCAAACAACCACGGATACGCGGCCAGCCGTCGATAGCACGCCCATGCCTGTGACCACGGCAGATACGCCGGCAACCCCGGTGCCAGCGACAGTTGCCAGATATCGAGCAGCGCGTCCCGGAACATCGTCTACAAACTCACCGCGCAGCCAATCCACGCACCGCTTCGCGCTCATACAGCCGGTAAGCAGTCTCGTGCATGCCCAGCGCGGCATAAGTAGCCTGCGCGCGCACGTTGTCCCGTTCCACATACAAGCGCAACCCGACCGTGTTTCCGGCGATGCGCATGCGCCGTTCCACGTCGGCGTACAGCGCGGAAAATACACCGCTGCGCCGCGCGTCCGGCACCACATACACACTTTGCAGCCACCACCAATCGCCGTTGCGCCAATCGCTCCATTCGCGTGTGATCAACACACAGCCGACCCGCGCGCCTGCGCGTTCGGCGATCAGATAAAAGCCGCGTGCGGACTGCGCGATGACCGCAGCAACGCCATGCTGGAGCGTCGCAGGGTCGAGCGTCTTGCGCTCGGTCTCCAGCGCCATCGCCGCGTTCGCTGCCACGACAAAAGCGATATCGTCCGTGTGCGCGTCGCGGATCACGAGCGCCGGCCTATCGGTTGCGTTCTTCATGACTTGCGATTCCACGCGGACACATACAACTCGCCGACCGCAAGATCGACAAACGAATAACACTGCAATTCCGGCGTGTAATCAACCCGGTCGTGCGTGCGCAGCGCAACGCGCCACGGCTCGAAACCCAGATCGCGCAATTCGCGTTCGAACGCGGGCACGGTGATCGGATTCAACTCGGTAAACCATTGCCAGTACTGCGCAGGTGTCGCGTCATCACCGGCCCGATCCATGCGTTGGATCTCGCCCTTGAGAATCTGCTCGCGCAGCCATTCGCGGGAATGTTTCAAATGCACATAGGGTTCTTCCCGCGCGAAGCGGAACTCACCCAGGTGGTTGCCGATATCGGAATAGAAAAGCCCCGGATGCACCATCAGCAATCCATCCGGACGCAATACCCGGCGCATCTGCGCGAACGCCTGCGCGTAACCACCAGCAATATGTTCCAGCGACCCCCAGGACAGCACCACATCGAAGTGATCGTCGGGGAACGGCAGCGCATTGGCGTCCTGCGGTAGAAAACGCAGACCCTCCGGAAGACGTTCGAGCGGCAGATGCGCATCGCGCATGATCTGCGGCAGTCGCTCGTAGCCGCGGAACGGATCGATGCCGATCAACTCTTGCGGCTGCCAGCGCAAGGCGATACCCAAATCCGTGATCCCATCGCCGCAGCCCACATCGAGGATGCGCCCCTTCAACAACGCAGAATCGCCGAGCAGGTAGCTTGCCGTCGTGCGTGCGGCATGATCGAAGTGCTTGAAGAACCAATCCGCCGCACCGCGTTTCCATGAAAGCGATTCGATCGGCGTCGTTCCCGGCTCGCTGCGCAACTGCCAGACCGGCACAAGACCATCGGCAACCGACGACCCGGCCACTTCGAACGCCAACGATGCGGTACCGGCCTTGATCGACTCGCCTCGGCGCCGATGCCAAAGCGCAACTTCGGCACGATAGCAACCCGCCGGCAGACCGGCATGAGCCGCCAACGCATGCGCCTGAAAGCAGCCGCGCGGCAACCAACTGACATCCCAGCCCGCATTCGCCAACTGCGCGTGATGCATCTGCGCACCGGCGGCGTCGAAGATATCGAGCGATATATCGACATCGAACACGATAGCGGCGGTGACTTCGAAGCGAACCGCCAACACGAACGGCGCATCCACCACCAGCGGCGTGGCAACATGGGTATGCAGCAACGAAAGATCGGGCATGGCATTGTGGGGGAACGACGGCGGCGCATGGTAACAGGCCGCCGTAGACACTCGTTGGATAGCTGGGGGTGGAAGTTACGTCATGGGCATGAGAACAGACATCATTGATGGCATTAATCCGAAGTTCCAGCAGCTGACAGACAAATTTTCGTTCTCTCACAATCAGTTACTGTGAGATTCGGGTTCTGCTTTCTGTCCACAAGCGAATGCTTTTAATCAACTTCAGCGCGCGGTGTTGGGTACCAGCGCGGGCTTTCCTGTGGCATCCACGCCGTGAACAGCAAAGACGTTCTTTGCCAGATCGATTCCTACGGTTATGATAGTCATGGACTTCCCCTTCCAAAAAACGAGTGTGTTGATGAGAGAGTTGACTTCCCATCATGACACTTTGTTGCCGTATCGCCGCCTATGCGCGGCTCACTCAGGTCGGGGAAGTTCCTTTCATTCATTCAACCCGGACGTCTTCGCCGCCGGTTAACTTTGGCGTTAAGCTGGTCACAGCGATACTTTTGGCTTATATCAAAATGTTCTCTCTACCTTCGCAAGAATTGGAAAGTCTCTGCAAATTTGTCTCAGGCGAAATATCGCCAAGAGAGTTTGAGTCAATCCTCTATGGAAGTAGTGAGCTTGAGCAATATTTTTCTAGCAAGAAGCCGCCCTCATATTTTCATGGTGGAATTTCTCTCTATCACTATCTCATCGGAGTTAACTACTCCGACCCCGCACAGATTTTCAACGCTCAAGATAGAGTGCAACGCGCACTCGAAGAAGATGGCTGCAAGGTAAATCTCGATACCACGCAGCGAGAGCTTCATGAATTGATACTCTCAGCACAGCCAAAATGGTTAGAAGTTCCCACTGATTTTGTTGCCGAGCTACTGAAAGACACGCCAGATATTTCCAAAGCAGAAAAAACTAAATGGCTTAAAGCCAAGCTCTTGAGTGCTTTCCAATGTTTGAAAAAACCACCCAAATGGCTCCAAGACGCCATGTGGCCTATCCAAGAAGGAAAGCCATTAATTTTTGTCGGGCAGCTTGAACTTGGTAACGAATTTCACGATGATTCTGTTGTTTATGTTTTTTTGAATAGCGCCACAAAAAAATGTGTAACCATCATTCAATCCGCTTAATGTGGCCCCTCAAGAAACTCACGCCTAACTTGTTGATTTGTATAGGCAGCATCAGATGCAAGCGACTTTCTTTCGGAACGGTTTTCGGCACGTCCGGGCCGATTACTTCGCTAACATTGCGTTCAACCCGGACGGCTTCGCCGCCGGTTAACTTTGGCGTTAGGCTATGCTACTTCTGTACTCAATCCGCCTCGTATTGACTGCTATTGCGACATTAGGCTGCATCAATGTAATGGCTAGCGCCTTCACCAAAAAGCAAGCATGCGTTCTATTAATAAAAGCGGCAAAGGTAAAACACCTTGCAGTTGAAAACCCCATGGGGCGATATAGTTGCGTTCTGTATGCCGAGCCAAAGCAGTATTTTATTTTTCAACTACACTATGCTGGCGGAGAGCCCAAAGACTGGGTCGGTAGCACTCTGGCTGGTTACTACGCAGTTCGAAAGGGCGATCATGCCGTGTTGCAATGGGACTTTGCTAATGATATTCCAGGTAAAACAATTGGCCAAGCGCCCAATTGGCGTTAGGCATCGGAATCATCAATCAACAAGAGGTAATTTATGAGCTGGCAACTTCTACCCCGTCGGGGCATTCGCTTCGGTGAAGCAGAAATCGTCGTTGGCGCACCACGTGCCGAGGTACGCCAGGCATTGGCTGGGTATTTCCCTCCGCCAAAGAACCAGCGTCGAGAGAGCGAGGATCAATACCTCAATAGTGACGGGAAAATATTCCTGCGCTACGATGACGCGAATACCCTTGAGACAATCATGTGCATCACTGGGTCAGTGCAACTAGACGGGCAGGAGCTTCTCGACACAACTTGGAGCGAACTTATCACTCACCTCGGATCACTTGGTTTCAATCCTGAAGAATCAAAGTATTTCGTAGATGGACAGGATTTCCCTGAACTTGGTATCAATATCGCCACGCGCGAGGACGTTGGTGGCGACGAGGACGATGATGCAATCGAATGGGTTGCCGTATGGCGCAGTGCCTAAGTATCGTTGGTCTCTCAAGAAACTCGCGCCTAACTTTTTGATTTGTATAGACAGCATCAGATGCAAGCGACTTTCTTTTGGAACGGTTTTCGGCACGTCCGGGCCGATTACTTCGCTAACATTGCATTCAACCCGGACGCGCCTACGGCGCGCCGGTTAATTTAGGCGTTAGGCTATAAGGGGTGTCCAGAAATGACGTGGTATCTGACTCTTCGTGCCAACTCACGCTACTCGTGTTTCACACAGACAGATTCACTACTTGAATTCTTAGCTCAAATGCCAGAATTGCAGCAAACTGGCTTAATAGAATTTCAGTCCAAGGAAAATTATCCAGGAGTCATAATCATAATGGCTTATTGCGATGAAAATGGCGGTTATGCAATCCAAGACAAATCGACCTATTGGGCCAAAGTCAATGTGGTTGAGTTAATCTGTTCATCCTATGAAAACTGGCAGTGGTACGAGGCTCTTGCCAGCCGAATCGCAAAATTTCTTGGCTGGTCAGCGTTTGAAGACATCGAAGAACGACAGGTATGGCCCAACATTGCGTTCAACCCGGACGGCTTCGCCGCCGGTTAATTCGGGCGTTAGGCTAAGGAGAATTTGTGGCGTATTTTTTTGTCCTTCCAGCATTCTTTCTCTGGCTCATCATTGCCGGGGCGCTGGTCGTTGCCACAAAGAGAATTTCACGCATCCATTCAGCCTACAGTATTGTTTGGCGCATTTCACTGTGGGGCACTCTTGGCTTCATCGCCGCCAATGCTTTATTTATCGTCCTTCTGATCTCCGGGTTCTCTGCGCTCGATGTTTCCTCAGCTTCACCCTCTTTCATCCACAATACACTTCAATTTCTGTTTGGATTAATTGCCATTGGTGGCCCTGTGATAGCCTCTTTTCTCGGATGGCTTGTCGGTGTCATGGTTGGGGCCGTGCTTTCTTTATATTATCATGTCCGCGCGGCCCAACATTAAGTTCAACCCGGACGGCTTCGCCGCCGGTTAACTTTGGCATTAGGTTCCAAGACCGATGAGATACTTTCTATTTCTGTTTCTTCCTGTATTGTCTTTGGTTGCCGCGGGTGCGGTCGCTGATGACCTCAAACTTCCCCAGGGCACTGTTTGCTGGCCTCTCCATTTCGCCGGCATCACTTTGGGTATCTCGACGGATTCGAACGTGCAACGACTTCTTGGGAAGGGCGTTTCACGCGCAACCAAAGACGATACTGGCAATCGCTACTACATTGACAGGCACGCCAAGGCCACATTGCACGTGGTGTCCTACACAGACTCAATCGTTGGAGAGGTAACAATTTCTGAAGGCGTCAGTTCAGAGATTGGCGCTGCCGAGCGGAAGAGTGCTGTAACACCGTGGTTCAATCCGAAAGAAGGCTTTGGTAATTGGCATGCTCTAAATCTCGGCGCATCAAAGGGTGATGTGCTGAAGAACCTTGGAAAACCGGAGGAAGAAATTTCCCCTGACGAGTGGCGATATTCGACGGCATGCGCCTGCGAACTGCCTGAATATTTCACACTGTCGTTTCGGAGTGGGCGTCTTGTCAAAATTATTCTCTCCGCGCCACCCGGCTAGCAACCTAACGATTAAGGCCATGAAGCATTTCGGGGGCGGGCTCTTGTAACCGCGCACCCATTCGGCCACTTCTCCCCCTCTTTAGCTTGAGGCAGGAGGTGAACAACGGCCGCGCGTCTGTTTGCCCGTAACCGTACTGCCAGGGCACCTCTGCACAGCGTTGATGGGTTAACCGATACTGAGGCGTGACTTCACTTTCCGGATGCTGACCGAATATGGATCAGTCCCTGTTTGATACACAAGGCCGGCAACCAGCGGCCGTAACCCGACCACCGAATCCGGCGCAGATCTGTCCGACAGCGGTTGCGAAGCCTGCGTGCCCGGGTGTCTCGGCCGTGAAATTCAGCCATCCGGACATCACGGCGACCGGCGAGCGCCGTGCGAGCGTCTCCCTCAAGAGCCTCAGGACGCTTTGGTTCAACACCGGAAGTCCTCGTCGTCGATGGCGGCTCGCGCGACGACACGCCGGCCATCGCGCACGCGATGGGCGCACGGTTGAGCCGCCCGGGCTTGCTCGGGTTGTAACCCTTGGCTGCGCCTTCGGGTTTGCCGTAGCGCGTCATCACCGTGGAGTCCAGATCCAGCGTCAGGTTGTCCACCTGAAGCTGGTCGAACAGCCAGCGATGGATGAAGCCGAAGTCCGCTCACAAACACCCAACAGACTCGCCGCTTCGGCTTGCGTCAAACGACCCGTGTCCCACCCACCATACGCTTCTTCAAACCGCATCTTCCGTATCTCCTGTAGCACTTCTGTCGG
>JAISPQ010000247.1 GCA_031274955.1 Rhodanobacter sp.
ACCAGCCCGGACGCGACGCTGAACCTGAAGGCGGACGACCAGGGCCAGGTGCAGGTCAAGGATGGCGAGACCTGTACGATCAGCGAAGCGAGCCTGCCGCAGATCGGCGATGGCTCGCAGTACACCTACGCGCCGAGCCTGATCCCAAGCAGCGTGAAGGTGACCGGCGATACGGAGGTGACCGTAAACAACCAGGTGCTGAGCACGCTGGATGCGGGTAACCTGCGGACGCTGACGTTCACGAACGCGCTCAGCGGCCAGACCGACGCCTATCAAGGCGGTCTGTTCGACGTGGCGATCAACTGCGGCACGGGCTATAGCTGGAACACGACTCTGGCGGCCAACGACAGCGCAGCCTTGCAGGCGCCGCAAGGCGCGACCTGCACGGCGACGTTGAACACGTCGAACCTACCTACGCTCGCCAGCGGCTATGTCTGGTACAGCCACAGCCTGAGCGCGAGTCCGAACACGGCCAGCGGCGACCAGTTCACGGTGGCAGCGGGAGCGAACACGGCGGTAATTACGCACGATATTGGGCAGAACAGGGTGCCATCGGGTAATTTGTCGGTGATTAACAGCATGGACGACAACCGTTCAGCCGATGGTGTGGCACAGGATACGGTGACGGTGCTGCTGCTCGATGCGGCGGGTAACCCGGTGATAAACACGCAGGTCACGTTGACAGCAGGTGCGGGGGCGACGCTGATGAGCGATACCTGCATAACCGATGCTTATGGGGCGTGCACGGTCGGCATCACGGCGACGGCGCCGGGCAGCTATGCGGTTGGAGTGATCGCTCCGGTGCAGATCGGTCCGGTGATGGTGACGTTTGTCGGCCCAGTATCGCAGGCGCACTCCACGTTGTTTATGCTGATGAACCACCAGCCAGCGAACAACGTATCTGAAAACCAGGCCCAAGTGACGCTGCGCGATGCCAATGGCAATCCAGTAGAGGGTCAGCAGGTGACGCTTGAAGTGGTGCCGGGTGCGACCTTCGTCAGCAATGCACAACTGAGCACGGTCAAGCGGGCCAGTCTCAGCGGCGGCCCAAATCCGATACCGCCGAGTCAGCAGGTGACCTGTACGACCGATGTGCAAGGCACGTGTACGGCCGGTTTGACGAGCCCGATACCGGGTAGCTACGAGGTGAGCGCAACGGCGCCGGTGACCTTGGGGCCGGTGACGGCGGTGTTTACGCAACCGGTGCCGGGCGCACCGGAGGCGGGGACATCGGAGCTTGCGATCAGCGTGGACGGCTCACCGGCGAACGGTCTGTCGCGGGACATCGCGCAGGTGACCTTGCGCGACGCGAGCGGTATACCAGTACCGAATGTGCTGGTGGTATTCACGGTGGCGGATAGCCGCGCGACCCTTGTGAACGCAACCTGCCTGACGGACGCAGACGGCATGTGCACGGTCGGTCTGATCAGCACGACGGGAGGCCAATACGAGGTTGGAGCGACGGTGGGCACGTTGACACTCTCCCCGGCGCTGGCGACATTCATAGACGTGTGCAGTCCGACGGTGACAACAAACTGCGGATCGGCGGCACCAGATGCGGTCAAGTCGACGATCGAGGTGTTGGCGCCGAATAATCTGCCGGCGCCGAATAACACCCCGGCGGATGGCCAGTCGCAGGGTATCGTGCGGGTGACGCTGCGTGATGCGAACGGCCTGCCGGTGGTGAATGTGCTGGTGACGCTGCAATCGGGTGTGGGTTCGACACTGACCAGCACGACCTGCCTGACGGATATGGACGGCCAATGCACGGTCGGCGTGATGAGCACGACGGCCGGCCCCTACCTTATCAAGGTGATCGATCCGATCACGATCGGCCCAGTGGTGGCATGGTTCGTTGCGGCGCCGCCGCCGCAAGAGGCGATGGCGACTCCGACGCTGGATCCGCGTGTACTGGCCGTACTGATCGCGTTGCTGGCAGGGGTGGCTGTGCGCAACATGCGTCGTGGCATGTGTTGATCGATGCCGACAGGCCCGCGGACGTCACGGGCCTGTCGATCGATCGAGAGGAAAAGTGGTGCAACGCTCATCTCACTCGTGAGATGAGGCCGCATGCGGTCGGGCGTGCGTTGAGCGACATTTTGAACCTTGCTGTCTTATCGGCGCTCTGTAAGCGTCCGGCAACCCTCATGCGATGGGAAGATGGGACGCTTACATATCTCCCTCCGCCTGCGCCGGAACGTTCAACTTTTTATACGGTGTCGTACTTCCAGCCGGCGCACCGCGCGCGCAAAGGCGGCCACGCGCGCTTCCGGCGGCATCGCGACGCCGTAGCGCAGGTGCACGTAATCATCGACGAGGGGGTTCACATCGGCGGTGAGCGCGGGTGCGAGACGATGCACGCGTCGGCACAGGTCGAGCGGGCCTTCCGCAGGCATCGGGCCGATGCCGTTACGCGCGAGTTTTGCCAAGAGTCGTGCCCAGGCGCGGTCGAGCGCATCGCCTTGCGTGCGCGTGCTGCTCGCCATCGCCCAGAGCGTTGCGGCGATCATCGCCAGACAGAGGATGACCGCGAGCGCGAGCAGCAGCTTGCCGGGATTGTCGTCGCCCAGGCCAAACGGCGTGAGCGCGCTGCGTTGGCGCAGCGCATCGAAACGGATGATGCCTTGGGTCCACAGGCGATTGGCGATATCCAGATGGTTGCGCAGCGTGCGCAGCCAGTCGGCCTGTTCCCATCCGCCGGGATGGCCGTTGGCGGCCGGCGCGCCGAGTTCGATGCGTGCCGGATTCACCGCAGCGGTCGGGTCCACGCGCTGCCAGCCGCGGCCGGGCAGCCACACTTCGGCCCAGGCGTGCGCATCGGATTGGCGCACGAGCAGGTAGCGATTGGATGGACTCCACCAGCCGCCCTGATAGCCGGTGACCACGCGCGCCGGAATGCCGGCGGCGCGCATCAGGAACACAAACGCGGACGAGTAGTGTTCGCAGAAGCCGCGCTGCGTGACGAACAGGAAATCGTCGATCGAATCGCGTCCGACCGGTGGCGGCGCCAGCGTATAGGTAAAACGCGCATGAAAGAGTTCGAGCGCCTTGCGGATGATCGCGGCATCGTCGTCGCCTGCGTCGCGCCATTGCCGCGCCAGCGCACGTGTGCGCGGATTAAAACCCATGGGCACTTGCAGGGCGCGTTCGCGTTCGGTGGCGTCCAGTTGCGGTGCGAGTGGCGCGTCCAGCATGGATTGCACGCGGTACTGGCGCGGCTGCATGACGGCGGCATTCGCGACGAGGGTGCGGTCGAAGGTCATGTGCGCGGCATCGGGTGCTTGCACCGGCACGTCCAGCGCCGGTAGCCAGCGGTGATTGGTCGGTTCCAGCGTGATCGTGTAATCGGTGTTGGCGCTCGCGTTATCGCCAAGCGGTTCGACCGCGATATTTCCGTGCATATGACCGCGCGTCCACTCAACGCCGTCGAAATTCCACAGCACGATCGTGCGGAAATAGCGTTGTTTGGCCAACGGTAGCGTATCGGTGAAATCGACGCGGAACGCCGGCGAGTCGTCGATCAATAGTGGCGTGAAATCGTCCGGCGACATGCGCTCATTGAGGCCCGTAGACCGCCCCACGGGTTCATTGCGTGTCGCGCCCCACAGCGGAACCGCGAGGCGCGGGATCAGCATGAAAGCTGCGGCGGCGAGCGGCAGGCCGGTGCCGAGCAGTAGAGCGGCCAGACGCAGCGGCGCGCGCAGCGGTTTGGATGGGATGAGCGGCGCCGGTTGCAGCGCGACCAGCGTCGCCAGTTGCAGCACGAGCACCGCGCAGACCGTAAGGGTGAATACAAGCTCCTGTGTGAACAGCAATGCCGCCATCAGCACGAACGAGGCGAAACCCAGTGCCACGCGCGCATCGCGGGGGGTATCGGTTTCCAGCAGTTTCAACACCAGCAAGCCGCAGCCGAGCACGCTGCCGGGTTCGCGGCCCACTACATTGCCGTAAGCGCGCACGATGAGCAGCAGCACCAGCACGGCGAGCGGTATGCGAATCCATGCGCTCACGATCGTGGCGCCGCGCGACCGGCTCAGGCCACGCCAGGCGATCAGCACGAGCATGGGCAGGGTCAGCCACAGTGGCAGATGCTGGATATGCATCGCACAGGTCGCCGTAACGGCCGCGATCAGCAGGGTGAATGGGATAGTGCTCAGGCGTTCACTCATGCCGGCTCACCGTTCGCGTGCGGTAACAGCGCCAGCGCGCGCAGGCAGGCATGCCGCTGCGTGGTACCCAGCCATGGGCCGATGACTTCACCGGGCAGGCGCAAGGTGTAGCTGCGCTGTGCGGCTTCGGCGGCGACGATCCAGGCGGCAAGCCGGCGGATGCGCGCTTCGGCATCCAGCCCGCGCAGTTGCGCATAGTCGAACGTCAGTGCTTCGCTAGAGTGGCGGTCCACATCGCGCGCCAACAGGCGATCGTGGCGCACCGACGCCTTCCATGCGATCTGCCGCGGAGGATCGCCAGGACGGTAATCACGCAGGCCGGCGTGTTCCTCGTTGGCGCCGCTGTTTAGCCGTTCACCCAGAAAACCATCGCCGGATGGCAGCGGCGGTGCGGGTGTTTCCAGCGCCGGATAGATCAGAAATTCCAAGTCCGGATGCAGCCAACTCCACAGGTGAAACAGGCCCAGCGGATATTCGGTTGCCAGGCGCACGCGGCCGGGCCGGAACCAGCCGCGCCGTGTTTGGGTTACGAGCAACGTCGCTTGGGTTTCCATTCCGGCGGCGACCGCGAATGCCGTTTCCGCCGCATCGCGGCGCAGACGCAGGCTCGGCCGCGCGTGTGTGCCGGCGGCAAAGCGAAAATGCAGCGGCAGCGGTTCGCCCGCGTGCACCGTATCGGCACGCGCGCGCAGCAGCGACAAACCGTTCACTGTGCGAAAGCCGAAGAACACGCTCGCGCCCGCCGCGGCGGCGAGCAGGCAGGTCATCAGCAGGGCCGCGTTGTTGCCGTAATTCAGCGCACCCAACAACATCACGAACAGCAGCACCGCGAAACCCAGGCCGAAGCGTGTGGGTAGTACATAAATGCGGCGGCGGTCGAGCCGGATCGGCAGCGCTTCGCTGCGCCGCAGGCACGTCAGCGCGGGCAGGCGGCGTTCGGCGGCGGCCAGTAGGCGGGCACGCAAGGTGGCGATCGACGGCACCATTTTTCTGGACGAACGGTCAGCGCACGGGAGTCGATTCGATCAACTGCAACGCGAGCTTCTCGCAATCCGCGCGCGCGTTCGTGCTGAGCGTCAAGCGATGGCTGGCGACGAATGGGAATACCGCCTGCACGTCTTCAGG
>JAISPQ010000022.1 GCA_031274955.1 Rhodanobacter sp.
GCGTTCATCGCCCCGGCCGAGGTGCCGGAAATCGCTTCGATGCGCAGCCAGGGTTCTTCCAGCAGCCGGTCGAGCACCCCCCAGGTGAAGGCGCCATGCGAGCCGCCGCCTTGCAGCGCGAGATCGATCAGGACCGGGCCGCGACCGGCCCGGCGCGAGTCGCTGGATGAGGTTTTGGACATGGAACCTCGCATTTTGGCGCCGGATGCGGCCATTTTATCGGCGGAGCACCTAAGCCGGAGCCAAACAGGTGGAATACTCAGGTTACCCAACAGCGTTATTCCCGCCAAAAGCATGCGGGAACGACAGCAACCTAACGTCCTTGGATTCCCGCTTTCGCGGGAATGACGACGAAGTAGGAGATGATTTCGCGGAAATGACGAGTCGCTTTTCCCCTACCCCCTGCTCCCTTTTACGTTCTTTCACGCTAAACAAGAGCATCAAGGGAACTCAAGGCGCGAGCTTCTTGAGCCGATACAGCGCATCCAGCGCCTCGCGCGGCGTGAGCGCATCGGGATCGAGCGTGCGCAACGACTGCTCGATTTCGGATTCCGGTGGTGTGAACAATCCCAGTTGCGGCGAAGGCTCCACATCGCGCCGGCTCGGCGCGGGCGTGGCGCGGCCGCGTTCCAGCGCCGCGAGTGTGCGCCGCGCGTCGGCGATCACCGCCTTGGGCAGACCGGCCAGCGCGGCGACCTGCAAGCCGAAGCTGCGATTCGCCGGGCCTTCCTTCACCGCGTGCATGAAGACCAGTTGATCGCCGTATTCGACGGCATCCAGATGCACGTTGGCGATGCTGTCGTATTCGGCGGCCAGTTCCGTCAGTTCGAAGTAATGCGTCGCGAACAACGCGAACGCGCGGTTCGTCGTCGCCAGGCTCACCGCGCACGCACGCGCCAGCGCAAGGCCGTCGTAGGTTGACGTGCCGCGACCGATTTCGTCCATCAGCACCAGGCTCGCCGCGGTGGCGTTGTGCAGGATGTTCGCGGTTTCGCTCATCTCGACCATGAACGTGGATTGCCCGCGCGCGAGATCGTCGCCCGCGCCGATGCGCGTGAAGATGCGATCGGTGGGCCCCAGCGTCGCCGCGTCCGCCGGCACGAAGCTGCCGATATGCGCAAGCAGCACGATCAGCGCGGTCTGGCGCATATAGGTGGATTTGCCGCCCATGTTCGGGCCGGTGATGATGAGCATGCGCCGGCGCTCGTCCAGGTGCAGATCGTTCGGCTCGAAAGGATCTTCGCGCACCTGCTCCACCACCGGATGACGCCCGCGCACGATGTCGATACCCGCGACATCGACCAGGCGCGGACGGCTCCAGCCGAGCGTATCCGCACGCTCGGCCAGCGTCGCCAGCACATCCAGTTCGGCAATCGCCGCGGCCGCCCTCTGCAACGGGCCGAGCCGTTCGAGCAGCGTATCGAGCACGGTTTCGTACAGCGCGCGTTCGCGCATCAGCGAGCGTTCGCGCGCGCTCAACACCTTGTCCTCGAAGGTTTTGAGTTCTTCGGTGATGTAGCGTTCGGCGCCCTTGATCGTCTGCCGCCGCGTGTAGTGCAGCGGCGCCTTGTCGGCCTGCGCGCGGCTGATCTCGATGTAATAGCCGTGCACGCGGTTGTAGCCGACCTTGAGCGTGGGGATACCGGTCGCGGCTTTCTCGCGTTCTTCCAGTTCAATCAGGAACCGGTCGGCGTTCGTCGCCAGCACACGCAATTCGTCCAGTTCGGCATCGAATCCGGCGCGGATCACACCGCCGTCGCGCGCCAGTACGGGCGGCTGTTCGACGATGGCCGCCGCCAGATGCGCGACGGTATCCGCATGTTCGCCCATGCATGCAAGAGGGTCGTGTAGTAAAAATTGAGAAGTGCGGTCATGGATGGCCGCTGTTTGATCTTCGCACTCAGGGACGAGTGCACGGGTAAACCCAATGAGTGCCCGCGCAAGTTCGGGCGCCAAGGCCAGACCGTCGCGCAGTGTCGAAAGATCGCGCGGCCGCGCGGAACGCAGCGCGACGCGCGCGAGGATGCGCTCCAGATCGCCGATGCTGCGCAGAATTTCGCGTAAATGTTCGTGGCGGCGCTGGTCGATCAGCATCTGCACCGCCTGCAAGCGGTGATCGAGCACATCGTGACTGCGCAGCGGTCGATGCAACCAGCGCCGCAGCAAGCGCGCGCCCATCGGCGTGATCGAACGATCCAGCACGCCGAGCAGGGTGAATTCGCGCTCACCGCTGGCGTGCGTATCCAGTTCCAGATTGCGCCGCGTCGCCGCATCGAGCGCGATCGTCTCTTGCGGATTCTCGATCGCCAATCCGCTCAGGTGCGGCAGCGCGGATTTTTGCGTCTCCTCGACATAGCCGAGCAGCGCGCCGGCCGCGGCCACCGCGAGCGGCACGCCGTCGCAGCCGAAGCCGGAAAGATCGCGCGTACCGAAGAAGCGTGACAACTCGCGCTGCGCGGTTACCGTATCGAAATGCCATGGCGCACGCTTGCGCAGGCCGGGCAGGGCGGTCACGCAGGCCGGCCACGCGACATCCTCGCCGACCAGCGTTTCCACCGGCATGAGACGCGCCAGCTCCGCGGCCAGGGCCTGCGCATCGGCGGCCTCGCCGAGCAGGAAGCGCCCGGATGAAAGATCGATCCAGGCCAGCCCGTAACGTGTTTTGTCAGCGGCGATCGCGAGCAGGAAATTGTCGCGGCGCTCTTCGAGCAGTGCGGCCTCGGTCACCGTGCCCGGCGTGACGACACGGATGACTTTGCGCTCGACCAGCCCCTTGGCGGTCGCCGGATCGCCGATCTGCTCGCAGATCGCGACCGACTCGCCCAGTTTCACCAGCCGCGCGAGATAGCTATCGACCGTGTGAACCGGCACGCCGGCCATCGGAATCGGCGCCCCGGACGAAGCACCGCGCTGGGTGAGCGTGATATCGAGCAGACGCACCGCCTTGCGCGCGTCTTCGTAGAACAGCTCGTAGAAATCGCCCATGCGAAAGAACACGAGCGTGTCGGGATGCTCCGCCTTGGCGGCGAAGTATTGCTTCATCAACGGGGTGTGTTCGACGGCTTTCGCGGGGCTAGTGGCATTCATGCGGGAACACGGCGCCGGGTGGCGGCGTTTACGGACTCATCGGGAAACGGGCACTGCATTGTGCCGCAAAGCGGTCGGATCGACAGCGTGGTGGTGCCCGCCGCCACGTGGTTGCGCCCAGTTTTTGTTTCGTGATATATCTCACGCATGGCGCTGCTTTTCTTTATGTAATCAATATCTTGGGCCTAACCGGTGCTGGGAGTAACTGGGTTGCGACTCAACGGTTGCGTCCTCTATGTCCGTCGATTCGTTGGACACGTAGGGATGAGTGTTCAGGGACGAATATTCGGATTTCGCTCATAACGGGTAAGGGTGTAGCATTTTGGCCGCTCTCCTGTCTTGGAGGCCCGTTCCGTTGATCCCGCAATACCTCACAAGGAGATAACTCATGACCGACACGATCATCAAAGACACGACTGCCAATCCCGCGCCGTTGGGCTTGCTGGCCTTTGGTATGACTACTGTGTTGCTTAACATTCACAACGCAGGGCTGATTCCGCTTTCCAGCATGATTTTGGCGATGGGTATTTTCTATGGCGGCTTGGCACAAGTTATCGCTGGCATCATGGAGTGGAAGAAAGGCAACACTTTCGGCTGTACTGCGTTTACCTCGTATGGCATGTTCTGGCTGGTGTTCGTGGGGCTACTCGTACTGCCCAAGATGGGTTGGTGGGAGACGGGACCTGATCCCAAGACCTTGGGCTTTTTCCTGCTGGTATGGGGCATCTTTTCGGTGGTGTTGTTTGTCGGTACGCTCAAGCTCAAGAACCTTCCGCTGCAGGTGGTGTTCGGCACGCTGGTCGTGCTGTTCTTCTTGCTTGTAACGGCTGAGTTCACCGGCATCGCGACCTTCAGCGTCATCGCCGGCTGGGAAGGGATCGTCTGTGGCGCCTCGGCGATATACGCGGGCCTGTCGCAGGTGCTGGGCGAGTTGGACAAGGCAGCCTGACAACGCGGCGTGCCCATACCTGTGTGATCTGCGCCAGCAACGGGCGGGCAGTGGAGGCAAGCCTTAGAACTTGTCCTTTATATTCCCACCAGTCCGCGTTGCCCCACCAACGTTGTCAGGTGGTCGCATGCGGCGCTCACCCACACGCGGCGTGAGCGCCGCATGTGACATGTGGGTGAGGCAGGTCACGGGCGGCCGTCGGGCCGCACGCGGGAACGGCAGCGCTCCAGGGAAGGATGCTTGTCGCATGGCGGCTTTGGCGGGATAGCCTGAAGAGCCTGCCCCCGAAATGCTTCTGATCGGGGGGCCGGATCGGTGTGCATGCGGGCCTTTATCATCGCTTGGTCATGTATCGACATACACTGCCGCGCTCTTTCGCGGCCCGCACACACACCGTCTCCGGCGCGGGCTGGTGGGGATATAAGGATAAGTTCTTGGTACTGCACTTCAGAAGCCCGCTCGCGTATTGTCAGGCGGCCAGTTTGAGCGAGTTGTCTTCGGCATAGCGTTGCCGCATACGGGCGAGCAAGTTGTTGAGATCGGCGTGGGTGAACTTCCACTCGAACGGGCGTGCAATGGTTTGGTAATACCGCTCGAAGGCAGCCAGGCGTTCGGCGACGGTGGGTAGATCAGGGAAGTCGTTCGGCGTGAGCGCCTTGCGCTGAATCTCTTTCGGGTACATTCCCCGCCGCTTGCGGCGTAAGAATTTTTGCTCGTAGCACTGCTCCATACCTCGCCCTTTGGGGCGGGGTCGTTGATTAAAAACAATACCTGATTAGCCCCGACTCTCAGCCCGCCATTGCACCCGCCGTCGCAGGATTTGAGACTGGTATCTGACAACATGGTTCCACCTTCTCACTCGGAGCCTGTCATGTCGATCAATGGG
>JAISPQ010000044.1 GCA_031274955.1 Rhodanobacter sp.
GCGAGCGCCGCATGGCTCACATCCGTCGCCAGCACCCGCGCCTGCGGACGCTCGCTCGCCAGCGCCAGCGCGATCGCGCCGGAGCCGGTGCCCAGATCCGCGACCGCGCAGGCGGCATCCGGTGGAATCCGGTGCAGCGCAAGCTCGACGAGGCATTCGGTTTCCGGCCGCGGAATCAGCACATCCGGTGTCACCGTGAGTGGCAGCGACCAGAACTCACGCCGACCGAGCAGATACGCGATCGGCCTGCCGCGTCGGCGTTCTTCGACGAGTCGTGTGAACACGTCGCAAGACTCGCGTTCCGGCGCGAACTCAGGATGCGCGAACAACCATGCACGTGGACGGTCAAGCGCGTGCGCGAGCAACCATTCGGCTTCCGCGCGCGCCTCTTCCCCTCCACCAAGCTGCGCACGCGCGGTTGACAGGAGATCGCGCACGCGCATCAGCGGTGGCCCTCGCGCATCACACCGCGAGATCGGTCGACTGCATGCGCCGCACACCGGCCGTACCGGCATCGCGCCACGCCTTGGCCAACGAGCCGTCGGCGTCGATGGCGCGGCAGGCATCCTCGATGATCGTGGTTTCGAACCCGGCCTTGCGCACATCCAGCGCCGTCCATGCCACACAGAAATCGGTCGCCAACCCGGCGACGAAGACCCGCCGTATCCGGCGGGCTTGGAGGTAGGCGGCCAATCCCGTCGTGGTTTTGCCATCAGCTTCGGTGAAGGCCGAATAGCTGTCGATGTTGTGATGAAAACCCTTGCGGATCATCAGTTGCGCCTGCGGGATCGACAGGTCGCGCGCCAGCGCCGCACCCTCGGTACCCTGCACGCAATGGTCCGGCCAGAGCACCTGCTTGCCGTAGACGAGGTCGATCATGTCGAATGGCCGCTTGCCGGGGTGGGACGAGGCGAACGAGATATGCTTGGGCGTGTGCCAGTCCTGCGTCGCCACGATATTGGCGAACCTCCCCGCTACACGGTTGATGACCGGAACGACCTGATCGCCGTCCTTCACCGCGAGACTGCCGCCCGGCAGAAAATCGTTCTGCACGTCCACCACGATCAGCACGGTCGTGTCGTCGATAGTCATCGAGTATCCCCCTCCGCGCGGCGCACTGCCGCCGCCGCCGCACACGCGATTATCGGGTCGCGAGGGAAACAGGACAAGATTCGGACAATCATCCAAACCGATGATTGATATCCATTCGATAGGATGCTCCAATCGGTGCCGTCATGAACTTGCGTGATCTGCGCTATCTGGTCGCTCTCGCCGAGCACAAGCACTTTGGCCGCGCCGCGGCGGCCAGCTTCGTCAGCCAGCCGACGCTTTCGATGCAGATTCGCAAGCTGGAAGAAGAACTCGGTGTCGCGCTGGTCGAACGCGCTCCGCGCAAGGTGCTGCTCACGCAAGCCGGCTATGAGAGCGTGCAACGCGCGTGTGAAGTGCTCAACGAGACCGAGCAGATCCGCGCCATCGCGCGCCGCACGCTCGATCCCGAAGCGGGTACGGTGCGTCTGGGCATCTTTCCCACGCTCGGGCCTTACCTGCTGCCGCATGTGATCCCGATGATCCGCACGCGCTTTCCGCGCCTGGAACTGCTGCTCACCGAAGAAAAAACCGAGATCGTGCTCCGGCAACTGCACGAAGGGCGGCTGGATGCCGGCATTCTCGCGTTGCCGATTCACGACGATCGGTTGCATCAGGAGTTTCTGTTCGAGGAAGCCTTCGTGCTCGCCGTACCCGTAGGGCACGCATTGGCCGCGCGGCGCGCGCTCAAACTCGACGATCTCGCTGAACAGAACCTGTTGCTGCTCGAAGACGGACACTGCCTGCGCGATCAGGCGCTGGAAGTTTGTCGGCTCGCCGACGCCGGCGAACGCATCGGCTTTCGCGCGACGAGCCTGGAAACGCTGCGGCAGATGGTAGCGGCGGGTGTCGGTATCACCTTGTTGCCGATGCTCGCGGTGAAGCCGCCGGTGACGCCGTCCGCGGATATCCGGCTTGTCGAGTTCCGCCAGCGTCCGCCGAGCCGGCGCATCGCGATGATATGGCGCAAGAGTTCGGCGATCGCGCCGCTCCTGAAACACTTGGCCGAGGTGTTCCGCACATTGCCGCGCGATCTTCCGACCTCGATGTCCAGCACGCGGCGGGCGACTGGGCGAGCGAAATCCAAACGATAGAGACGATCTATCGATCTCATCGTATCTGTCGATTTCCATACGTCATGCGACAGTGCCATGATTGGCGTGTGTCGTCGGATCGGATCGGATCGACACCGCAAATCCTATAGTCAAACGATGAGGTGACATCATGAGTAATCTGAAAGGCAGCCGCACTGAAAAGAATCTCAAGGATGCTTTCGCCGGCGAATCGCAGGCCAACCGCCGCTATCTGTACTTCGCCCAGAAGGCCGACGTGGAAGGCCATAACGACGTGGCCGCCGTGTTCCGCTCCACCGCCGAAGGCGAGACCGGGCACGCGCACGGGCATCTGGAATATCTCGAAGCGGTCGGCGACCCGGCTACCGGTCTGCCGATCGGCAACACCAGCGCCAACCTGAAGAGTGCGATCGCCGGCGAAACGCACGAATACTCGGACATGTATCCGGGCATGGCCAAGGCCGCGCGCGAGGAAGGCTTTGGCGAAATCGCCGACTGGTTCGAGACGCTGGCCAAGGCCGAGCGTTCGCACGCGAACCGCTTTACGAAGGCGCTCAACGAAGTCGGCGGTTGATCGCCACGTATGAACCCTGCCTACATCGTCGTTCCCGCGCGCTCTTAGCGGGAACCCAGCGTCTTTGCTTGTGCTCTACGAAGAAAAGGCACTGGATTCCTGCCTTCGCGGGAACGACGAAGTAGGGGGTGCTTTCCCGAATCTCGAATCAGCTACTTTTGCCGTCCTCCTGACGGCAAAGAACAGACCGGTATCCATGCCGGGCTTCTCAAAAGAGCATTCTTCCCCATGCCAACCGACACCGCCCCCTCACGCGAAGGCAGCCTCGAAGCGCCGACGCGCCATCCGCTGGATTGGAAGAATCCCGCGTTCTACGACCAGGGCGCGATCGACGCGGAACTGGAGCGTGTGTTCGATATCTGTCACGGCTGCCGCCGCTGCGTCAGCCTGTGCCAGGCGTTCCCGGTGCTGTTCGATCTCGTCGATGAATCCGCGACGATGGAAGTCGATGGCGTCGCCAAATCCGACTACGCCAAGGTCGTCGAGCAGTGCTATCTGTGCGACCTGTGTTACCAGACCAAGTGTCCATACGTGCCGCCGCATGCGTGGAACGTGGACTTTCCGCATCTGATGCTGCGCGCCAAGGCCGCGCGCCATCGCCGGGGCGAAACCGGATTTGCTGCCAAAGTGCTATCCAATACGACGGCCGTGGGCAAGCTCGCCTCGATTCCGGTCGTCGCGAATATCGTCAACGGCGTCAATCGCACGCGGCCGATGCGCAAACTGCTCGACAAGACCCTGGGCGTACATCCCGATGCGCGTCTGCCGGACTACCATGCCGATACGGCGCGCCGCCGCCTGCGCTCGCTCGATGCCCCGGCTGCCAGTGATGTCCGTGCCGATGACATCAAGCCCGCCGGCCGCACACGCGGCAAAGTCGCGCTGTTCGCGACTTGCTATTGCAATGTGTCGCAACCGCAGTCGGTCGAGGATTTGGCGCTCGTGCTGCGCCACAACGGCATCGCGGTGAAGCTGATCGAGCGCGAAGTCTGTTGCGGCATGCCCAAGCTCGAATTCGGCGATTTGGAAACCGTCGCCAAATACAAGGAACAGAACATCCCGGTGCTCGCCGCGGCGATCCGCGACGGCTGGGACATCACCGCGGCGATTCCATCCTGCGTGCTGATGTTCAAGCAGGAACTGCCGCTGATGTTTCCAGATGACGCGAATGTATTGCTGGTCAAGAGTCACATCTTCGATTCGTTCGAATACCTGTGGCAGCGCCACCAGGCGGGGCTGCTGAAGACTGCTTTCGCGAACACGCTCGGCAAGGTCGCCTGGCACGCGCCCTGTCATCAGCGCGTGCAGAACATCGGGCCGAAGACGCGCGACATTCTCGCGCTGGTGCCGGGCACCGAAGTCACGGCGATCGAACGCTGCTCGGGCCACGACGGCACGTATGGCGTGAGGACGGCGACTTACGCGATCTCACGCAAACTCGCCAAGCCGGTCGAGGCGCGCATCACGCAGGCCGCGCCGGATCATTTCGCCAGCGATTGCCCGATGGCCGGGGCGCATCTCGCGCACGGCATGGACGATCATCCGGCCGCGGAAAGTCCGATCAGCCTGCTGCGTTACGCCTACGGCCTCTGAAATGAAAAAGCTCACCCGCGCCGATCTGTGGAAACTCGAAGACTACGCGCGCGAGCGCGCGGCGTTCCGTACCAAAGTGCTCGCGCACAAACGGCAGCGCACCGTGCCTATCGGCGAG
>JAISPQ010000156.1 GCA_031274955.1 Rhodanobacter sp.
GACGAAAGACGTGCGAAATTTCCGCAAGTGCTTTTGATGAATACGAGAAACCGTGCTCGCGACTGACACGGACGTGGCCGGAACAGCACGCGTGTTCATATTTTATTCATAAAACCCCATCCAGGGGGCCATGCGCTTACTTGCCCACAGGATTCAAATCGCGCAGGACCGAGTCCGCCTCGCGCACAAAGCGCAGGTTCGCGCCGCCCTTGGCCTGCATGATGTCGCGCGCGGTGCGGATGTGTTTCTCCGCTTCGGCGCGCTGGTGTTCGGCCAACTCGACCTCGCCAAGCACGAGTTCGGCCTCGGCGCTGCGGAAATCGTTTTCTCCGTAGCTTTTCATGCGTTGCTCCAGCACGGCTTGCGCATCCTTGCGCGCGGCTTGCGTATCGCCGCGCCCGAGCGCGGCGCGCGCGCGGGCGAGCACGGCGGCGCTGTAGTTCGGCTCGGCTTGTGCATTGGCGTTCTCGAACAGGGCGACGGCTTCTTCGGCATGCGCGCTCGCCTCACTGGCGTGGCCGGTGGCGGTTTCGGTCAGCGATAGCGAGGTCAGGCCGAACGCACGCTCGACTGGCAGCGTCTGTTTCAGCGCGGTGTAGACCGCCTGCGCCTCTTGGTGCAGGGACTGGGCTTGTGCGTAGCGTTCCTCATAGCGCGCGAGTATGCCCAGTTGATCCAGACAAAAGGCTTGACGTGCTTCGTTGCCAGCGGGTTGTTTGCGGTATTCATCCAGTACCGCTTGCAGGGTGGCGCGCGCCTGCGCGTAGTCGCCCTCCTCGCGCTCGATCGCGCCTAGATAGATGCGCGAGGCACGCGCCAGCGGATGCGTCGGGCCCGAAAGGCGCATCCACACATCCAGCGCCTGCTGCATCATGACGTGCGCCTGTGCGTAGTCGCCGCGCGTGGCATACAGATTGCCAAGGTTGTTGAGCGTGGCCGCGATTTCGGCATGGGTATCGCCCAGCAGGTGATGCTGCATCGTAAGCGCATCCTTGTACAGCGCTTCGGCTTCGCTGGATTTGCCTTGGCGATCGAGCGAACGCGCGAGATTGATCATCATCGCGGCGATCAGCCGATGCTCGGCCGGCAGCAGATGCTGATAGGCGGAAAGGCCATCGCGAAAGTAGGTTTCCGCGCCGGCCGCATCGCCACGGCGCATGCGCAGCACGCCCAGATTGGTGAAGTTTTCCACCACGTCGAGGCTGCGTTCGCCATAGCGCTGGCGGAACAGGTCGATAGCTTCGCGGGTATCGCGCTCAGCGTCGTCCAATACACTGCGCTGATATTCGATGACGGCGCGTTGACTGAGCGCAGCGGCCAGCCGTTCCGGCGGCGCGTTGATCGCACGCATCCGCGTAATGGCGGCGCTAATTAGCGTCTGCGCGTCGGGCAGCTTGCCTTCGTGTTGCGCCAGTGTCGCCGCCAGTGCGTCGTCCTCGACGAGCACCGGCGCATCGGCGCCTTGTGTGCGCAGGTCGATGGCGCGGGCGCGCTCGAGCAGCGTATGCGCTTCGTCGAGTTTGTCGCGTTCGATCAAGGTCTGCGCGAGGCCGCGCAGGATCGGCGCAAGTTGCGCGGCGTTTTCGCCGTAACGCTGCGTGGTGAGGGTGAGCGCATGGCGCAGCATGGCGTCGGCATCGTCGTAGGCGGACAGTTCGCGATACACATTGCCCAGCACGGCGGCAAAGCTGGCGGTGAGTTCCGGTTGCGCCTTGAGGGTGGCGTCCAGGCTAGCCGAGCCGCGCTCGATCAGCGTGCGCGTACTGATGGTGCCATCGCCCTCGTGCGGATTGGCGCCGTGGAAAATATCGACGAGAAAATCGCGCACGGCAGTCGCTTCGGCGGCGCGTTCATTGGCAATGGCGGTCTGGCGCAGCGCCAGCGCGGTGGTCGCGATCAGTGCCACCAGCGCAACGGCGGCCAGCGGCGCCGCGATGCGGTGACGGCCGATGAACTTGCGTACCCGGTACCATGCGTTGTCGCGGCGTGCGAGCAGCGGCCAGCCGTTGAGATGGCGGCGCAGGTCTTCGGCCAATACATCGGCATCCGCATAGCGTTGCGCCGGATCGGTGCACAGGGCCCGGCTGACGATGAAATCCAGTTCGCCGCGCAGCCGGCGCGCCGGAATGCAATGGCCCGCCGTCGCCGCGCGCGAGGGCAGGCAAGGTGCATCGCCCTGCGGCTGCGGACGTTCGCCGGTCAGAAGTTCAAACAACATCGCGCCGAGCGCGTAGACATCGGTGGCCACGCCCAGCGGTCCGCCGTCGCGTTGCTCCGGCGCGGCATAGCCGGGCGTGAACATCGCCGGCAGCGTGCGCGTCGCGCCCGCGGCGGACGTGTCTTGCGCGCCGAGCAGGCGAGCAATGCCGAAGTCCAACAGATGCGCATGGCCGGAGGCATCGACGAGCACATTGGAGGGTTTCAGATCGCAGTGGATGACCAGGTGGCGGTGCGCGTAGGCAACGGCCCGGCAGATGTCGATGAACAGGTGCAGCCGTGCGCGCAGATCGAGTGTGTGCGCCGTGCAGTAGTCGATCAGCAGCATGCCGTCCACGTACTGCATGGCGAACCACGGGCGGCCATTGCCGTCCACGCCGCCGTCGATCAGCCGCGCAATGCCCGGATGATCCAGCCGCGCGAGAATGCGGCGCTCGCGCAAGAAACGCGTCACCGCGTCGTCCGAGGTGAAGCCGCCGCGAATCAGTTTCAGCGCGGCGGTTTGCTCGTATTCGCCGTCGGCGCGTTCGCCCAGCAGCACGCGCCCCATGCCGCCCACGCCGATTTCGCGCAGGATGCGCCAGGCGCCCAGGCGCTCGGGCAACGGTTCGGGGTGGTCGGCGGTCAGTTGGTCGCTCCAGCCGGCCACGTCGGCGGCCAGATCCGGGGCGGATGCATCCAGCGTGAGCAGGCGTTCGAGCCGCGCACGCAGTTCGGGTTGGTCGCGCGCGATGTCGTCCAGCAGGCGCGTGCGTTCGCCAACCGGCATGTCGGCGAGGCGTTCGAACAGATCGAACAACTGCGGCCAGTCGCTGTGCGTGGTCATGATGCGCTTAGATGGTCCAGGAGGAATACGCGCGCGTTGCGCCAAGCGCGGAAGGTGCTGCGCTCGGAAATGCCTTCGCACTGGGCGATCTCGCCGAATGCAAGGCCGCAGAACACGTGCAGTTCGACAACACGCACGAACCGCGCGTCGATCGCTTCGAGTTTATTCAGCGCGGTATCGAGCTCGATCATGTCGATCAGAGCCGGCGCGCCGAAGGAGGCATCGGCTACCTCACCCAGCGAGACGGTGATCCGCTGGCGCTTCTGCGCCTTGGCGTGACGTGCGTAGTCGATCAGCACCTGACGCATCGCGCGCGCGGCGATGCGCAGAAAATCGCTGCGCTCCAGTTGTGCGTGCTGCGGCTGCTCGCGCAGCTTGAACCACGCTTCGTGGACCAGCACGGTAGTACTGACGGTCGCAGGGGCTTTGCCCCGCCGCCGTTCGCGGCGCGCCAGGCGAAGCAACTCCGCATAGGCGGCGGTATACACGCTGGATACGGTAGTGACCACTTCAGCACACGCGTAAAAAGGGGATAGCCATGCGGTCTTGCCGTGTTTGCGCTGTCTTTATGCCATCACGTTGGTTGGCATTATTGATCGGTGACATATGCTACCCGCTCATCGGCCGTTACGCCGCGCGGACGGTGGCGATCCTGGATTTTGCCGCCCACTCCTGAAGATCGGCGCGTTTGAGCGCGTGAGCCATGAGGTCGGGGAACTGATCCGGTGTGCAGGCGAAGACCGGACAGCCCAGCGCAGCGGGATCCTCACCACCCAGTACGCAGCGCCAACGGCGTTTGCACTGGATCTGGCTGATTGCCTCATGCATAGCCCTCACTCCTTGTGGTTCTGAATGCCCACTATAGTCAGCAACAAGGCTACTGCGCCACGCCGTTCCGCGTCCGGATCGCCGCCGAACAGGCGCGGCGCTATCACGATGCGGGGCAGATTCGGCGGGAACATATCCGATTCCTGCATGAATTCACGAACGCAAACCGATCCCGCGCTGTAACAGAAACAGACTGACCGCTCCGAGCACGCACGCAAACCCGAACATCACCGCGAACGCGATGCCCAGCGGCACATCGCTGATGCCAAGCAGGCCCCAGCGAAACGCGTTGACCATGTAGAGAATCGGATTCGCATACGAAATCTCACGCCACGGTGTGCCCAGTTGATTGACCGAATAGAACACCCCGCCCAGATAAGTGAGCGGCGCGAGCACGAAAGCCGGCACCAGCGCGATGTCATCGAATTTCTTGGCGAATACCGCGTTGACGAAACCGGCCAGCGAGAACACCTTGGCGGTGAGCAGTACCGTCAGCAGCGTTACCCAGGGGTGATACAGATGGATGCGCGTGAAACACATCGAGATCGCCAGCACGATCGCCGCGACCATCAGGCCGCGCAACATGGCGCCGCAGACATAGCCGCTCAAGATCACCCAACTGGGCATCGGCGAGGCGAGCATTTCCTCGATGTAGCGCCCGAACTTTGCGCCGAAGAACGACGAGGAGATATTGCCGTAGCTGTTGGTAATCACGGCCATCATGATTAAACCGGGCACGATGTAGTCGATGTACTGGATGCCGTCGGCGATCGCGCCGACGCGGCTGCCGACCATGCGGCCGAAGATGACGAAATACAGGGTCATCGTGATCGCCGACGGCAGCAGTGTCTGCGACCAGATGCGCAGGATGCGCATCACTTCGCGGCGCGCGATCGTGCCCAGCGCGATGAGATGGGCGGCAGGGGCCGTTGGAGCGATAGCAGGCATAGAGCGGTTCCGGATCGAAGGTGGTCAATTATCAGGGAAGATCACGCGCATCCCTCCGTGGCACATTCGCCGTCCGGCTTCCTGCCTTCCCCTCGCGCGGCCTGAAGGCCGCGTTCGACCAGGCGCACGAACAGCTCTTCGAGGCGATTGGCCTTGTTGCGCATCGAGCGCACGGTGATGCCGCTGCGCGAAAGGGCGGCGAACATCGAATTAAGATCGTGCGCGCGCGTCATTTCCGCTTCGAGCGTCATCTCATCCACACGCACGAGTTTCACCTCCGGCACTTCCGGCAGTGTGGCGGCGGGCGCGGCCAGATCGAGCACGAAGGTTTCCACATCCAATTGGGTCAGCAGGTGTTTCATCGAGGTGTTCTCGATGATGCGGCCCTGATCGATGATCGCGATGTTGCGGCAAAGCTGCTCGGCTTCTTCCAGATAGTGCGTGGTGAGGATGACCGTGGTGCCGGCTGCGTTGATCGCACTGATGAACTTCCACATCGAACGGCGGATTTCGATGTCCACCCCCGCGGTGGGTTCGTCCAGGATCAGGAGTTTGGGCTCGCTCATCATCGCGCGGGCGATCATCAAACGGCGCTTCATGCCGCCCGACAGCGTGCGCGAGGGCTGGAACGCTTTATCCCACAACACGAGTTGTTTCAGGTATTTCTCGGCACGCTCACGCGCCTGTGCACGCGCGATGCCATAAAAGCCGGCTTGATTCACGCAGATGTCGAACGGCTTTTCGAACAGGTTGAAGTTCAGCTCCTGCGGCACCAGGCCGACCAGACGCATCGCCGCACTGCGCTGCGCGCGGATCGATACGCCGAAGATGCGCGCCTCGCCGCCGCTGGGGTTGACCAGCGACGAGAGGATGCCGATCAGCGTGGATTTGCCCGCACCATTGGGGCCGAGCAACGCGAAGAAATCGCCGGGCTGCACGCGCAGCGATACGCCCTTGAGCGCCTCGACGCCGTTCGCATAGATCTTCTTCAGCTCAACGACATCGAGCGCGGGAATCGTGGTCATGAATATCCGGAGCGGTTGGCGCGGAGAAAATCGTGCCGGTATCTCCCCTCAGTCCGCGCCGGGGGGAGATATTAGCGTGGAAGAAGCAGGGTCGAGGGAGCACAATCCACTGCCTCGGTCATTCTGCGCGAAGTCGCAGAACGCACAATCCAAGTCTGTATGGATTCTGCGACGGCGCTACACGCCGCGCAGAATGACAGGTGGGGAGAGGTTTCTTTCATCATCCGGGGTGGCACACACCATCCATGACCGTTAGACAGACTCTTAGTATAACGGGCCATACCGGGACTTCTTTCATGAAAAACGACTCAGACATTGAAGTATTGCCGCGTGCGTGCCCTCTCCCCAATCCCCCCACGCGTGGGAGAGGGGCTTTTTTGCGTTTCTGACCCAAAGTAAACGCCATGCACAAGCGCAACGCACTCAAGCTCGCCGCCGCCGGACTCATCACCGTGTTGCTCGGCTATGCCGGGTGGTCGTCGCGCTTCGCATCACAGGCCGAGGCGGGCGCGGCGATTGTGCAAAAGCCGGGTGAGCGCGGATTTTCGATCGGCACGCTCGCGTTCTCGCCATGCGAATTGACCCAGCGCAACGCGGCAACGACCACCGCGGCGTTCTGTGCACCGTTTCAGGTACCGGAGAATTGGGATCGGCCCGACGGCCGCCGCATCGATCTGAAGCTCGCGCTGATCCGCAGCCGTGCGGCCGCGCCGGAACTCGATCCGGTGGTGCTGTTGGCCGGTGGCCCCGGACAGGCGGCGACGCAGGTCTGGTCGCACGCGGCCGGCAGTTTCGCGCCGCTGCTCGAACATCGCCACGTGCTGCTGCTCGACCAGCGCGGCACCGGCGATTCGCATCCGCTGTACTGCAAGCAATCGCTGGACGACGACACGACCGCCGCCGATATCGATTTCGACACGGTGCACGCACGCACGCGCGCGTGTCTGGATGAAGTCTCGCGCGATGCGGACCCCTCGCACTACACCACCACGGTCGCATTACGCGATCTGGAAGCGGTGCGGCAGGCGCTGGGCGCGCCGCGCTTGAATCTCGTGGGCGTCTCCTACGGCACGCGCGTGGCGCAGCAGTATCTGCGCCGTTACCCGGACAGCGTGCGTAGCGTCGTGCTCGACAGCGCCGTGCCCAATGAACAGGTGCTCGGCGCCGAGTTCGCGATCAATCTGGACGACGCACTGAAGGCGCAGTTCGCGCTATGCACGCAAACACCCCGTTGCGCGAGCGCGTTCGGCGATCCCTATGCCAGCCTGTACCGGTTGCGCGATGCGCTGGCGGCGAATCCGCCGACGGTCGAGTTTCGCGGGCCGCGCGATGCGCTGCCACGGAGCAAGCCCCTGGATGCCGCGACGCTCGCCGGCGTGGTGCGCCTGTTCGCCTACACGGCCGACACGGCCGCGCTGCTGCCGCTGGCGATCGAGCGCGGACTTCAACACGATTACGCGCCGCTGCTCGGCCAGGCGGATCTGCTCACGGACGATCTGGCGGAGCTGAGCGGCAGCGGCATGCAGCTTTCGGTGATTTGCACCGAAGACGCCGATCTGCTCGTCGAGCGTCCGCAGGATGCACCTCTGCTGCTGGGCGATCTGTCCAAGATATGGCGCGCACAGTGTGCGATCTGGCCGCGCGGAAACCGGCCGGCGGATTTCCACACGCCGATCGAAAGCGACAAGCCGGTGTTGATCCTCGGCGGCGAATTCGATCCGGTAACGCCGCCGCGTTATGCGCAAGCCATCGCCAAGGGGCTGCCCAACAGCCGCGTGCTGATCGCCAGAGGTCAGGGCCACCATGTGATGGGCAGCGGCTGTCTGCCCAGACTCGTCGGCCGTTTTGTCGCGAACCTCGATGCGCGGCATCTGGATGCCGGCTGCATCGCCGATTTTGCACCGACCCCTGCGTTCACCACCTTCAACGGCGCCGCACCATGATCCAAGTGCGCGACCTGCACAAGGCGTTCGGCGCGATCCGTGCAGTCGATGGCGTATCGTTCGCCGCGCGCGATGGCGAAATCACCGGACTGCTCGGCCCCAACGGCGCCGGCAAGACGACCACCTTGCGCATGCTCTACACGCTGATGAAACCCGATGCGGGTGTGGTGCTGGTCGATGGCATCGACGCCGCCATGGATCCGCTCGCGGTACGCCGCCGGCTCGGCGTGTTACCCGATGCGCGCGGCCTGTACAAACGCCTGACCGCGCGCGAAAACATCGATTACTTCGCGCGTCTGCACGCGCTGAACGCGGCGACGCGCACGGCGCGTATCGAGGCATTGGCCGGCGCGCTGGACATGGCCGATATCCTCGACCGGCCGGCCGAAGGCTTCTCGCAAGGACAGCGCGTGAAGACCGCGATCGCGCGTGCGCTCGTACACGATCCGCGCAACGTGATTCTCGACGAACCGATCAACGGCCTGGATGTGATGGCGACGCGTTCGATGCGCACGTTCATGCGCCACCTCAAGGATGAAGGCCGTTGCGTGCTGTTTTCCAGCCACATCATGCAGGAGGTCGGTGCGCTCTGCGATCGCATCGTAGTCATCGCGCGCGGCCGCGTGGTCGCCGACGACTCGCCCGCAGCCCTGCGCGCGCAGACCGGCACGGCGAATCTGGAAGATGCGTTCGTGAAGATCATCGGCAGCGAAGAAGGATTGGTCGCATGATGCCCGCGGCGCTGGTCGTATTCTGGAAGGAAGTCCGCGAGAACCTGCGCGACCGCCGCACCGTGCTCAACACGCTGGTGACCGGCCCGTTGCTCACGCCGCTGTTGTTCGTGCTGATCGTCAATGCCGCGATCACCCGCGAACTGGACAAGGCGGAAAAACCTCTGCCGGTGCCGATCGCCGGTGCGGCAAACGCGCCGAACCTCGTCGCGGAATTGAAGCAACACAATGTCGAGGTGAAGGATGCGCCGGATGATCCCGTCGAGGCCGTGCGCGCAGGCGACGCCGATCTGGTGCTGCGCATCCCTGCGGATTTCGACGCGGCCTGGCGCGACGGCAAGCCGGCGCAGGTGGAACTGGTCTACGATCAATCGCAGCGCGATGCGCAGGCTTCGGTCGCGCGCCTGCAAGGGTTGCTGGAGCAGTACAGCCAGCGCACGGGCGCACTGCGCCTCCTCGCGCGCGGCATCTCGCCCGAGATCATCCGCCCGCTCGTCATCGCCAACCGCGATCAATCCACCGCGCAGACGCGCAGCGGCGTTCTGTTCGGCATGCTGCCGTATTTCTTCATTCTCAGCGTATTCGTCGGCGGTGCGGCGCTGGCGATCGATACCACCGCCGGCGAGCGCGAGCGCCAATCGCTGGAACCGCTCCTCGCCAACCCGGTACCGCGCACGCATATCCTGCTCGGCAAACTCGGCGCGACCAGCGCGTTCGCGACGACCACGCTGACCCTCAGCATCATCGCGTTCTCCATCGCCGGACATTTTCTGCCGGTGGAAAAACTCGGCACGAGTCTGCGGCTGGACCTGCATTTCGCGTTATCCACGCTGCTGGCAATGCTGCCGCTGGTATTCCTGCTGGCGAGCCTGCAAACGCTCGCCGCTGCGTTCGCCAAGAGTTTCCGCGAGGCGCAAACCTATCTGTCGCTCTTGATGCTGGTGCCGGTACTGCCGACATTGCTGTTGTCGCTGTTTCCGCCCAAGGCACAGACCTGGATGTATGCCGTGCCGCTGATGAGTCAGCAGATTGCGGTCACACGCTTGCTGCGCGGCGATGCCGTCACGCTGATGCCATTTGCGTTGTGCGTTGCCTGCACGGCGTTCGCCGCCCTGTGCGCGTTTGTGCTCACCGCGCAGGTGTACCGCCGCGAGCGGCTGGCGATTTCGGGGTAAGCCTGGCTATACCCAGGCTCCACCGCCAAAAAGACAACTTTCCATTCAGCCGTCCAGCGCACGGTACTCACTCCCGACCATTTTCGGTTCTTGGCTGAACTTGAAGCAGGCATCGGTTAAGTGGTTGCTGCAACTTGGTTTTACCTCAACCACAAGCCCGATGCGCCTACTCTGTTTGCGCTATCCGGGCTAGAATGCGCGCCGCGCCGCTTTAGCTCAGTTGGTAGAGCAACCGCCTTGTAAGCGGTAGGTCATCTGTTCGAGTCAGATAAGCGGCACCATAAAATCAATGACTTAGAACTTATCCTTCTATTTCCGCCGGCCCGCGCCGGAGACGGCGTGTGTGCGGGCCGCGAAAGAGCGAGGTCGCCTGTGCCCGTCGGGCCACAGGCGGTGCTCACGCCACGTGTGGGTGAGCGCCGCATGCGATAGCGACGCTGCCGGCTTGTGCCGCGCAACCGATGTGGCAATTCCCCCCCCCCCTTCCCCCGAAGTGCTTTTGATCGGGGGTGCCGAACGCGGAAGGGGGCGCGTACCATCCCTCCATGGAGCGGTCGCCGTTCGGCATTCCCCGATCGAGTCAGGGACAGGCTCTGCCTCACCCACATGCGGCTCGATGGCCGCATGTGACCCCGCACGTGGGGGAAGGGCAAATCCACTCCCCCTCTGCGGGGTCGGACAGGCAGGTTCCTGGGTAGAGTGTCCCCAAGGTACAGCGGTGGAACTCGCCCCAACCCCCGCCCAATATCCGCACTATCACAGGCATAAAGCGGACCGGACAGCGGTGCGTGAACGAGGGAACTGCGCGGAAGTGACGGGGAATGCCGGGAGGAGGCCGTCAGACAAGGGATATCGCTCTGCGATACCTGCGTAAAACTGCCTGACTGACAGCGCCGCCATTTATAACGGCGCTAC
>JAISPQ010000187.1 GCA_031274955.1 Rhodanobacter sp.
GCGAATGGATTCTCCGAACTCAACGATCCCGAAGATCAGGCGCAACGCTTTCTCGCGCAGGTCAAGTCGAAGGACGCCGGTGACGATGAGGCGATGCACTACGATGCGGACTATATCCGTGCGCTGGAAGTCGGCATGCCGCCGGTGGGCGGCCTGGGCGTCGGCATCGATCGTCTGGTGATGTTCTTCGCGGACGTGCCGTCGATCCGCGATGTGCTGTTGTTCCCATACATGCGGCCGAACCCTCAGTAACAGCGTATTCCTTTCTCCTGCTTTGCGGGAGAGACCGATGCAGCACGGGTGGCGCTTGCCGGTGTGTGTCCCGGAACCGATGGGATTCAAACAGAGTAGGGCTTGCCCCCGAAGTGCTTTTGATAGGTGGCGGAAGAGGGCGGCGGCTTTGACTTCGACATTGGGAGCCATCCCCTGTGCGGTATGTGGATATGGCCCCACTTGCCCCCGGCTGTCAATGAACACCCTCGGACGCCATGGAACAAAAAACCCCGCGTTTTGCGGGGTTTTTGGTGAGGAACAGGACTTTACTGAACGTCCTTGAACCTTGATATGGAGGCCTGGGTCGGAATCGAACCGGCGTACACGGCTTTGCAGGCCGCTGCATGACCACTCTGCCACCAGGCCGGTGACTGCACCATCGCGCTATTGGGGTCGGACGGCGGAGCCAGTCAATACCCACATTCTACGTATCCCAGAAATGCGAAACCCCGGAAATCTTGGGCTTTATGACATAGCCCAGAGCTTGAAACATCCGGAATATCTGTCGGTAACCTATTGATTTTTTTAGAATCCAAGCATTACCCCCGCGCGAGATGGCTGCACCTACGCGGGAGGTCGAATTATGTACTACCTCGACGGCTCAGGACAAGAGCAAGCAAGGCGCTGGCACCTGCACGGAGTGCCGTCCAATCCTGCTCACGAGGGGAGGGGGAATACGCACCGAGCATGTCGCACTCGCCGTCGCTGATCGTTGTCTGACGCCACCGGAATGTGATGTCGGTCAGGTATTGGCACGCGATTCGGTAGGGGCGGATTCATCATGTGTTGATTGCAAGTGATATAATTTCATTTGTAATTACATGACCAAGACCCCTCCCTCCAATGGCCAAGACTCTTCCTCTAACTCCACGCATCTCCCGTCTGGATCGTCTGCTGAAGGGGCATCCGCCCGAGTTGGCCAATGCAGTGGCCGCATCGCGTTTCGCCTTCCGGCTCGCGCATGTGCTTGAGGCGAGCATCGATCGGGCGCTGGCTCCGTTGGATATCGGCATGCGCGAGTATCTTGCGCTCGTGTTGATCGCCGATCATGCGATCGAGCCTTTGCGTCCTTCCGATCTGAGCAGCACGCTCGATGCCACCCGCACGCAGATCACGCGGTTGCTCGATGCTCTGGAGCAAAAGAAGCTGGTGCAGCGCATACCGGGCCGCACGGATCGGCGCAGTCTGTCCGTGTCGCTCACGCCGGCAGCCAAGACGTTGTTGCGCCGTGCCATGCCCAAGGTGTATGCGGTTTACGCAACCGCCTGGAATCCGGTGGGAGCGGTGGGTACGCGCGAAACGCTGGCGCGCTTGCAGGCCGCACATGCCGCGCTGCACGACGCCTCCGCACCATGAACGCAACACTTTCCCTTTCCGGGGCGGCGCTCGCCCGTCGTTTGCAGCGCATACGTTGGCGTGCGGACAAAAAACGCCTGCTGATGCTCCTGACCGGGATGATCGTGGGCGTCGAGTTTCTCGAAAACGGCATGTTCGTCTTCGCGGCCAGCCACATTATGGGCGGTATCGACACGGCGCCGCGTGAGTTCTCGATCGTGCTGGCGGCCTACGCCACCGGCAATATGTTGATGATCGGGTTGCAGCAGTGGCTATCGCGCCACTTCGGCTATCGGCGCTACCTGATGGGGGCGCTCGCGCTCTTTCTGGTGGGCGCATTGGCCAGCGCGGCGGCCGAAAATCTGATCGGTATGGTGTTGGCGCGCATAGTGCAGGGATTCGGGAGTGGTGCGCTGTTCACGAGCGCGCGAGTGTTGATACCCACGCTGTTCGGCACTGGCGACCGGTCGCTTGCGGTCAAGCACTTCGTGATCAGTCTGTTCGGGGCGAGCACCTGCGCGCCGCTGTTGGCCGCGTTGCTCGTCGATGGGCCAGGCTGGCGCTGGATCTTTCTGGTGGTGACGCCGCTCGTGGCCCTCATCATGGCGGGAGTATGGGTACTGCTGCCCGATGCCTTGGGACGCGGCAGCGCACCGGTGCGTTGGGCCGCGCGGCCGCTGCTGCTATTTGCGGCCGCGGTCACGCTGGTGCAACTGAGTCTGTCGGAAGCGCGCTACGACGTGTTCAATCACCCCATGCATCTGGCGATACTCGCGGTGTTCGGCGTGGGCCTGTTCGCCTGGTTCATGGTGCACCAATGGAGTCACCACGAGCCGCTTTTCCGTCTGCGCGAACTCGCACACCCGGCCTATCTTCTGGGGCTGGGGTTGTACTTCATGCACTACTGTCTATCGAACGCGAGCAGTTATCTGTTCCCGATCTTCGCGGAAAGCGGCCTGGGCATACCCGTCGTGGATACCGGCATGCTCAATTCTTTTGCCGGAGCGGTCAGCCTGTTCACCGCTTACTTCTACATCAAGATCAGCCCGCGCATGCCCAAGAAAAGATCCTTGATGATCCTCGGCGCGCTGGTGATGGTGCTGGCGTGCTGGGGGTTTGCCAGCCTGCCTGCGGACGCGCCGTTGTCGGCTCTGTGGCTGCCGTTGATTGCCAAGGGGCTGTTCGGGGTATTGTTGGTGATGCCGATCGCGAACGCGACTTTCCGCGAGATGAGCACCGAGCGTTTCGCGCACGCCTATCAGGGCAAGAATCTGATGCGACAGTTGGCATCTTCATTTGCTACAGCACTGGCCGCGGTTCTGCTGCAAGACCGCGAATTCGTCAACCATGTCAGGCTGAGCGAGCGCATCGGCAGCGGTAGCGTACAAGTCCGGCAATGGCTCGATCATGCGCAGACGAGCTTTTCTGCTCTGGGCTTGACGCCCGAGCATGCGCACAAGCTGGCTTTGGCCGAAATGAATCGCATCATGGGGCAGCAATCGTTGCTGCTGGCCAGTCAGGATTTGTACTGGATGATGGCGATCTTCGCGCTGCTGACGGTCGTCGCACTGCTGCTGCAGCGGCGCTTCAAATAAGCGGCGCCGCCATCAGCAGGACGTTTACTGCGCACCGTCCACCGTCTCGTGCACACCGATGCCATGCGCGTTGACTTCGACCTCGAAATCCACGCTGTGCAGCAGCTTGGCGTCGATGGCGAAGATTTGTTTCTCCAGCTCGAACACTTGCAATTGCTCGGCTGTGAGGGTGTCCTTGATTTGATCGATGAAGGTTCCGAAGATGTCGAATATCTTGCCGTCCATATGTACGCGCATCACGATCGGCGTGGCTGCGGAGGGGGCGGCGAGGTAGTCGCCCAGCGATACCGCGGTGTCCTTGCCCGCGGAGAGGGCGATGGCCTTGTCCGATAGCGCGATCGACAGCGGCGGCACGGATGCCGGCAGGTCCGGCAACGGCACCGCAACGGGTTTGCCATCGGCGGCGATCTTCACGTCCTTGAGTTGAGGCAGCACGAGTTGTGCCATGCCAAAGGCGCCTAGCGGATTATTCATGTCCACCAATGCCCTGGCGGAAATATCCGGGACATCCTTGCCGTGCAGCTCGATGTGATCCAGCGTCAAGCGCATGCCGGTCAAGTCGCTGAATGGCGTTGGGATGGCGGTATTGAGCGTTGCCCGTAATGATGGGAGCTTCAAGGCGATGAGCATGGCCAGTTCGGGGCAAGCAAACGGCTTGGCGGCCACTGCATCAAGTTGCTTGGTCCAGAACTCCTGGATCTTGAGTACCGGAATGCTGAGGCTGATGTCGTACAAGCCCTGCGCCGGCGCGCCGGTACCGGGCGCGGGTATGGCATAGTCCATCACCTGCTTGGCCAGTTCAGGATCGAGTTCAAGTTGGAAGCCGACCTTCGTCTGGCCGGCTTGTATTTTCTCCGTTCCAAATATCAGGCGCGGGAACTTGCGCGCCAGCGCGAGCCCTTCATCCTTGCAGGCCGGCTCGATCTTGGCGATCTGTTCGACGGGTATTTCCAAGGACTTGGCAAGATCCTGATCGGTGCCGCTGGGCATCGTCGTCAGGCGTTGGACGAGCGCGACGGTATCGAAGTAGCCCACGCCATAGGGCGTGTAGCCATACTGTTTTGCGATGGTTTGCAGCGTGCCGGCATCGGCCAGATTTTTTTCCGGACGCGTGAGTCCGAGCAACGCTTGCTTGGTGGCGTCGCTGACAGCGTTGGGCCACCCGGTTATCACCAAGTGTGTGTTCTGGATGGCCATGACGAAAGAGAGCTTCTCATCGCCGACGTACCAATACTCCTGCGCACCGAGCTTGCCGGTCGCCATCTGCGTGCCGACCTTTTGTTCGATACGCGCGATCATGGCCTTGAGCGCCGCAGGATCGCCCAGTTCCGTGCGCAGCACCGGCATCACGCCAACGCTGTAGAACGCGATATGGCCATCGGGCTTGAAACCCAGTTCACGCAGCTTGTCCAAAGTATCGCGCGTGCGGAATTCATCGAGCAGCGCGTGCGCCAGTTTCGTGGATTTTTCGTCGATAGGAGTCTTGGCTTCATGGCTGATCTGATCGAGCATCTTGTCGTACATGCCGAACACGATCGGCCACATGCTCTGCATCTTGCGCGACTGCGCATCAAGCACATCCTTGGGCATCGGCTCGGAATTCGCAAAAACAAAAAGCGTATCGGCCGGCACGAAGGCCAACGGCAAATCCTGTTGATCGGTCTGGGATTTTCCGCAGGCTACCAATACGGCGACAGCAACGGTCAGCGCGGCGAAGCGAAGGAACTTGGACATGAGCGCGGTTTCCCCCGGAAGAAGTATTAAAGAGCACAGCGCCAGCGATTCATCCACGAGCGCATGCAAAGAACTGTTCAGGATAACATAAACCACGCCTGAAAGTCGATAGTAATCTGCGTATCAATTCCGGCGTGCGCAGCGCCGCAGTGGCCGCCGGCGTGGTCCATGACGAAGACGCTTATGCGTGCGCGAGGATGACGTAATGCAGAATCGAGAAATACTGCAGCGCGCCGCCGACAAACACGAACAGATGCCAGATCGCGTGGTGGTAGCGTAGCGATTTCATTTTGTAGAAGACCACGCCGAGCGTGTAGACCGCGCCACCACCGATCAGCAGCCATAGGCCCGGAGCGGCGATTGTCCGGACCAGTGGTTGGATCGCCACAATTCCGCACCAGCCCATGCCGATATATAGCGCGATCATCGCGTTGCGGTAGCGGCGTAGCGAGGTCAATTCGAAGACCGCGCCGACGGCGGCGAGCGCCCAGACGATGGCGAACAGGCTCCAGCCCCATGGCCCACGCAAGGCGATCAACACGTAGGGCGTGTAGGTGCCGGCGATGAGCAGGAAGATCGCGATATGGTCGAACGCGCGCAGGCGCGGGCGCACGGGCGCGACGCCGTGTGTGCGCACAATACCGGCACCGTGATAGAGCGTCGAGGCGACATAGAGCGTGATCATCGTTACGCCGTAGACCGCGCAGGCGGTCAGTGCATAAGACGTTCGGCTTGCCGATGCGGCGATGAGCAGCACGATGGTGCCGATCACGGCGAACACGCCGCCGATGCCGTGCGTGAGGGTGTTGGCAACTTCCTCGCGGTCGGCGTTCGGTAGTGCGATTGATAGGTTCATGACGCGGACCTTAACCTGAGTCGCGTTCGAAACATAGCTTTTGCTGCGCGCGGTTTATCCGGCGGTAGTTTTTTTGAGGGTTTTGAACGAGCGCCACTGCGCGGTGCGGGCGCGGATCATTGCGGTGACGATCAAAGCGTCACCGCTCTTCAACCCGCTTAGGACCAATACTCGTCACTTAATAACCTGAATCACCTCATTGATGATGATGGGTGGTTGCGGCTTGAGGTGGCGCGGTCGAAGCGGCCATTTGCTCATCTTTCGTTTGACGCCACGCGGATTGC
>JAISPQ010000237.1 GCA_031274955.1 Rhodanobacter sp.
ATCAGCCGTGCCGCGCCGTTGTACTGGCGCATCCTCGGCCGCGAACTGAATGTCGCCGGGCGTCTGCATGCCGGTGAGTACGCGCTGTCGCCGGGCCTCACGCCGCGCGAACTGCTGCGGCGGATGGTGGCCGGCGAAGTGGTACAGCATCGCCTCACGATCGTCGACGGTTGGCGGTTCAAGCAGTTGCGTCTCGCGCTCGCCAACGAAACGGGCCTTGCGCAGACCTTGCAAGGCATGTCCGACGAGGACATCGCGCAGCGCCTTGGCATCGGCATGGACAAGCCGGAAGGCTGGTTCCTGCCGGAAACCTATGCGTGGGTGAAAGGCGAATCAGACTTGGACGTGCTCAAGCGTGCGCACGCGGCGATGCACAAGGCGCTGGACAGGCTCTGGCCGGCGCGCGATACCGGTGTGAAGCTCGCCTCGCCCTACGCGGCGCTGATCCTCGCCTCGATCGTCGAGAAGGAAACCGCACAGCCGAGCGAGCGGCCGCTGATCGCCGGCGTGTTCTTGCGTCGTCTGAACATCGGCATGCGTTTGCAAACCGATCCGGCCGTGATCTACGGCGTGGGCGATGCCTACGACGGTAGCCTGCATCGGCGCGATCTGGAGTCCGATACGCCGTACAACACCTATACGCGCGAAGGTCTGCCGCCGACGCCGATCGCGCTGCCGGGCCTGCCGGCGCTGGAAGCGGTGCTGCATCCGGCGGCCAGCGACGCGCTGTATTTCGTCGCGCGCGGCGATGGCAGCCACGAGTTTTCGCCCACGCTGGAAGCGCACGATCGCGCGGTGCGCAAATACCAGTTGCACCGCGAGCCATGACACGTGGGCGATTCCTCACGTTGGAGGGCGGCGAAGGCGCTGGTAAGAGCACGGTGCTCGAAACCGTGCGCGCGCGGCTCGCGGAGTGTGGCCTTGATGTCGTAGTGACACGCGAGCCGGGCGGCACCGCATTCGGCGAGGCCGTGCGCGCGATCGTGCTCGATCCCGCCCATCGCGCGATGTGCGCGGAAAGCGAACTGCTGCTGATGTTCGCCGCACGCGCGCAACTCGTGCGCGAGGTGATCGAACCCGCGCTGGCACGCGGGCACTGGGTACTGTCGGATCGTTTCACGGATGCAAGTTATGCGTACCAGGGCGGCGGCCGTGGCCAGCCGCAGGAACGCATCGCCGATCTCGAACGCTGGGTGGCGACGCTGCGGCCCGATCTCACGCTGCTACTGGATGTGCCGGTCACGCAAGGGCTGGCACGCGCGGGTTCGCGTGGTGGTGCGGCCGATCGCATCGAGGGCGAGAAAGAGGATTTCTTTGAGCGCGTGCGTGCGGCCTATCGCCAGCGTGCCGCTGCGGAGCCGGCGCGTTTCCGTGTGATCGATGCCGCCGCGCCGCTGGATGCCGTGCAGGCGGCGACGCGCGCGGCCGTGGATGCCTATGTCGATACCGTGGAGAAGCACGTGTGAAAGTACAACCCGCAATGTCATTCCCGCGAAGGCGGAAATCCATGGATTCCCGCCTTCGCGGGAATAACGTCTTTGGGTGGGAATGGCGTGGGAGAGGGGTATCGTTTCTTTCATCATCCGGGGTGGCGCATGGGTGCCATGACCGTTAGCGTAATGGCGCAACCGTGGCTGGCGCAGACCTGGCGCGTGCTTGCCGATGCGTTGGCCACGAACCGGCTGCATCACGGACTGCTGTTCGCCGCGCCAACCGGTTTGGGCAAGCGCGCGCTGGCGGATGCACTGGTCGCGGCGGCGCTGTGTACGCAGCGCGCGGCCGATGGACAGGCCTGCGGCGTCTGTCGCGCATGCCGGCTCGTCGCAGCGGGGTCGCACCCGGACCGTATTCGCGTGACGTTCGAGTTGCGCGACGATGGCAAGCCGCGCACCGAAATCACCATCGACCAGATGCGCGCGTTGGCGCAGCGGTTGGCCATGTCCAGCCAGTTCGGCGGCTTGCAGCTGGCGCTCATCGATCCGGCCGACCGCCTCAATGCGAGCGCCGCGAATGCGTTGTTGAAAACGCTGGAAGAACCCGCCGCCGATACCGTGATGATCCTCGTTGCGGACGAGGCAGCGCGCCTGCCGGCGACGATCCGCAGCCGTTGCCAGGCTGTTGAAATCCGCGAGCCGAGCGGTGAGGAAGCCTTGGCGTGGCTGTGCGCGAATGGCGTCGAAGCCGCCGCCGCCGCCGCCGCGCTCGATGCGAGTCTGGGCAATCCCGGACTCGCCCTGCGCTGGATCGAGGACGCCTGCGTCGCCGTGCGCATGGCCTGCGCGCAGGATTTGCAGGCGCTGGCAAGCGGACGGCATAGCGCGGTGGATATCGCCGACCGCTGGGGTACCGATCGGCCCGAACTTCGTTTGTGGTTCGCAGCCGCACTGGCGCACGATGAGGCGCGCCGTCTCGCGCGCGGCGAGCGTGGCACCCTCGGCTTGACCGGACGCGGCGAAATCCCGAAGCTGGCAAGATGGTCGGGCCGCGCCAATCATGCGCGTGGCCTGCTCGCAACGACGCTGCGCACGGATCTGGTTCTGCTCGACCTGATGCGTGCGTGGCCGTCTCTTCCGTCAGGCAGACCCTAATATGTCCACATCAACGCCAAACCCGAACAAAGAGGCAGCGCCGCGACAAGGCATTCTTACGCTTGCGATCAAGGACAAGAGCGAGTTGTTCAACGCCTATATGCCGTTCGTGCACGGCGGCGGCCTGTTTGTGCCGACCGCCAAGCATTACAACCTCGGTGATGAAGTGTTCGTCCTGCTTTCGCTGATGAACGAAAAAGACCGTCTGCCGATTGCCGGCAAGGTCGTGTGGATCACGCCGGTCGGCGCACAAGGCGGCCGTATGGCCGGTATCGGCGTGCAATTCAACAGCTCCGCCGATGGCGAAGTCGCGCGCGCCAAGATCGAATCGATCCTGGCAGGCATTCTGAATCAGGAACGGCCCACTTATACGATGTGATATGACGTGAGGTGACCTATGCGTGTTCTTGTGCTCGGCGCGGGTGGAGTCGGCGGTTACTACGGGGCACGTCTGCTCGAAGCCGGACACGAGGTCGCATTCCTGGTGCGTCCGGCGCGGGCCGAACGCTTGCGCAAGAATGGCCTGTGTGTGATTCGCCATGCCCAGGACACGTTCGCGCGGACGGTTGATGTGGTGACGGTGGTCGCGCCGGATTCCCGCTACGAACTGGTGATGCTCTCGTGCAAAGCCTATGACCTGGATACCGCAATCGCTGCGATCGCGCCCGCGGTCGGCGCCGATACGCGCGTGCTGCCGCTGCTCAACGGCCTGCGTCATCTGGACGCGCTGGATGCCGCATTCGGCGCCATCCATGTGCTCGGCGGCCTGTGCCATATTTCGTTGATGCTCGATGATGAAGGCGTCATCCGCCAGTTCGGTGCGATGAATCATCTGGCGTTCGGCACGCGCGATCGCGCGCAGCCGGTGCCGGCTGCGATCGGCGCGGGTTTGCGTGGCCTGGGCGCGAATGTCGTGGAGAGCCCGGATATCATGCAGGCGATGTGGGAGAAGTTGGTCTTTATCGCGGCGTTGGCCGGACTCACCTGCCTTCTGCGCGGATCGGTGGGCGAAATCGTCTCCACGCCGGAAGGTACGTTGCTTGCGCGGCGTTTGTACGACGAATGCGCGCGGATCGCCGAACGCAGCGGTCATGCGCCCAGGGATGCGGCGCGCGCCGATGCCCAGCGCACCTTGACCATGGCGGCTTCGCCGATGAAAGCGTCGATGCTGCGCGATCTTGAACGCGGCGCGCGCACCGAGGGCGAACATATTCTGGGCGATATGCGTGAACGCGCCCGTGCGCATGCCGTGGATACACCGCTGCTGTCGGCGGCGCTGGCGCATGTGCGCGTGTACGAGGCGAGCCGCGCGGGGTAGGGGAGAATGAATCGCGCGCGGATCGGCGTCGCGGGCGATCAGAAATCCAGTTGTTCCACCGTCAGACGCAGAGCCGCCGCTACTCGTGCGAGGGTTGCTTTACGCGGACGCGCGGCCACTTCCGTCTGTGCATAGGCGGCTTGCGTCACGCCCATGCGTTTGGCGACCTCGGCTTGAGTCAGCCGCAGATATTCACGCCATGCTTTCATCGGGCTGGCTCTATCCACGGTGGCACTGACTACCTCATGCGGGATCAGCCCTTCCGCATGGGCGAACGCGGACTGGCGGGAGATTTTGAACGGTTTCTCAGTCAAACGACCTCCCCGCCTCGGCCTCGCGCGCATAGTGTTGGATCGTCGTCAGCATCGCGGCGAGTCCGTTCGAGCGCGTCGGCGAGAGATGTTTGGCCAGACCGATCGCTTCGATGAAGCGCGGCTGCGTGGCGAGGATTTCCTGCGCGCAGCGCGTTGAGTACACGCGCAGCAGCAGCGCGATCAGGCCGGACACGATCGCCGAATCGCTGATCGCGCGGAAATCGAGCCGCCGTGCATCGCCCGAGGGCAGCAACCAGACCTGCGACTGGCAACCATGCACCTTGTGCGCATCGGTCTTGTCCGCATCGGGGAACGGCGGCAGTTTGCGGCCGAGGTCGATCAGATACTGGTAACGCTCGGTCCAGTCGCCGAAGAATGCGAACTCGTCGGCAATCGCCGCCTGCGCCTGCTCGGCGCTGGCTTGGGCAGGTTCAAGCGGCGCGTTCATTGCGACTCACGAACTTCCAGCGCGGCCCTTGCGGCGTGTCTTCGACGGCGACGCCAAGCGCGAGCAGTTCGTCGCGGATGCGGTCGGATTTGGCGAAGTCGCGCGCCTTCTTTGCGGCGCTGCGTTCATCGACCAGATGCTGTACGTGCGCGGCATCGATCGTATGGCCGGCCGATTGTTTGAACCATGCTTCGGGATCCTGCTGCAACAAACCCAGCAGATCACCGGCGCCGAGCAAGGCGGCCTTGGCCGCGCGTTGCGCCTGCGCCGAGTTGGCGGCGCGCGCAGCACCGGCCAGGCGCGCAAGTACGGCGAAGGCTTCGGGGGTATTGAGGTCATCGAGCAGGGCGGCTTGTAGTTCCGGTGCGACGGGCCGTTCGTTGCCGGTATCGACATCGGCCAGATCGCGCAGCACACCGTACCAGCCGTCCAGTGTCGCGCGCGCCTGTTGCAGCGCGTGGTCCGACCAGTCCAGCGGTTGCCGGTAATGCGCCTTCAGCAGCAGAAAACGCAGCACTTCGGGCGGATATTTTTCGAGCAGTTCGTGCAGCACCAGCACGTTGCCCAGCGATTTGGACATCTTGCGGCCGTCGAAAGTCAGCATGCCGTTGTGCAGCCAGTAGCGCACGAAGGTTTTGCCGCCGTGCGCGCAGGTGCTCTGCGCGATCTCGTTTTCGTGATGCGGGAATAAGAGATCGTTGCCGCCGGCATGGATGTCGATGGTGTCGCCCAGATGTTTTTCGGCCATCGCCGAACATTCGATATGCCAGCCCGGCCGGCCACGGCCCCAGGGGCTGTCCCAGCCGGGGAGCTCCGGCGTCGATGGTTTCCAGAGCACGAAATCGGCGGG
>JAISPQ010000037.1 GCA_031274955.1 Rhodanobacter sp.
CGCGCGGTCGAGGATGCGCTGGGCATCAAGATTCCCGAGAATGCCAACACCATCCGCAACCTGATGCAGTTGTGCCTGCAAACGCACGACCATCTGGTGCATTTCTATCACCTGCACGCGCTGGACTGGGTCGATGTGGTCAGCGCGCTCAAGGCCGATCCGCGCGCCACCTCCGAGCTGCAACAGAAAGTCTCGCCGAGTTGGCCCAATGCCTCGGCCGGCTATTTCCGTGACATCCAGAACCGGCTCAAGGCGTTCGTCGAGAGCGGCCAGCTCGGCCCCTTCATGAACGGCTACTGGGGCAATCCGGCGTACAAACTGCCGCCGGAGGCCAATCTGATGGCGGTCACGCACTATCTGGAAGCGCTGGATTTCCAGAAGGAGATCGTCAAGATTCACACCGTGTTCGGCGGCAAGAATCCGCATCCGAACTGGCTGGTCGGCGGCGTACCCTGTGCGATCAATCTCGACCAGACCGGCGCGGTCGGCGCGATCAACCTGGAGCGGCTCAATCTGGTCGCTTCGATCATCGATCGCAGCATCGACTTCATCGATCAGGTCTACATACCGGACCTGATCGCCGTCGCCTCGTTCTACAAGGATTGGACCTACGGCGGTGGGCTGTCTTCGCAGTCGGTGCTTTCCTACGGCGACATCCCCGAGCACGCCAACGATTACTCCGACACCAGCCTGCTGCTGCCGCGCGGCGCGATCGTCAACGGCAAGCTCGACGAGGTCCTCCCGGTGGATCTGCGCGATCCCGAACAGGTGCAGGAATTCGTCACCCATTCCTGGTTCAAATACGCCGATGAAAGCCGTGGCCTGCATCCGTGGGATGGCGTGACCGAGCCCAATTACGTGCTCGGCGACAAGACCCTCGGCACGCGGACCAATATCGAATCGCTCGATGAAACCGGCAAATATTCCTGGATCAAGGCGCCGCGCTGGCGCGGCCACGCCATGGAAGTCGGGCCGCTGGCGCGCTGGGTGATCGGCTACGTGCAAAAGAAACCCGAGTTCAAGGAACCGGTGGATAAACTGCTCGGCGATCTGGGCCTGCCGCTGACCGCGCTCTTCTCCACGCTCGGCCGCACCGCCGCGCGCGGCTTGGAGTGCTCCTGGGCGGCGCACAAGATGCGCTATTTCTACGACAAGCTGATCGCCAACATCAAGGCTGGCGATACCGCCACCGCGAATGTCGATCACTGGGAACCCTCGACCTGGCCCAAAGAGGCCCAGGGCGTCGGCTTCACCGAAGCGCCACGTGGCGCGCTGGGTCACTGGGTCAGGATCAAGGACACCCGCATCGACAACTATCAATGCGTCGTGCCGACCACCTGGAACGGCAGCCCACGCGATCCCAAGGGGCAGATCGGCGCGTTCGAGGCTTCGCTGATGAATACGCCGATGGCCAAAGCGGACGAACCACTGGAAATCCTGCGCACGCTGCACAGCTTCGATCCATGCCTGGCCTGCTCCACGCATGTGATCGACGCCGACGGCGGTGAGCGGGTCAAGGTACAGGTACGTTGATAACGGAGGACGGCAATGAGCAAACATAGCGCCACTTCCTCTTGGCAAAGCCCGGATATCGATGCCCTCATCGATACCGCGCCCACAGTCAAGAAACTGTACGTCGCCCAGGCGCCAGTGCGTATCTGGCATTGGCTCAATGCGCTGAGCATCGTCGGGCTGGCCATCACCGGCTACTTGATCGGCTCGCCGCCCAATACCACGCAAGGCGAAGCCAGCACGCATTTCCTGTTCGGCGATATCCGCTTCGTGCATTTCCTGTGCGCGTATATCTTCGCCGGCAGCTTGCTGGTGCGCCTGTACTGGGCCTTCGTCGGCAACCAATACGCACGCGAGATCTTCCACATACCGATCTTCCATCGAGCCTATTGGCGCGACTTCCTGTCGATGCTGAAGTGGTACCTGCTGATCTCGTCGCGTCCGAACCGTTACTACGGCCATAATCCGCTGGCACGGATGATGATATTCCTGCTCTATTTCCTGCTGAGTATCTTCATGGTATGCAGCGGTTTCGCGATGTACGGCGAAGGTGATCAGCAAGGTTCCTGGGCGAATACCCTGTTCACCTCGTGGATGCTGCCGTTGTTCGGCCAGCCGCAGAACCTGCATACCTGGCACCACTTGGGCATGTGGGTCGTTCTCCTGTTCGTCGTCATACATATCTATGCGGCGGTGCGCGAGGACATCATGGGCCGGCAGAGCATGATGAGCACGATGGTCTCCGGCTACCGCTACTTCAAGGAATGAGTGCCGCGCCGGTTGTCAACGCCATGCCGGGCACGATTGTGGTGCTCGGCATCGGCAACCTGCTGTGGGCCGACGAAGGGTTCGGCGTGCGTTGTCTGCAACGCCTCGCCGCCGGATACGAATTTCCGCCATCGGTACAGCTGATCGACGGCGGCACGCAGGGGCTCTATCTGCTGCCGCTGGTGCAGGAAGCCGAACGGTTATTGATACTCGACGCGATCGACTATGGCCTGCCCCCCGGCAGTCTGCGCCGTATTGATGGCGATGCCGTGCCGGCGTATCTCTCCGCCAAGAAGATGAGCCTGCACCAGACCGGCTTTCAGGAAGTGCTGGCCCTGGCGCGATTCACCGGCAGCGCGCCGCGCGAAACGACACTGATCGGCTGCCAGCCGGAAAGCCTCGACGATTACGGCGGCAGCCTGCGCGAGAGCGTGCGCGCCGCGCTGGAACCGGCCCAGCGCATGGCACTGGACGTCTTGGCCGGCTGGGGCGTCGAGCCGCATGCGCGCACGCGGCCGGATACTGATACGTCCGGCCTTTCGCTGGCGCGCTACGAAGCCGAGCGGCCAAGCGCCGAAGCCGCCTGCCGGATCGGCGACAGCCGTGTTTTTGCCGGAGCCATGCGCTGATGTGTCTTGGCATACCCATGCGGGTGGTGACGGTACAAGGCGCGGTCGCAGGGTGCCACGGGCGTGGCGTGGAACGCCGCGTCGGCACGCTGTTGATCGGCGAAGTCGCCGTGGGCGATTGGCTGCTGGTGCATCTGGATCAGGCGCGCGAACGTATCGACGCTGCGCGCGCCGCCGAAATCGACGCCGTGCTCGATCTGCTCGAAGCGGCACAGCGCGGCGATGTGGATGCCGCCAGCGCCGATCCGGGATTCGCCTTGCCGTCCCGCCAGAAGCGGCCGGTTGCCCCATGAATGCGGAAGTACACGTTGCCGAGCACCCGTTGGTGCGGCGTCTGGTCGACAGCGGCATCGCCATCTGGGTCGATGCCGCCGGCGCCGATGCGTTCGCTACCGCGCCCGGCCATGCCGTGCTGTTCCTGCCCGGCCCGCCCGGCCGCTACCCGGACAGCAGCGATGTCGCCGTGGTGTTGGCCGAGATCGCCAAAGCATTCCCCACGCTGCGCGTCGGCGTCGCCGTGCAGGCCGACGCCGCGGAACTGGCCAAACGCTGGCAAG
>JAISPQ010000071.1 GCA_031274955.1 Rhodanobacter sp.
AAACAGGCGCGCATCGAAGCCGAACGTCTACGCGATGATGCACAGCGCGATCTGTATGTCGCGCATCGTCGTTTGGCCGAAGTCGCCGGCCAGGTGCAGAGCCAGCGCGGCCGCATCGACAGCGCGCACGAGCGTCTGACGCGTGGCGCACCTGAAATCGCCGAAGTAACCGCCAGGCTCGATATCGATCACGAACAGGTGCGCCAGGCGCGCAGCCGTCTGGATACGGCGGTATCGCACATGGGCGATCTCGAACAGCACCGCCAGCAACTGGAAAGCGCGCGCCGCGCATTGCTGGAAGCACGTGAGGAAGCGCGCATGAATTCGCGCGCGGCGCACGATGCCGCGCACCAGATGGCGCTGTCGATCGAATCGCAGCGCACGGCGTCCGCATCGCTGGAACAATCGCTGCAACGTATGCGCGGACAATTGGCACAGATCGATGCGCGACGCGGTGAAATCGCCGCGCAGTTGGCAGCCGGCGGCGATCCTCTGGCGGATCTGGAAAACGAGCGCCAGGTGCATCTGGACCAGCGTCTGCTGGTCGATCGGCAAATGGTCCAGGCGCGACAGGCCGTGCAGGAACACGATGCCGAACTGCGCAAGCTCGAACAGGATCGCCATCGCTTCGAGCAGGGTTTTGGCGAACAGCGCGACCAGTTGGCGAACCTGCGCCTGCGCGAGCAGGAACATCGCCTGCATGCACAGGCGCTGAGCGCGGCAATCCTCGAAGCCGGCTTCGATCTGCCAGCGCTGCTGGAAACGCTGCCGGCCGAAGCAGACGCCGCACAGTGGCAGGCCGACCTTGGCGAACTCGACCAGAAGATCCGCCGGCTCGAACCGGTGAATCTGGCCGCGATTCAGGAATACGAGGAGCAAGCGCAGCGCAAGACCTATCTCGATGCGCAGCTTGCCGATCTTGGTACCGCGCTGGAAACCCTCGAAGCGGCGATTCGCAAGATCGACAAGGAAACGCGCACACGTTTCAAGGAGACGTTCGATCGCGTCAACACCGGCGTGCAGGAACTGTTCCCGCGCCTGTTCGGCGGCGGCCACGCACATCTGGAACTGACCGGCGAGGATCTGTTGTCTACCGGCGTGACGATCATGGCGCGGCCGCCCGGCAAGCGCGTCAGTTCGATCTCGCTCTTGTCCGGCGGTGAGAAAGCGATGACCGCGGTAGCGATGGTGTTTGCGATCTTCCGCCTGAATCCGGCGCCGTTCTGTCTGCTGGATGAGGTGGATGCGCCGCTGGATGAGGCCAATGTCGGCCGCTTCTCCGCACTGGTTGCGGAAATGAGCGAGTATGTACAGTTCATCTTCGTCACCCACAATAAGGCGACGATGGAAGCCGCGCGCCAGCTTTGTGGCGTTACCATGCGCGAACCGGGCGTGTCGCGTCTGGTGCAAGTGGATCTGGCCGAAGCGGCTAAACTGGCCGGAGCTGCCTGATGCGCTCAAGCAGGGAGTAAGGAGTAAGGAGTAAGGAGTAGGGAGCAGGGAAAAGAAGGATTTCTTTTAAAAGTCCGGCATGGATGCCGGTTTGTTCTTCGCCGTCATGGAGGACGGCAGAAATCACTAGGAAACGATCACGATGAATTGGAATTCCGCTGTCGGCATCCCGCTCATCATCATCGGCGCAGTCGTGCTGGCGCTGATCTATTGGTACGGACAGCCGAAGAAGCCCGCACAGGGCGAACGCCGCCCCGACAAGCGCGTGGGTGAAACCGAGCGCGTCGAACCGACGCTTGGCACCCCGGATGCGCAGGGTGTGCCCGCGCAGGGTGAACTGGATGTCTCGTTGCGCCACGAACTGGATCTGCTCAGTGCCGAGGTGGCCGATCGCGACGCCGATCCCCTGCCTGCACCCACATCCATGTCGGCATCCACACCCACGCCCCCCACACCGGTCCCTGCACCTACTCCGGCACCCACACCGGCCCGCGCATCCACACCCGCGCCCACTCCGGTGCGCTCGTCCGTCGGCGTGCGGCCCGATCACCAGATCGAACGCATCGTCACGCTCTATGTGGCCGCGCGTACCGGCAGCATGCTGGCGGCGTCGGATATCGTCGTCGCGGCGGAAAAGGCGGGTCTGGAATTCGGCGACATGGGCATCTTTCATCGCCTCGCGCCCGGCAAGAAAGGCGAAGGCCCGGTGTTCAGCATGGCCAGCATGGTGAAGCCCGGCCATTTCGACATGACGCAGATCGACAGCACGCAGACGCCGGGGGTCACCCTGTTCATGACCCTGCCCGGACCGCTGGCCGCGCTGGACGCTTGGGAAATGATGCTGCCCACCGCGCAACGCCTCGCCGAACTGCTCGATGCGCACGTGCTCGACGAAGGCCGCAATACGCTCGGCCGCCAGCGCATCGCGCATATCCGCGACGAATTGCGCGCCTGGGATCGCCAGCAGGAACGCAATCAGATCAGGCCGGAACGGTAACTTGAGATTGGGGATTTTGGATTCAAGACTGGAGAGAAGCCGAAAGATTTGCGCTTGTCGATCTTGAATCTTCGATCTTGGCTTTTCCCGATGAATCCTGATTCCACTCCCCGCAGCCAACACGACCAATCCGGCGCGCTCAAGATCAAGAGCCTGCTGCGCGAAGAATGGCAACACCTGATTCGCATCAGCCCCAGCGACCGGCCATGGCAAATGCCGCTGGCGGCTGCGTTTGCCTCCGGTTTGCCCTTGCTGGTCGGTGCATTCTTCGACCGGATGGATTTCGGCCAAGTCTCCTCGCTCGGTGGCCTGGTGTTTCTCTACCTGCCCAGAACGCCGCTGTACCACCGGATGGTCTCGCTGATGGTGTGCGCCTTTGCGATCACCGCCTGCTACGCCTTTGGCTTGATGAGCCATTTCTTTCCGCCGCTCATGGTGCCGGTGCTCACCCTCGTTGCCGTGCTCGTAACCATGCTGTGCCGTTTTTATGCGCTGGGGCCGCCGAGCAGCCTGTTTTTCCTCATGGCCGCAGCTATCGGGGCCTACACGCCGCTGCGTGCGGTCGAACTGCTGCCGCAGATGGTGGGCCTGATCGCGCTGGGCGCTCTGCTGGCCTGTCTGATCGGGTTTTTCTACAGCATGTACATACTGCGCTTGCGCGTACCGCTGCCGGTGGACCCGTTACCCACACCGAGCTTCGACTATGTGGTGTTCGATGCGGTCATCATCGGCGCGTGCGTGGGCATCTCGCTCGCACTGGCGCAGATGCTGGGGCTGCAACGTCCTTACTGGGTACCGGTCAGTTGCCTGACGGTGATCCACGGCGCTTCGCTGCGCGCCGTCTGGACACGCCAGGTGCACCGTGTGATCGGCACCGCCATCGGCCTGCTGCCGGCCTGGGCCATCTTCATGCTGCCGCTGAACCCGTGGACGCTGTCGGTGGCGATGATGGCACTCACCTTCATCGTCGAAACCGCGATCGTGCGCCATTACGCCTTTGCGGCGATCTTCATCACCCCCCTGACGCTGCTCTTGGCCGAAGCCGCCACCATCGGCCAGGCGCCGGCCGGCGAACTGATCGCCTCGCGTTTTTTCGATACCGCGCTAGGCAGTTTCGTCGGTTTGATCGGCGGCATCGCTCTGCACAACCCGGCCTTTCGTCGCGTGGTGGGTGCGCAGATACGGCGCTGGATGCCCTCACGTTTTGGCGGCTGAAGCGCGCGCGAAAGCCCACGGTTTTCAGTGAGCCGGTTTGGGGCCTTGCGATGGTTGGGTCTGGGCGACGACGGCCTTGAGAAATTCCGGGTCCACCTCGCCGAGCTTTTCGGTGCGCGCGACGATGCGGCCTTGCGCATCGAGCAGAGTGAGCACGCCGGAATGGTTGAAACTGCCGTCGGGAAGCGCGCGATATTGGATGTCGAGTGCCGCTGCGATGCTGCGCACGCCGTCGGGTTCTGCGCGCGCGAAGGTCCAGCGTTTGAAATCGACATGGTGTTTTACAGCCGATGCCTTGAGTACCGGCGGCGTATCGTTCGCGCTGTCGAAGCTGACCATCACGACGCGCAGACGCGCGCGTCCGTTGGCCTTGAGCGCGTGATCGACGCGTTTGATCGTGTCGATGATCATCGGGCACATGTACGGGCATGTGGAGTAGAACATCGAGATCACCACGGGACCGCCGCTGCGCTCGCCGAGGGTCAGCGTGTGGCCATCCTGATCGACCAGAGGGACGTCGATCTGATAGATCGAATCACCGGGCAGCGCTGCGTCGTGGCTCGGTGCGTCGTGAGGGGTTACATCGGCGGCCACCGCACCCGCCGCGAACGTCAGCGCGAGCAGGGCAGGCGCGATGCGCAAGGAAGCGGAAATCTTCATCGGTTGTCTCCCGTACCATCCTTGGCGCAACGAAATCCCAGGTTGGCCGTGGTGTTCGCGGCTTTGAGCGAACTGAGCATGGCGATACGCATCAGCACCGCATAGTGGTCGAGATCGCGCATGGCCAGCGCGCCGGCTCCACAGAATTTGAGCCGGTCCGGATCGTTTTGATCGCGGCTGTCGCTGGCGACGAGCAGGGCGTTGAAATCGTCCACCCATTCCCAGACCAGGTTATGCAGATCGCGGACGCCGTAGAAGTTTGCGGCGCCGCCGATCACGGCCAGCGGCTGATTCGGCTGCGCGTACCAGGCAAGAATGCCCGCGCGCCAGGTCGGATCGCTGCGCGCGTCGGCATGGGTGGCGTCGGCGGCCGCAGCGAATTCCCATTCGTTCCAGAACGGCAGGCGCGCGTTCTCGCTCTGGCAATAGGCGCGCGCGGCGAACCAACTCACTTGCGTCACGGGTTGGTCCGGCCGCGCGTTGGTGCCAAGCGTATCGGCGTCGGCCCATTGGGAGAGATAGCGCGATTCGGCGAACACCTGGGCGACGCGGTCGCGCCGCCACTGCGGATGCGCTTGTACGAAAGCGAGAAACTCGGCATTGGTCACCGGCACGGTACGCAGGCGGAATGGCGCGACGACGACATCGGCGTTCTTCGCATCGGCTGGCAGCACACTGGCAAACTTGCCACCGCGTAGGTTCATGTATTCGGCGGCATCGGCCTGCGCGGCGCATGCGATGAGCAGCAGCAGGGCGAGGCGTGCGACACGCATGGCTGGGTTTCCCGATCCCATCACCTCTGCTCCCGCTACGGCGTCCCGTTACTTGGCGGGCGGTGCGGCGCGCACCTTGGCAACCTCCGCAGCTTGGACATAGCCACCCGGATTGCCCCAGCTATTGAGCACATAGGTGAGGATGTTGGCCGCATCGTCGTCGTTGATCTGGATCATGGGCGGCATCGTCGAATTGTATTCCTGGCCGTTGACCGTGACCTTGCCGGTCAGGCCATGCAGCAGGATTTCGATCGACTTCTTCGGGTCGGCAGCGATGAAGCTCGATTTGGCCAGCGGTGGGAACACGCCGGGAAGACCTTCGCCGTTGGCCTGATGGCAGATCGAGCAGGTGCCGGTGAAGAGTTCCTTGCCGGCCTTGATCTGGTCTTCGAGCGTGAGCTTGCCCGTGCTGGCCGCATGGGCCGCCTGTGTTGCCGCATTGGGGTTCGGATTCGGACGGTCGCCGAGGTAGACCGAATCGACTTCCTTGCCCGAATAGATCGCCTTGTTCTCGGGGCCGTCGACCTTGAGGATGCCCAAGGCGCCCTTGTTGAACGCGCGGAAGATCGAGTGATCGACCAGCACATAGCTGCCCGGCACTTCGGTGTGGAATTGCACGATCGCCGCGCCGCCGGAGGGGACCAGCGTGGTTTGCACGTTCTCCTGCGCCAACGTACCGCCTTCGGACTGCACGCGGTCGAAGATTTCGCCGATGATGTGGAAGCTCGATACGAGGTTGGGGCCGCCGTTGCCGATGAACATGCGCACGGTCTGGTCGGTCTTCGCGGTCAGCGCATTGTCGCCGGTCAGCGAGCCTTCGCGGCCGTTGAACACCACGTAGGTCGGCTGCTCGGCGATGGCTTTTTCCATGTCGAACGGTTGGGCGCCTTTCTCGCGGTATTTGCCGGTCGTGTAGAAATCGCCCTGCATCACGTAGTACTCGTGATCGACCGCAGGCATACCTTCGGGCGGCTCGACGAGGAACAGGCCGTACATGCCATTGGCGATGTGCATGCCGACCGGCGCCGTCGCGCAGTGATAGATGAAGATGCCTTGGTTGAGCGCCTTGAAGGTGAACTGCGACTCATGACCCGGCGCGGTGGACGAGGAAGCCGCGCCGCCGCCTGGGCCGGTGACGCCGTGCAGGTCGATGTTGTGCGGCATCTTGTTGTTCGGGTTGTTCTTCAGGTGAAACTCCACCGTATCTCCCTGGCGCACGCGGATGAAGCTGCCCGGCACGGTGCCGCCGAACGTCCAGAACCGATAGCTCACACCTTCGGAGATCGGCATGTCCTTTTCGATGACTTCCAGTTCGACGATGACCTTGGCCGGTTTGTCGCGATGAATCGGCGGCGGCACCTGTGGTGGGCTGGTCAGTACGGCATGGATCGGGTCGCCTTGCGGCGGGCCGAAGTCGCCGTACTGTGAGCCTTTTGCGGCGTTTGTACCCTGTTGGGTGGTAGCGGTATCCGACGCGGTCGCGGCAACGGCAGGGCTGCCGAAGATGATAGCGATGGAGGCGGCAAGTGCTAACTTCATGAACGTGGATTTCATAGAATGTCCTCGGTGTGGCTCGATTGACGATGGACAATGGCGCCATTGTCGTAAGAGCCTGTCTAATATCTCCCCCCAGTAAGAGCAGGTTTTTTTGAACCCTGACCCAAGTCAATCCGGCATCGGTCCAGCGGGAGATTCTGGACAGGCTCTAAGATACAAGATGCGCGTTTGCAGTAAAGCGGCGTCATACGCTACGCAATCAATGTCTTGCAACGTTTACAACATCGATCCGCGGACGATCCGTCCGTAGATCACGCGGATAACCGGTTTCTCACCAGGCTGTCAGCGGGCCTGCTCGTCTTCCAGTTTTTTCACCAGTTCGATGTAGTCGCGCATCGCCTGTTCGCTGCGCATGCCCTTGAGCTTGGCCCAAGCTTCGTATTTTACGGTGCCGACAAAATCGAAGAAGCCGGGTTTCGGGCCGGAAACATCGCCGTCTAGGCCCTGCTTATAGAGTGCGTAGAGTTTGAGCAGCGTGTCGTTATTGGGGCGACGCGGGAGCTTCTCGACATCTTCGATGGCTTTTTCGAAGCGGGTTTTGATGTCGGTGGACATGGATCGTTCCTGGGAGTGCGCGACATGCGACGACCGATGCCGCGCGGTCGTCAGGCGGTGGCGTTCAACCCAGCGCCTGCTTTAAATCAGCGATGAGGTCATCGGCCTCTTCAAGGCCAATGGACAGGCGAACCAAGCCATCCACGATACCGCGCTGCTGGCGCTCCTGCGCTGTGAGGCCGTGGTGCGTCGTCGTGATCGGCTGCGTAACCAGACTTTCCACGCCGCCCAGGCTGGCCGCGATGGTGAACAGGCGAAGTCGATCGACCACGGCTGCCGTGGCAGCCGCGTCGCCGTCGTACACGAAGCTGATCATCCCGCCGAAACCGCGCATTTGCTTGGCCGCGACCGCATGACCGGCGAACGTGGGAAGCCCCGGATAGTTGACCTGCTTGACCTTCGGGTGCTTGCTCAGGAACTGGGCGACCGCTTGCGCGTTATGGTTTTGCTGCCGCACCCGCACGACCAGTGTGCGCAAGCTGCGAGCCAGAAGGAAGGCCACTTCCGGCGCCATGATCTGACCCAGATTCTTGCGCCAGGGCCAGATGACATTGAGCATTTCTTGGGGGCCGATGACGACACCGCCGGTCAGATCGCTATGGCCACCGAGGTATTTCGTCGTGCTTTGCACGACCAGATCCGCACCCAGTTGGAGCGGGGATTGGTTGACCGGCGAGGCAAAGGTGTTGTCCACCACCGTCAAGACGCCGGCGGCCTTCGCGATTTTCACCACCGCAGCAATGTCGATCACCTCCATGGTGGGGTTGGTCGGCGTCTCGAAGAACACGATACGTGTGCGATCGGTCAAAACGCTGGAGAGACGGTCAATCTCGTTACCTAACAGGAACGTGGTCTGGATGCCCAGGTTCGGCAGATTTTGCTGCAACAACTCGAAAGTTCCGCCGTACACGTCGCCTATGCAAACGATGTGGTCGCCGGTCTTGCAATGGGCAAGGAACACCGCGGCTTCCGCGGCCATGCCGGAACTGAACACCAACGCGCCTTCTCCCCCTTCCAGCAGGGCCAGCTTGCGTTCCGTCGCGCGGATGGTCGGGTTCATCCCATAACGGGTGTAGAGATTTCCGCTGGCTAGCCCATCGACCACATCCAGCAGCGCCTTCGTGGAAGGGAATCCAAACGTCGAATGGTTATACAACGGCGTATGTATCCCGCCCTGCACATCCCTGTGTTCGCCGCCATGGATGCACAGGGTGGCAAAGCCGTTCGGCGCCGGGTTGTTCTCATTTTGCATACAGGCTCCTTGATCTTCTTCGCAAGTGGAGGCAGCGGACAATAGGGTGGTCCGTGCCGACAAGGGGGGGGCGATTCTCAAACAAGAACAAGCACCGATTGCTTGGCATTCCTCGGTTCTAAGCAATCACTGTGCTTAATGGTCGAATGCTTGCACGCACGCTCAGGGGATGCAAGCCAAGACCCTCAGCCGTGATCCTTGAGAGCCTGTCTCATCTCCCTCCGCCCGCGCCGGAAGGGAGATACTAGACGGGCTCCAAGACCGGAGCCGCACGGATGCCATCCATGCCGCTGCTATCATGCGCGCCGTTGTGGATTGTTCGAGGGGCGGTTCGTGCTGGAAATTCTCAAGGCGGGCGGTTGGGCCATGGTGCCCATTTTGCTGTGTTCGGCGATTACGCTGGCGATCATTCTTGAACGTTTCTGGAGCCTGCGGGCGAGGGCTGTGGTGCCGGCTGGGCTCAGCGACGAAGTCCGTGAATGGGCGCGTGCGCGCAAGCTCGGTCCCGAGCATCTGGACGCACTGCGCGCGAATTCGCCACTGGGCGAACTCTTGGCCGCGGCGGTCAGCGTGCGCCACTATCCACGCGAGGTCATCAAGGAGCGCGTCGAGGATACCGGGCGCCATGTCGTGCATTATCTGGAGCGTTTTCTCAACACGCTGGGCACGCTCGCGCTGATCTCGCCGCTGCTCGGCCTGCTCGGCACTGTGCTCGGCCTGATCCGCATGTTCCTTGCGGTAATGGTCAGCGGCGTCGGCGATCCGATGAAAATGGCCGGCGGCATCGGCGAGGCGTTGGTGTGTACGGCATCCGGTCTGTGCGTGGCGATTCCGGCGTATATCTTCCATCGTTATTTCCGTGGCCGCGTTTCCAGTCTGGTCGTGAACATGGAGCAGCAGGTATTCCTGCTGCTCGACGAACTGACGGCCGAGGACACGGCGGCCCCGCCGGCAGGACCCGCGGTCCGCGCCGCGCGACCGGCGCGTTGACGTGCGTATCGGTTCCAGCCGCCGCGAGGACGATTTCGAGATCAACGTGATCTCGCTGATCGACGTGTTGCTCACGCTGCTGATGTTCTTCGTGCTGACCACCACGTTCGTCCAGCACACGCGCATGCAGGTGACATTGCCGCAGGCCGAATCGGCCGAACAGAGCGAGCAGCATGAAGCCCTGACCGTGATGATCGACCGTGACGGCCGCTTTTTCATCGACAACGACGAAGTGCTCAACCCAAGCCTGGAATCGCTCAAGGAAGCGATCGCGCGCGTGGCCGGCGAGGATCACAACCGCTCCGTCCTGCTGCGCGCGGATGCGATGACGCCGCATCAGGCGGTGGTGACCGCGATGGATGCGCTGGGCGAACTGGGTTTCACGCATCTGTCGATCGCCACCATGCAGGCCCAGGCGGCCGGCGCAAAGTGAACACAGAGGCGTCCTCTGAGCATTCCGGATTCGCGATCTACGCGCGCCTGCTCGGTTACACGCGCCGTTACTGGCTGATCGCGCTGGCGGTCGTCATCGGCATGATCGTCGACTCCGGCTGCATGGGTTTGTTCGCGCACACGATCCAGCCGATGCTGGATGAGCTGTTCACGGCGCGCAACAAAACCGCGATCTTCTGGATGCCGGTCATCATCATCGGCATCTTCCTCGTGCGCAGCGTGGGCATGTACATCACCGACTTCGGCATCGCCTTCATCGGGCGCAGCGTCGTGCAGCGCTTGCGCCAGCAGGTGTTTGATCATTATCTGCACCTGCCCGCGACATTCTTCGATCGCGAACCGTCCGGCCAGCAAATCTCGCGCATCACCTACAGTTCCGAGCAGGTCGCGCAGGCTTCCGCGGACGCGCTGAAGGTCGCTGTGGTCGATGGCCTGACGATCGTATTCCTGATGACCAATATGCTGCTCATCAGCGCGCGCCTGACCGTTGCGCTGCTGGTGATGATGCCGCTGGTCGGCACGCTCGTCGTCTATGTCGGGCGGCGCTACCGGCGCATCAATCGGCAGATACAAGGCTCGATGGGCACGGTCAGCGGCGTCATCGAAGAAACCGTCGGTGCGCACCGCGAGGTGAAAGTATTCGGCGGCCAGCGGTATGAATCCGCGCGCTTTGATGCGGTGTCCGATCATACGCGCCGCCTGAGCCTGAAGATCGCCGCGACGAACGGGCTGGCCAGTTCGTTCGTGCAGTTGATCGCGGCCGTGTCGCTGGCGCTGATCGTCTATCTCGCGACGCGCCCCTCGATGCTGCACGTGCTTTCGCCCGGCGCGTTCAGTTCGCTGATTCTTTCCATGGGCGGCATCCTGCCGTCGCTGAAGCGCCTGACCACGGTGCAAGCGAACCTGCAACGCGGGCTGGCCGCGGCGGAGGAAATTTTCACGCTGCTGGATAGACCGGCGGAGCGTGACGACGGCCGGCTCGAATTGCGCGGCTTCGAACGCAGCCTGGAATTCCGCGACGTACACATGTCGTATATGGGCAGCGCCGTGCCGGCCCTGCGCGGCGTGGATCTGCACTGTCCGCACGGCAGCGTCACCGCGCTGGTCGGGCGTTCAGGCAGTGGCAAGTCCACGTTGGCGAGCCTGATTCCGCGCTTTTATGAACCCAGTGCCGGCCGCGTTCTGATCGACGATCATGCCTTGGATGCGTACACGCTGGACAGCCTGCGCCACCAGATCGCCTGGGTCGGTCAGACCGTGGTGCTGTTCGACGACAGCATCGCGCACAACATCGCCTACGGTGCGCTGACCGACACCAGCGAAGCTGCCATCATCGCCGCGGCGGAAGCGGCCAACGCGATGGAATTCATCCGCCTGCTGCCGGAGGGCATCCACAGCCGCGTCGGCGAAGGCGGCGCGCTGCTTTCCGGCGGCCAACGCCAGCGCATCGCGATCGCGCGCGCACTGTTGAAGAACGCGCCGATCCTGATTCTCGACGAGGCCACCAGCGCGCTGGACAGCGAATCCGAGCGCCTGATCCAGGACGCGCTCAAACGCCTGATGCGTGACCGCACCGTGATCGTGATCGCGCATCGGTTGTCCACGGTGGAGCACGCGGATCACATCGTCGTGCTCGATCGCGGCGTGATCGTGGAGCAGGGCACGCACGCGGCGCTGCTCGCGCGCGATGGCCGCTACGCCGCGCTGTACCGTCTGCAATTCAAGGATGAGTCGCTGGTATCGACGTCCTCAGCAGGGAAGTGACGTGTCCGCTTTCGCTCAGCGGATCGAGGCGATCTGGTATCACGGCGCGCGCGTTCCGTTTTGGCTGTGCGCGCTGGTGCCGGTTTACGTTCTACTGCGCGCCGTGCATCGCGCTGCGTACCGTTGCGGTTGGCGGCGTGGCGCGCGCCTGCCGGTACCGCTGATCGTCGTCGGCAATCTCACCGCCGGCGGCAGCGGCAAGACGCCGCTGACGATCGCGCTCGTTGAGGCGCTGCGCGCGCGTGGTTTCAAACCCGGTGTGGTCAGCCGCGGCCATGGCGGCACGCAACGCGAACCGTTGCTGCTGGATGATAGTCCCGAGCCGGCGCGCGTCGGTGACGAGCCGAGCCTGATCCGCCGCCGTACCGGCGTTGCGCTCGCGGTCGGGCGTGATCGCGTGCGTGCCGCAATGCTGCTAATTGAGCGTGACGCCGATGTGCTGATCGCCGATGATGGCTTGCAGAATCCCGCGCTGCGTGGCGATGTCGAGATCTGCGTGATCGACGGCCAGCGCCGCTTCGGCAATGGCCGCCTGCTGCCGGCCGGGCCATTGCGCGAGCCGACGACGCGGCTGCCGGAGTTCGCGTTCCGCGTCTGTAACGGCGGCATCGCGCAAGCGGGCGAGGAGCCGATGCGGCTCATGGGCGATACGGCGGTTGCGCTCGCCGGTAAGGGCAATACGCGTGCGCTTGCAGCCTTCGCCGGGCGCCGCGTGCATGGCGTGGCCGGCATTGGCCATCCGGAGCGGTTCTTTTCGAGTCTGCGTGCACACGGCATCGAGGTCATCGCGCATGCGTTCGCCGATCATCACGCGTTCACGGCGTCGGATCTCACGTTCGGTGATGATCTGCCGGTACTGATGACCGAAAAGGACGCGATCAAATGCGCGCGTTTTGCTGCGTCGAACCACTGGTATGTGCCCGTGCACGCCGAACTGGCGCCGGCGTTTTTCGATGCTGTCGCTGCACGCTGTCGTGCAGGCTGAGAGATGGAGCCTGTCAGTGTCAAAGCGGTCCTGACAAATGCGATCCAGGGACGGATCGCCCGCGGAGCAATGCGGCAAGGCATTGATCCGCGTAGCACGTGACGCGGCTTTGCCGCGGCCGTGCGTTTGGAGAAAGGACAGGGCCGTCCTTTCTCGTCAAGTTGAGACAGCGATCCAGGGACGGATCGCCCGCGGAGCAATGCGGCAAGGCATTGCTCCGCGTAGCACGTGACGCGGCTTTGCCGCGGCCGTGCGTTTCGAGAAAGGACAGGACAGTCCTTTCTCGTCATATTGCTGAAACAAAACCGCGCAATTATCATCGCACCTGCACTTTATCCTCCTGTGCATGTCTTTATGTGAGGTCTCCCCGTGGAAAGTTGCAGTAGCCCCAGACGACGCAGCGCTGCCGCCCCGGAGCGAATGGCCGATTAAAGACGAACCGCGTCGTGCGACGCGCTCCCTTGAAACTCCGGCGATTCCCGTGGCGGCAGCGTGATTGATCCGCCCATTTGAAGTTCCGGAGTCAGCATGTTCAAGCTCAGCCTTCTCGCAGCTACGGTTCCGGCCGTTCTGCGCAACACCAGCAACGACCCGCGCCATAACGGCACGGCCGCGAATCATCCCCTGCTCGATTTCGTGCGCCTGGACGGCGCGCAGGCGCTGGCGCAGCTAGGCGTCAGCGGCGAGGGCCTTAGCGTGCCCGAGGTCGAAGCGCGCATCGAGGAATACGGCCTCAACATCGTCGCCCAGGAGAAGAAGCGGCCCTTCGTGCTGGAAATTCTGTATCGCTTCTGGACCAATCCGATCAATATCCTGCTGACTGCGCTCGCGGTCATTTCATGGTTGTCGGACGATGCGGTTGGCGCCGGGATCATGCTGGCCATGGTGTTCCTGGCGGTGTTCCTGTCCTACTTTCAGGAAACGCGTACCGGGCGCGCCGTCGAGCAACTGCGCAACATGGTGCGCAACACGGCGACCGCGCGGCGCATGCCGGAGCCGCCGGACAGCGGCGACGAGGATGTCGCCGCGATCGCTCCGATCGCGCAGAAGATGGAAGTACCGATCACCCATCTGGTGCCCGGCGATGTCGTGCACCTGTCGGCGGGTGACATGATTCCGGCCGACTTGCGTCTGCTCACGGCGAAGGATTTGTTCATCAATCAATCCGCGCTGACCGGCGAATCGATGCCGGTGGAAAAATTCGCCGGCGTGGATACCGATGCCAAGGTGCCGCTGGAAGCGCGCAACCTGTGCTTCATGGGCAGCAACGTGGTCAGCGGCAGCGCAACCGGTGTGATCGCGGCCACCGGCGGCCGCACCTATTTCGGCGCGTTGGCCGATTCGCTGGTTGGGCAGCGCATTCAGACCAGTTTCGACAAGGGCGTGCAGCGGTTCACTTGGCTCATGATCCGCTTCATGGCGGTGATGGTGCCGGTGGTATTTGTGCTCAACGGCCTCGCCAAAGGCGCGTGGTTTGAGGCGGGCATGTTTGCCGTTGCGGTTGCGGTCGGTCTGACGCCGGAAATGCTGCCGATGATCGTCACCATCAATCTCGCCAAGGGCGCGATGGCGATGGCGAAAAAGGACGTGATCGTCAAACGCCTCAACGCGATCCAGAACTTCGGCGCCATCGACGTGCTGTGCACGGACAAGACCGGCACGCTCACGCAGGACAAGGTAATCCTTGAGCGCCATGTCGATGTGGACGGCGAGGAAGACGAAAAAGTCCTCGAATTCGCTTATCTGAACAGCCACTACCAGACGGGCCTTAGAAACCTGCTCGATATGGCCGTGCTCGAACGGGTGGATGAGGACATCCGCACGCGCCTGCAGGGCGAATACACGCTGGTCGATGAGGTGCCGTTCGATTTCACGCGCCGCCGCATGTCGGTGGTGGTGAAAGATAGCGCGGGCAAGCACTATCTGATCGCCAAGGGCGCGGTCGCCGAGATGCTCGGCATCTGCAATATGCTGCACGCGACCGACGGCAACGAAGCGATGTCGCCCGATTCGCACAGCGAAGCGCGCGATGTCGCACGCGATTTGAACGACGACGGCTTCCGCGTGATTGCGCTGGGCGTGCGCGAGATCGAACCGAAGGCGGCGTATTCGCTGGCGGACGAAACCGATCTCACCCTGATGGGCTTTATCGCGTTTCTGGATCCGCCCAAGGACAGCGCGGCTGATGCGATCAAGGTGCTCAACGAGAACGGCGTCGCCGTGAAAATCCTCACCGGCGACAACGATGTCGTCACGCGCAACGTGTGCCGTCAGGTCGATTTCAAGGTCAATCGCTATCTGATCGGCCCGCAGGTCGAGGCGATGAGCGACGCGGAACTCACCGTCGCCACGCGCGATACGCAGGTGTTCGCACGCCTGAATCCGCAACAGAAAGTGCGCGTGGTCGAGGCCCTGCACCGCGACGGCCACGTGGTCGGCTTCATGGGCGACGGCATCAACGACGGCCCCGCGTTGCGCGCGGCGGATGTGGGCATCTCGGTGGATACCGCGGTGGACATTGCCAAGGAAGCCGCCGACATCATCCTGCTCGAAAAGAGTCTGATGGTGCTCGAAGAAGGCGTGCTCGAAGGCCGCAAGGTGTTCGGCAACATTCTGAAGTACATCAAGATGACCGCCAGCTCGAACTTCGGCAACATGTTCAGCGTGCTCGGCGCCAGCGCGCTATTGCCGTTTCTGCCGATGGCGCCGGTGCAGATTCTGCTCAACAACCTGCTCTACGATTTCTCGCAGACCTCGGTGGCGAGCGACGATGTGGACAAGGAATATCTGGCGCAACCGCGCCAGTGGGACATGCGCTCGATCACGCGCTTCGTGTTGTTCATCGGCCCGATCAGTTCGATCTTCGACTACGCCACGTTCGGCCTGATGTGGTTCGTGTTCCAGGCGAATTCACCCGCACACGCCAATCTGTTCCAGACCGGCTGGTTCGTCGAATCGCTGCTGTCGCAGACACTGATCGTGCACGTGATCCGTACCGGCAGGATTCCGTTCCTGGAAAGCCGTGCGAGTCTGCCGCTCACGCTCACCGGCCTTGTGATCTGCGCGATCGGTGCGCTGCTGCCGTATTCGCCGCTGGCGAGCAAGTTCGGTTTTCAATCGTTGCCGGGCATGTACTGGGTTTATCTCACCGCGTTCCTGATCGGCTACATGCTGTTGACGCAGTTCGTGAAGACACGCTTGATCAAGCGTTTCGGTTTGCTTTAGCGGCGGGTTGTTGAGGAAGGAAGGCGATTGAGGTAGTGATAGTGGAGCATGCCGTTCCATCGAACCGCCTATGGTAACGGCTGAACTTCACGTTGTACGAGGCACAAAACACTAGGACATAATGTTCTGGAATCAGGGGAAGCGATGCGAGTGATCACGTTTCGTTATTTCGTTATAAAACCGTGGGCAAACCGGAGTTTTTCCACAGATGGCACCGGGTATGTGCAGAGGTATACTCGGTGCTACGAATATGAACGTCCAGATATGACCCAGCAGCACGATCCGCATATCGAGCGAAGCGGCAGTTTGGCTGTGGAGGAAGCACGGCCTGAAGCCGTGCGCCCGCCGCTATACCAAGTGATTCTGCTCAACGACGATTTCACGCCGATGGAGTTCGTGGTGGTGGTGCTGGAAATGTTTTTTAATATGGATCGCGAGCGTGCGACGCGGGTCATGCTGCACGTACACACGCGTGGTAAGGGTGTATGCGGTGTGTTCACACGCGAAGTCGCTGAGACCAAGGTTGTCCAAGTTAATGAGTTTTCGCGCACACATCAGCATCCGCTTCTTTGTGCCATGGAAGAGGCGTAACGGGTATGTCATGTTGAAGACCGTTTGATGGTCTGCATATTGCATGTCACGATAGGCGCTGTGATAGTGAAATCGGAGATGCTTCCGCCATGTTCAGCAAAGACCTCGAAGCCACCATCGGCCAGTGTTACAAAGACGCTCGCGAGCAGCGTCATGAGTACATGACCGTGGAGCACCTGTTGCTGGCGTTGCTGGACAACGCTGCGGCAGTGACGGTGTTGCGCGCCTGCGGCGCGGACATGGCCAGGCTCACACGCGACCTGCGCTCGATCATCACCGAAACCGTGCCGGTACTGCCGCCCAACGACGAGCGCGATACGCAGCCCACGCTTGGTTTCCAGCGCGTGCTGCAACGCGCGGTCTATAACGTGCAATCCTCGGGCCGCAAGGAAGTCAGCGGCGCGAACGTGCTGGTCGCGATCTTCGGCGAGAAGGACTCGCACGCGGTGTACTTTCTTGGCCAGCAGGAGATCGGGCGTCTGGACGTGGTCAACTTCATCTCGCACGGCGTTGCCAAGATCGGCCGCGAGTCGCCCAGCCCGCAGCCGGCTGCCGGTACGGAGGGGCAAGGGCAGGGGCAGGCCGAAGCCGGTGAGGAAGGGCGCGGCAATCCGTTGACGGAGTTCGCAAATAACCTCAACGAACTCGCACGGCAAGGCAAGATCGATCCCTTGATCGGGCGCCAAGAGGAAATCGAGCGCACGATCCAGGTATTGTGCCGCCGCCGTAAGAACAACCCGCTGTACGTGGGCGAAGCCGGCGTCGGCAAGACCGCGCTCGCCGAAGGTTTGGCCAAGCGCATCGTCGAAGGCGACGTACCTGCGGTACTGGCCAAGTGCACGATCTGGGCGCTGGATATGGGCACGCTGGTGGCCGGTACGAAATATCGCGGCGACTTCGAGAAGCGCCTCAAGGGCGTGATCACGCAGATCAAGAAAGAGCCGGGTGCGATTCTGTTCATCGACGAAATCCACACCGTCATCGGCGCCGGTTCGGCATCGGGCGGCACCATGGATGCGTCGAACCTCATCAAGCCGGTACTGGCCAATGGCGAACTGCGCTGCATCGGCTCGACCACGTTCCAGGAATATCGCGGCGTGTTCGAGAAAGACCGCGCGCTCGCGCGGCGTTTCCAGAAGATCGATGTGGTCGAGCCCACGATCGCGGAGAGTGTGGAAATCCTCAAGGGCTTGAAACAGCGTTTCGAGGAGCACCACAAGATCGAATATACCAGCGGTGCACTGCAAGCCGCGGTCGATTTGTCGGTCAAGCACATTGCCGATCGCTTGCTGCCGGACAAGGCGATCGACGTGATCGACGAGGCCGGCGCGCGCCAGCATCTGCTGCCCGAAGACCAGCGTAGCGGCCGCGTGGACGTACCGGATATCGAGTTCATCGTTGCGCGCATGGCACGTATCCCGCACAAACAGGTGTCGGCGTCCGACCGCGACGTGCTGCGCAATCTCGACCGCAACCTCAAGATGGTCGTATTCGGGCAGGACGCGGCGATCGATGCGCTCGCCAGCGCGATCAAGATGGCACGTTCGGGCTTGGGCAATCCGCAAAAACCGATCGGTTGTTTCCTGTTGACCGGGCCGACCGGCGTGGGCAAGACCGAAGTCACGCGGCAGCTTGCGATGCAGCTGGGCATCGAACTGGTGCGCTTTGACATGTCCGAATACATGGAATCGCACTCGGTATCGCGCCTGATCGGCGCGCCGCCGGGTTATGTCGGTTTCGATCAGGGCGGCCTGCTCACCGAGCAGATCGTCAAGCACCCGCATTGCGTGCTGCTGCTCGATGAAATCGAAAAGGCGCATCCGGATGTCTACAACGTGCTGTTGCAGATCATGGATCACGGCGTGCTGACCGACACCAACGGCCGCGAGGCGAACTTCAAGAACGTGATTCTGGTGATGACGACCAATGCAGGCGCGCAGATCGCAGCGCGGCGCACGATCGGTTTCGTCGAGCAGAATCACACGACCGACGCGATGGAAGTGATCCGCAAGATGTTCACGCCGGAGTTCCGCAATCGTCTGGATACGATCGTGGCATTCAACTCGCTGGATTTCGAGCATATCCTGCGTGTCGTGGACAAATTCCTGATCGAACTGGAAACGCAGTTGCAGGAGAAGCACGTGACCCTGCATGTGGATACGGACGCGCGGCGCTGGCTGGCCGAGCACGGCTTCGATCCGCAGATGGGCGCGCGTCCGATGGCGCGTGTGATCCAGGAAAACGTCAAGCGGCCGCTCGCCGACGAGCTACTGTTCGGCCAGCTCGCGTACGGTGGCAAGGTTCATCTGAGCGTCAAGGACGGCAAGCTCGAGGTGCGCGTGGAGACCAACGAGAAACAACCCGAAGTCGTCGAATGATGGGGCAGGGAGCGCTTTCACGTGGGCGGGGCGAAGGATGCTTTCCCCCTGCTGCCTATTTCATGCGGTAGGTGATACGGCCCTTGGTCAGGTCATACGGTGTCATCTCGACCTTCACCTTGTCGCCGGTCAGGATGCGGATGTAGTTCTTGCGCATGCGTCCGGAAATGTGGGCGGTGACCACATGGCCGTTTTCAAGCTTTACGCGGAACACCGTGTTCGGAAGGGTCTCCATGATCGTGCCTTCCATCTCGATGACGTCGTCTTTGGACATTGTTTCCTTGAAGAAGCTTGGGCCGAACAGCGCGGAAAAGTCGCTTATTCTGCCATGGCCGGGCGATAGCGGGAAGCAAATTCACGCCGGAGTGTGCTGGAGTTTCACTTTATGAGGTCATCGGGCCGCAGGAGCGGGAAGCATTCGCGCCAGTTTCCGTCGATACCCGGCGCATCGGCCAACTCGGCTACGGCCGCCAGGAACGGCGCGCGCGGCATCTGGAAGGCGCCCAGCGTGAACAGATGCTGCGAAGCGACCTGCGCATCGAGCAAGGGATAGCCCCAGCCGCTCAACACGTGGCACAGCGCCAGCAAGGCGACCTTGGAACCGTTCGCCGTGGCGCTGAACATGGATTCGCCGAAGAACATGCGGCCCAGCGACACCCCGTAGATGCCGCCGACGAGCCGTTCGTCCGCCCAGGCTTCCACCGAATGCGCATGGCCAAGCGCATGCAAATGCTCGTAGGCGGCGAGCATGTCGCGGCCGATCCAGGTGCTGCGCTGGTGCTCGCGCGGGGCGGCACATGCGCGCATGACGTGCGCAAATGCGGTATCCGCGCGAATCCGCCAATCGCATCCGCGCAGCCAGCGCGCAAGACGGCGCGGCACATGGGGCCGCGCGGTTGCGAATACGGTGCGTTGCGCCGGCGACCACCACAGGATCGGTTGTCCGTCCGAATACCACGGAAAAATGCCGCGCCGATAAGCGGCGAGCAGGCGCGCGGCGGACAGGTCGCCACCGGCGGCAAGCAATCCATCGGGTTCGCGCAGGGCGGTTTCGATGGCGGGAAAGTCGTCGATACGCTGCGTATCGAGAAAGGGCAGGCGAATCATGTGCGTTCCGCATACGGCGAATGCATGAGCAAATGGTCGCGATAAGCATCCAGCGCGCGCGCCTCATGGCGCAAGGCGTTTGCGATGGCGGCGCGAAAACGCGGGTCGGCGATCCAGTGAAACGAGCGCGTGCGTGTCGGCAGGAAGCCGCGCGCGAGCTTGTGTTCACCTTGCGCGCCCGGCTCGAACATCGCCAAGCGCTCGCGCAGGCAATACTCGATGCCCTGGTAATAACAGGCTTCGAAATGCAGCCCCTCGACATGCTCGTGGTAGCCCCAGTAGCGCCCGTACAGTGTGGTCGAACTGCGCAGCATCAGCGCGCCGGCCAGTAGCGCCGATCCGCGCCGGCACAGCACGGCGACGACGTTGCGCGGCATCGCCGCACCCAGATGGTGAAAGAAATCCAGCGTGAGCGCGGGATGGTTGCCCTTGTCGTCGAAGGTCGAGCGGTAGAACGCATGCAGTGCGCGCCAGTGGGTCGCGTCAAGCTCATCGCCGTGGCGGATTTCGCAGCACACACCGGCGCGTGCGACGCGCGCGCGTTCGCCGCGGATGTTCTTGCGTTTCTTGTGGTTGAGCGCGGCAAGAAACTCATCGAACGTCGTCCAGCCTGCGTTGTGCCAATGGAATTGCCAATCAAAGCGCATCAACCAGTCGCGTCCGGCGAACGCAGCGGCATCGGTTTCCGTCGCGAAATTGAGGTGCGCCGATGACAGGCCGAGCCGTCGTGTCTCATCACGGATCGCGTCGATGGCGATGCCGCGCAGGGTATCGGCATCCGTTGCCGCGCCGGTCAGCAACCGCGGCCCGCAGACCGGCGAGTAGGGGACGGCGCACAGCAGCTTGGGGTAGTAGTTCAGACCATGCTGCGCATAGGCATGCGCCCAGCTCCAGTCGAACACGAACTCGCCATGCGAATTCGTCTTGAGATAAAGCGGCGCCGCGGCGATCAGGCACGCGTCACGGTAGATGCCCAGATGATGCGGCCGCCAGCCGTAGTCGCGGCGCACGCAACCGTGGCGCTCCAGTCCGGACAGGAACGCATGATCGAGAAACGGATTGTCGTCCGCTCGCAACGCGTTCCATGTCGCGGACGGAATCTCGTCCACTGCGGCATGGAAGCGCGCAACGATCATGGTGCAGGATCGGTGGCTGAGGTTTCACCCAAGTCCGGCATGTTCCAGATACCGCTCGGCGTCGAGCGCGGCCATGCAGCCGAAGCCCGCCGAGGTCACCGCCTGCCGATATACCTGATCGGCGACATCGCCCGCCGCGAACACCCCCGGCACACTGGTTGCGGTGGCGCCGCCTTCCAGCCCGGTACGGATCACGATGTGGCCGTTGCGCAGGTCGAGCTGGCCCGCGAAGATTTCCGTATTCGGCGCGTGGCCGATGGCGACGAAAACGCCGCTGACCGCGATCTCGCGTACGGATGAGTCATTGACGCCGCGCAGCCGCAGACCGGTGACGCCGTCCTGATCGCCGAGCACTTCTTCCAGCGCGTGGTTCCAGATGACATCGACCTTGCCCGCACGTTGTTTCTCGAACAGCTTGTCCTGCATGATCTTTTCGGCGCGCAGCGTGTCGCGGCGATGCACGAGCGTGACCTTGCGGCAGATGTTGGACAGGTACAGCGCCTCTTCGACGGCCGTGTTGCCGCCGCCGATGACCGCGACATCCTGCTCGCGGAAGAAGAAACCATCGCAGGTTGCGCAGGCGGAAACGCCTCTGCCTTTGTAGTGTTCTTCCGACTCCAGCCCCAGATACTTCGCGGTCGCGCCGGTGGCGATGATCAGCGCGTCGCAGGTGTATTCGCCGGCGTCGCCTTGCAGACGAAACGGACGCTGCGACAGATCGCAGCGGTGGATATGGTCGAACACCATCTGGGTCTTGAAGCGTTCGGCATGCGTGGCCATGCGCTGCATCAGTTCCGGGCCTTGCACGCCGGCCGCGTCGCCCGGCCAGTTGTCGACCTCGGTGGTCGTCATCAACTGGCCACCCTGAGCGAAGCCGGTAATCAGGGTCGGTTGGAGATTCGCGCGCGCCGCATAGACGGCGGCGGTGTAGCCGGCAGGGCCGGAACCAAGAATGATCAATCGCGAGTGTTTGGGGATGCTCATGTATAAGTCCGCGCCGCCCGGAGGCGACCATTCCGTACGTTTTTTTCGCAACGCCGACACACAGTGCATGCTGCTGGCGCGCCCGACTCCCGAATCATCGCCACCGGTTGTGTAGCGGCGGACGGATGCGCGGGTAGTCGATAAGGATGAGGCGAACGCATGCACGATTCAAGGCGCCAGCGGCCCATCCGTGCCAACAGGGGTGACACGCCCATTCAAGGGGCTTGATCTGCGCAGGGACACCGGGGTACCTCGGTACGCATTGCAAAAAGCCGATGACTTTCCTGCAAGGTGGTCTTGCAGGTGTTTTTGCCTTTGAAACATCTATAAAATAAATAACTTGCAAGACTTACTTCAGGTAAAACATCTTGGTGGCGCACATCCAAAAAGCTGAAAAATCAAGCCCTCAACTCAGTGAGCAGTGGCATAAGCGCCTGCGCGAAGCGATCTTCCTGCTCCTGTTGCCGCTGGCCGTCTATCTGTTCGCCTGCCTGTTCACCTACAGCCCAAGCGATCCGAGCTGGTCGCATACCGGCGATCCCACGCATGGCATCCACAACTTCGGCGGCACCTTCGGGGCGTGGATCGCGGACCTTGCGTTCTATCTGTGCGGTCTGGGGGGGTATGCGCTGCCGATCCTGCTGCTCGTGGCCGGCATGATCGTCTTGCGTGGCAGTAGCAGTACGCTCGAAGAACGATCCTCGCTCGAACCCACGCTGCGGCTGATCGGATTCGTCACCTTCCTCATCGCCGCTCCAGGGGTGGCCTACCTGCGCGATAAGACCTCGCACACCCTGCCGGAAAGCGGCGGCGGCATTCTCGGCCGAGCGGTCGGCAGGAGTCTGGAACATATGTTCGGCGGACTGGGCGCGAGCATGTTCCTGTTCGCGTTGCTGCTGGTCGCCGTCACACTGGTGACCGGATTTTCCTGGTTCAAGCTGATGGATGGCATCGGCCGTTTTTTGCTGGGCGCGGGTATGCGCATGGTGGCCGGGATGCGCACGATTGGCGACTGGATGGCCGCACGCGAGGCGCGTGCCGAACGCAAGAGCGCGCGTAAGGCCGATACGGCGCGGCAGTCCAAGCGCGAACCGGTCCGCATCGAACCGGTGATGTCCCCGATTCAGAAGAGCGAACGCGCACAGCGCGAGACGCAGATTCCGCTGTTCGTCGGCGCTTCGCACAAGGACGAATTGCCGCCGCTATCGCTGCTGGACGAACCCAAGGCGCAGACCAAGGGCTATTCGGAAGAGGCGCTGGAAGCCCTGTCGCGGCAAGTCGAATTCAAGCTCAGGGATTTCCGCATCGAGGCGCAGGTGGTCAGCGCGCATCCTGGCCCGGTTATCACGCGCTTCGAATTGCAACCCGCGCCGGGTGTGAAGGGCAGCCAGATCTCCAGCCTCGACAAGGACATCGCGCGTGGCCTGTCGGTGATCAGCGTGCGCGTGGTCGATGTGATTCCCGGCAAATCGGTGATCGGCCTTGAGATTCCCAACTCGCATCGTGAGATCGTCTATCTGACGGAAATCCTCGGTTCGGGCAAGTACGACGCGTTGAAGTCGCCGCTCACGCTGGCGCTGGGCAAGGACATCGGCGGCGCACCGGTGGTGGTCGATCTGCAGAAGATGCCGCACCTCTTGGTCGCAGGCACGACCGGCTCGGGCAAGTCGGTTGCGTTGAACGCGATGGTGCTGAGCCTGCTCTACAAGGCCAGCGTGCACGACGTGCGCATGATCATGATCGATCCGAAGATGTTGGAATTGTCCGTATATCAAGGCATTCCGCATCTGCTCGCGCCGGTCGTCACCGATATGAAGGAAGCGGCGAACGCGCTGCGCTGGTGCGTCGCCGAGATGGAGCGCCGCTACAAGCTGATGTCCGCGGTCGGCGTGCGCAATCTCGCCGGCTTCAACAAGAAAGTGAAGGATGCCGACGAAGACGGCCAGCCGCTGCTCGATCCCATGTTCCGCCCGGATGCCTCGCAGCCGGGCCTGACCGCGCAGCCGTTGCGGCCCCTGCCGTACATCGTCGTCATCATCGACGAATTCGCCGACATGATGATGATCGTCGGCAAGAAGGTCGAAGAACTCATCGCGCGCCTCGCGCAGAAGGCGCGCGCCGCCGGCGTGCATCTGATCCTGGCCACGCAACGCCCGTCGGTGGATGTGATCACCGGCCTCATCAAGGCGAACATCCCCACGCGCATCGCGTTTCAGGTATCCAGCAAGATCGATTCACGCACGATCCTGGATCAATCCGGTGCGGAAACCCTGCTGGGTCACGGCGACATGCTGTACCTGCCGCCCGGTACGGCCACGCCCGAGCGCGTACACGGCGCATTCGTGAGCGATGAGGAAGTGCACCGCGTCGTGCAATGGCTGCGCGCGCAGGGTGCGCCCGAATACATCGAAGGTGTGCTCGAAGAAGTGCAGTCGCTGGGTAACGGCAAGATCATCGACGAATCCGGGCTGCCGCAGGACGCCGACGACAGCGAAGGCGGTAGCGACGACGCGCAGCTCTACGACAAGGCCGTCGCGATCGTGACCAAAACACGCCGCGCCTCGATCTCCGGCGTGCAGCGTCATCTGCGCATCGGCTACAACCGCGCCGCGCGCCTGATCGAGCAGATGGAGCGCGACGGCGTCGTCAGCGCGCCCGAGCACAACGGCAACCGCACCGTACTCGCACCGCCACCGGTCGAGGATTGATCTGTCCGCGTGCAGCGTCACTGTCGGATAATCGGCCTCTCCCTAATTTGAGTCGATGACCGATGCCCCGTTTTAGACAGGCTCTTACCACAACACTGTTCGTCCTCATGGCTTCCACGCAGGTCTACGCTGCCGATACGGCGCGCACGCGCATGGAAGCGTTCTCGAAAAACCTGCATGCGGTCACCGCGAATTTCAGCCAGTCCGTCATCGACGCGAACGGGCATCGCGGCGACGAATCTCGCGGCAACCTCGCGTTGGAAGCACCGCGCCAGTTCCGCTGGGAAACGATCGCGCCGTATCAGCAGACCATCGTCGCCGACGGTGCGCGCGTGTGGATCTACGAACCGGATCTTCAGCAAGTATCGGTACGTAACCAAAGCTCGGAAGAAGCGCACAGCCCATTGACCGTGCTGACCGATCTTGCGCAACTGGATCGCGATTTCACCGCCAGCGAAGCCGGCGGGCACGACGGCCTGTTATGGCTCAAGCTCACCTCCAAAGCGAAGGAACCCGAATTCGACTACGCCCAGCTCGGATTCGACGCCAATACCTTGCAGCGCATGGAGTTCAAGGATCAACTGGGCAATACCACGCGCATCCGTTTCGATGGCTGGAAACGCAATCCCGCGTTGCCTGCGGCGACTTTCAAGTTCGTTCCGCCCAAGGGCGTGGACGTGGTCGGCGATGCCAAGCCCAGTGCGAATGTATATCCGGTCAAGGAATGATGGCGCAATGCAGGGAAGGTCACGAGACTTCCCCTGGCCCTGCCTCTATCCTGCAAGCGGGGGAGAGGAAAAAGCGGTCGGACTGATGCGCGGCTACAAGCGTCTGTCCATGGAGCACTCACCGTTGGGCACTCACCGATCGAGTCAGGGACAGGCTCCAAGATGATAGAAATCGAACGCAAATTCCTCGTTGCCGACGACACATGGCGCGCTGCTGTTTCGCGCAGTGTCGAGATGGTGCAGGGCTATCTCGCCGGGCCGCCGGCGGCGCGCTGTTCGGTGCGTATCCGCATCGAAGGCGAGCGCGCGTTCCTCAATATCAAATCGGCGGCGAACGCGATTACGCGCGACGAATACGAATATCCGCTTCCGCCGGCCGACGCGCGTCACATGCTGGCGACGCTGGCCGGTGCGGTCGTGCAGAAGTGTCGCCACTATGTCGAGATCGGCGAGCATGTGTTCGAGATCGACGAATTCACCGGCCGCAATGCGGGGCTCATCGTCGCGGAGATCGAACTGGAAGCGGAAGACCAGTCCTTCCCACGGCCGCAATGGCTGGGGCGCGAGGTCAGCCATCTTGCGCGCTACTACAATCTCAACCTTGCGGACTATCCCTATCAGGCATGGAGCGTCGAAGAACGCCGCGCGGACGACGCCCTCTGGCAGGTTGTCGGGGAATGGCCGGCCGGCACGTAATGTGCCTTTACCATGACCGCGCGTCTTGAGAACCTGTCAAAATCCCGCTGCCATGCTCATCATAGGTATTCCCGGCAAAACCCTGACCGACGCTGACCGTGCCCGGCTTGCCGCGCCGCAGGTCAGCGGCGTCATCCTGTTCACGCGCAATTTCGAGCATCGCGAACAGGTGGCCGCGCTGATCGATGCCATCCGCCACGAACGCGACGATCCATTCCTGCTGTGCGTGGATCAGGAAGGCGGCCGGGTGCAGCGCTTTAAAGAAGGCTTCACACAACTGCCTGCGTTGGCGACGCTCGGAGCGTTATGGGCTCACGATCCGGCCGCCGCGATCGTGCGTGCCGAAGAGCACGCCTGGGTAATGGCGAGCGAGATGCGTGCGATCGGCATCGATCTGAGCTTCGCGCCGGTGGTCGATCTCGCACGCGGCAATCGCGCGATCGGCACGCGCGCGTTCGACGCCGATCCGCAGATCGTCTCGGAACTGGCGCAGGCCTATCTGCGTGGCATGCGGCTCGCAGGCATGGCGGCGACGATCAAGCATTTTCCGGGGCATGGTTCGGTCGTCGAGGATACGCATTTCGATAGCGCACTGGACAGTCGTTCATTCGACGAATTACGTGCGGCCGATCTCGTGCCGTTCGGTGACACGATTGCGGCCGGCGCCGAGGCCGTGATGATGGCGCATGTGGTCTATCCGGCGGTTGATGCGCGCCCGGCGGGCTGCTCGCGCGCGTGGATCCAAGACATTCTGTGTGGCGAACTTGGGTTTGGCGGCGTAGTGATTAGCGACGACATCGGCATGGCCGCATCCGAAACACTCGGCGACATCCAGGCGCGTATCCAAGCGCACCGCTGTGCGGGCTGCGATCTGGTGCTGGTCTGCGATCCAGCCACGGTTGCCGAAGCCATCGCCGTGAGTACGCATCTTGCGCCCTGCGATCCGCGCAAGTTGGCCACTCTTCAAGGCGCGGTAGCGCAAACGTGGAACGCTCTGGTCGACAATCCGCAGCGTGATACCTTTCTGGCCCATCTGGCCGCGCTCGATGCCACTTCGAGCACGCAGGGTCAGGCATGACTTCTTCCGATCTTGCCCGGGCGCTGAAACGCGCCGATCTCGTTCACGATCGGCATGCACTGACGTGCGCGATCACGCGGATCGGTGCGGACATCGACCGCGCGCTGGCTGGCGAACCGGCCGTCTTCCTGACCGTGATGCAGGGTGCGCTGGTCTTCGCCGGACAACTGGCCACCGCGATCACCGCGCCGCTGATCTTCGACTACGTGCACGCGACGCGCTATCGCGGACACACGCGTGGCGGCGAACTGGACTGGATCAAGCGGCCTACGGTGCCCCTGACTGGAGCGAGCGTCATCATCGTCGACGACATCCTTGATGAGGGACACACGCTCAAGGCCATCCGCGATGGGTGTCTGGAACAAGGTGCTGCGCGTGTGCTGATTGCTGTGCTCTGCGTGAAACGCCACGGTCGCAGCGTGCCCGATCTGCACGCGGATTTCATCGGCGTGGACGTGCCCGACCGCTATGTTTTCGGCTACGGGATGGACTATCACGAACAAGGCCGTCAACTGGCGGCCATTTATGCGGTGGACGCATGAGTCGCTCGAATCGACATATTGAACTCGCGGTGATTGGCGGTACCGGTCTGTACCAGTTTCCGGGATTGGAGAACATCGAACGTCACGCGGTGGACACGCCGTATGGACATCCCTCGGATGCGGTGGTCGTCGGACAGATCGGCGCGCGCCGTATCGCGTTCCTGGCCCGGCATGGCGAATCGCACACGATTCCGCCGCACCGCGTGAACTACCGTGCCAACGTGTGGGCGCTGCATCACATCGGTGCGCGGCGCGTCATCGGCGTCAATGCGGTCGGTGGCATTCGCCACGACATGGGGCCACGCGTTATTGCGGTACCGGACCAGATCATCGACTACACCAGCGAACGGCTCACCAGCTTTTCCGATGTCGCCGGTACACACGTGCGGCATATCGATTTCAGCGAACCATATACAGCCCGCTTGCGCACGGATCTGCTGACGGCGGCCGGCAAGGCCGGCATCGCCGCGATCGATGGCGGTTGTTATGGGGCGACCCAGGGACCGCGTCTGGAAACCCGCGCCGAGATCGCGCGCATGCGCCGCGACGGCTGCGATCTGGTCGGCATGAGCGGCATGCCTGAGGCGGCACTGGCTCGCGAACTGGACCTGGAATACGCCAGCCTGTCCCTGGTGGCAAACTGGGCGGCCGGCTGTGGTCCCGCACCCGATACCGCGATCAGCCTGCCGGAGATTTACGCCAATCTGCACACCGCCGCTGCGGAGGTTTCGCGCATCATCGGCGCATTGCTGAGCCTTTGAGTTGTGCAGGGCAGGGGGTGTGGTGGAGCCACGTGTAACACGTGGCGCGGCTTGGCCGCGGCCGTGCGTTTTGAGGAAGGGCAGGACAGCCCTTTCTCAACAACCAGGCTGTTGAGAAACAGCCTGATGACGCGATCCATGGACGGATCGCCCGCGATCAACGACGCATGTCGTTGATCGGCGTAGCACGTGGCGCGGCTTGGCCGCGGCCGTGCGTTTTGAGAAAGGGCAGGACAGCCCTTTCTCAACAACTATGGCGCGCTGCGTCTTGATTTATCGCGTTGACCGATGCGTATACTCAGCGCGCGGGGGGCCGGGAGAGTTTGACATACTGTTTCTTGAGGCATCTCGCATGATCCATTGGGTTGAGAGGCTTCATCGATGCGCACCGGTACAGTGAAATGGTTCAACGACGCCAAGGGGTTCGGGTTCATCGCCCCCGAGGATGGCGGAGAAGACGTGTTTGTCCACTATTCGGCGATCCATTCGCAGGGATTCCGCACGCTGCAACAGGGCCAGCGTGTGAATTTTGAGATCGTCCAGGGCCCCAAAGGCTCGCAGGCGGCGGATGTGCAATCCGTCAAGTAGCACACCTCACGACGTATTATCCTTTGAAAGCCTCGCATACGCGGGGCTTTTTTTTGCGCTACCGCAACTCGAAAACACCGTGGCCACGCGTCAGATCGCGCACGAAATCCGCCAGTGTAGAAACGTGTTCGGCGGGCAGTTCGATATCCAGTTCGGTGCCATCGGCGTGTGCGTGTTCGGCCTGTCGCGCAGCGCCGAAATCGCGCAGACGCGCATGCAAGGTGGCGGCGGCGGCGTAGTCGCAGCGGATGCGTGCGCACACACGCGCGACGATGCGTTGTCTGGGCGCCTGCCGCAAGCATTCGGCGGCACAGCCGCCATATGCACGCACTAATCCGCCGACGCCGAGTTTGATACCGCCGAACCAGCGCGCCACCACGACGGCGACACGATCCAGTTTCTGGCCATCGATCGCCAGCAGAATCGGACGGCCAGCGCTGCCGCCGGGTTCGCCGTCGTCGCTGAAACGGTACTGCGCGCCGTTGCGCCAGGCCCAGCAGTTGTGGGTTGCATCGGCTGCGCTGACACGCGCGATGAAAGCCATCGCGGACTCGGCGCCGTCCACCGGCGCGGCCAGCGCGAGGAAGCGACTCTTGCGGATGTCCTGTTGCAGGCGGGCTTGACCGCATAAAGTGAAGGTTTCGCTCATCGACGCGTGCTCAATTCAATAACGCGCGCAGATCGTCGGGAATCGGAACCTCCGGATACGCTTGCTGAAACCGTCGCAGACTTTCGGCGGCCTCGCGCGTGTGGCCATCGTGCACGAGTTGATGGATACGATCGAGCCATTGCGCGGGCATGGTCGCCGCACGTTGTGCGGTAGCAGTGGTTTCCGGTGGTGGCGCGGCGGCGGCGGCGGCATCGGTGGAGGCGCGGGAACGATCCTTCGATAAGGGAGCGGAAGTCGCCGCGGGAGCCGTCAATTTTTCCGCCTTCGCGGCGGCGGCGGGAAATGGCGTGGATATCGGAGCCTGTGACGGTGGCGCAGGTGCAGGTATGGCCCTCATCATGCCAGCGCTTTCATTGACCGTTGCCGGCAACGATTTGGCGGCAGGGGGTGGAGGTGGCGGAGGCGGTGGTACGGCTTCCTGTGCTGCCGGCACGGGTTTCTTCGCTTGCGAGGGGATCGCCTCTGGCGAAGGCGATGCCGACATGTCGGCATGTGCATGATCGGGTTGCGCCGGTGCCGTGACTGGCTCGACCGGCACCACGCGCGGTTCGTTGCGCCGCATCTGTTCGCGCAACGCATCCTGACCGATATGCCAGGCGATACCGATGGCGAGCAGCATGCCCGCAGCGGAGCCGAATCCGACCAGCCAGCGCCGCCGCCGTGGTTGATAGCCATGTAGCGCGCGCGCGGCTTCGCCGAGTACGGCGCGGTCGAGCCGGCGTGGCGGGTCCACGCGCGAGAGGCGGCGATAAAGCGCACCGAACTCGCCGCCCCCTTCGGCGAGCAAGCGGTCCAGATCCTGTTCGCGATCGCGGGGCAGGGTCATGTCTGGAACCTCGCGCGAATGCGTGCGAGCGCGTAGCGCAGGCGCGATTTCACCGTCTCGCGGCCGGCGCCGGTGATCGCCCCGATTTCCTCCAGTCCCAGACCGTTCTCCATGCGCAGCAGAAAGGCGACGCGCTGCTCGTCCGGCAGTTCTTCGAGCACGAGTTGCAAGCGGCGGCGCTGCTCGAAATCGCTGAGTACGCGATCGGGTTGTTCGGATTCGGGAGCATCCAGTGTACGCATGACGGCTTCGGTTTCTTCCGCGGACGCCTGCGGGCGCTGGCGACGGAAGCGATCGATCACGAGATTGTGCGCGATCTGCAACAGCCAGGTACTGAACTTCGCTTCGGGCCGGTAGCGTTCGCGCGCTGCGATGAGCCGGCTCCAGGTTTCCTGGAACAACTCATCCGCATCGGCGCGCTGCCGCAGGCTGCGCAGCAGAAAGCGGTACAGCGCACCGCGATGGCGAGCGTACAGCAGCTCGAAGGCGATCAGATCGCCGTCGGCGTAAGCGAGCATCAGTTCCTCATCGGTCTTTTCGTCCAGCATGCGGCGAGGTTAAGGCATCGAGGCTACGCTCGCCATGATGTGCAACGATGGAACGGCCAATACATGCGGCCGGGGTTAGACGCGCTGGATATCGACCAAACTGCTACCCTGTACAGACGGCATAGGTCAGGAATGTGCCGTGGGATAGTCGAGATGACCGCGGCTCAACCGATGAGCGCACCGGGTCGGTGTTGATTACGCGTGGTATGCGGCCCGCATGCACTTGTTATGCGAATATTGAACGGCAAATCAATGACTGATGTAGAGAAAATTGAAGAAAAAATTTATAATATTCCTAACTTGCTTTCTTTTTATCGTATAATCATTTCGCCATTCATTTTATATCTCGGAATAAGCGGGCAAGAAAAATTGTTTGCGATCTTTCTTATTATCAGTTTGATTACTGATATTTTAGATGGATTGATTGCCAGGAAGTTCAATCTGCAAACGGAATTCGGTGCGCGCATGGATTCGATCGCGGATATCTGTACTTACATATTGGCTATCGTTGGAATCATATTATTTAAGGCTGGCGATATTGAGAAACATTTATTTAGTGCCTGCGTTTTTATTGCATTCGTTTTTCTCCCTGATGTATTTTGTTTGGCAAGATTCAAGCGGCTTCCAAGTTTTCATTTGTACTCGTGGAAAATAGGAGGGTATATACAGGGTACTTTTTTTGCGGTTCTGTTCGCTTTTGGTTTCTATTCTGCGTTTTACTACATTACAATAATATGGGGAATTCTGGCTTCTTGCGAACATATAGCAATACAGTTGGTGATCAACGAATTGAGATCGAATGTAAAGGGGCTTTATTGGGTGCTGAAGGATATGAAAAGATAAAAATGAATTCTATTTTATATGCCGCCCTTATCATTTCTTTTGCTGCGGGCGGCGTCGGCATTTATTTCACCAATAAAAGAAAAGAAAAACCGGAGCGAAGGGAAAATTGGATAAAATATATTACTTATTTTCTTATTATAAACATACTTTTTTCATCCGTTGTTTTCGGAAAGGAAAATTTTAGCTATGTGTGTGTTTTTATTATTTTGATGGGATGTATTGAGTTTGGCAACCTTCAAAAGAAATCGAATTTATCGTCTTCATGGTTTTTAATTCTCGCTGCTGGCTATATTTTACTTTCTTCGCTGTTTTATATGTATTCTATCCGTTCTGAAACCAATGTGCTAATATTTACATTGGGCGCGGTCTTTGCGTTTGATGCATTCTGTCAAATTTCGGGACAACTGTTTGGAAGAAGAAAGTTGTGTCCAAAATTGAGTCCAAATAAAACAGTTGAAGGACTTGGGGGCGGTCTTTTCGTTGCTATTGTAATTTCCTGTTTTATTGGTTACGAATTGAAATTTACATTATTTTATTCTATGGTGTTAGGTATTGGGGTCTGTCTTTTTTCACTGGCGGGAGATTTATCGGCTTCCTGGGTCAAGCGAAGATATGGAGTGAAAAATTTTAGTTCGATACTGCCCGGACATGGTGGTTTTTTGGATCGATTTGATAGCTTGATAGCTGCTGGGGCATTCATTTATTTGTTCAACCTGAGCCTTGGGCTTGGGGTCTGTCATCAATAACCAGGCGGATCGCATTTTATTGATGACAGACCCTAGGTAAATTCCGCCCAATGACATCGAATCAGGAACGCTTTCATGGCATCGACCGCCTTTACGGTGCGGGCAGTGTCGCGCGGCTGGCGCGCGCGCATGTCTGCGTCGTCGGTATTGGCGGTGTCGGCTCATGGGTGGTCGAGGCGCTGGCGCGCAGCGGTGTCGGACGGCTCACGCTGATCGACGCCGACGAGGTCTGCGTCAGCAATACCAACCGCCAGTTGCACGCGCTCGACGGCGAGTTCGGCAAGGCCAAAGTCGCAGTAATGGCGGCGCGCGCGTGTGCGATCAATCCCGGCATTGAAGTCGATGCGATCGCGGAATTCCTCACCCCGGCGAATCTCGTGCGCCTGCTCGACCGCGGCTATGTGATGGTTGTGGATGCCTGCGATGCGTTCCGCGTGAAAGTGGAGATGATCGCCTGGTGCCGGAGGCGCAAGCTGCCGTTGATCACCTGCGGCTCGGCCGGCGGGCGCACCGATCCCACGCTGATCGCGGTGCGCGATTTGTCCAAAACCGAACACGATGCGCTGCTCGCGCTGGTGCGCAAGAAACTGCGCGAGGAGTTCAATTTTCCACGCGGCCCCAAGCGTTACTTCGGCGTACAGGCGGTGTATTCGC
>JAISPQ010000101.1 GCA_031274955.1 Rhodanobacter sp.
TCGGTGAATTCGCCCTGCGTGTACAGCGAAAGCTCTTCGTTCGACGGAATGCTCGCGATGATCTGCGCCTTGTATTCCTCGCCCTTGGCGCGGAAGTAAGCGACGGCGGCATCGCGCGCCATCACCGAGCGCGACACCGGCAGCGCGGCGGCCACGATCTTCTTCATTTCGACCTCGATCGCGGCGAGATCCTCGGGCGTGAATTGGCGCTCGAATGCGAAATCGTAGTAGAAGCCGTTGTCGATCACCGGACCGATGGTCACCTGCGCCTTGGGGAACAGGCGCTGCACGGCCTGGGCCAAGAGGTGCGCCGTGGAGTGACGGATGATCTCCAACGCATCGGGGCTTTTCTCGGTGACGATTTCGAGTCTGGCGTCGTGGTCGATCGCGTGACTGGTATCGACGAGCGTGCCGTCGATCTTGCCGGCCAGCGCGGCCTTGGCCAGGCCCGCGCCGATCGAAGCGGCAACCTCTTGTACGGTCGGCGCCTGCGCGAACGGCTTGCGACTACCGTCGGGGAGCGTGATATGAATCATGAGCGTTTTTCCTTGAGACCTTCCGCCGACCCCGCGTGGTTCGTGAGCGGTGGGTGTCGATGAAGTCGGCGGAAATAAAAAAAGGCGCATCGCGCCCTTTGTCATCGGAACGATGGCGCGATGCCTAGATGAGAGGGAGAACTCGCGTCATGGTGATCGTGTTCTTTCGAACTACGGCTCCTGTATCCTGCCGGATGGTTGGTGGGCGGTACAAGGATCGAACTTGTGACCCCTACCATGTCAAGGTAGTGCTCTACCGCTGAGCTAACCGCCCGCACTTGCTACCGCTGCTGACCGTTCAGGATAGCACAGCGTCAGCGCCGCCACAATTTTCTGTAGGGGCTCACTATACATCCCGCCTTTCGCGCCACGCGTGATCGATTCAGTCCACGTTCGCGAACGCCCTACGAAACCCGGCAGCCGATTTCTGCGGACCGCGCTTGGTCGGAACGAGGAACCCATGCGAATATTCGCTTCGGGGTTATCGATACTTGGGGAGCAGAACATGGCCAATAGTCTTCTCGGCGGGAGCCGGTTAGCGAACGGTACGGCACCGAAAATCTTTCCGCCTGCAAGCACGACAACCGCCATGGCATGGTCGCGGAGGTCGACCGCGCGATCCTCCAGCGGCGACGCCGCACTCGCGCGCGGCGCGCTGCGATCGTCGCCGCGCGCATGATCCGAGGCGATAACCAGAGGAAAATCCGATGCCGCTCGTCAATCCACCGATTGTTCCGTTCTGGAATCGGCTGCGCACCATTTCACTGTATGCCTTGCGCGGGGAAGCGCTGATTACGTTGATCGCACTGAGCGTTTGCACGCCGCTGACCCTGCTTCCCGGCGTGGGCGGAATCGTGCGGTTGCTCATCATCGCCGCGCTCTACAAATACGGTCTCGAAGCGCTGCGCGCCACCGCCGACGGCCGCATGGATCCGCCATCAGGCGGCTTGCACGTCGACGAGTCCGCAGGCTGGCGCGCGATCGGGCTGCAAGTCTGCTTCATTGTGTTGGCCGCCCTGGCGGTGATATGGCTCGGCCCGGTCGCCGGCCTGATCGTGGCGATCGTGCTTGCGTTCGGCTGGCCCGGCGCGATGATGTCGCTGGCGATCGACGAGAACGTGCTCCACGCGCTCAACCCCGTTACCTGGCTGTCGATCATGGGTCGCCTGGGGTGGCCCTACTTCGTCGCCGCGCTGCTGTGCTTCGTGATTTATCTGAGCATGTCCAATGCATGGTTGATATTCGTCCCGTTCCTGCCGCTGCTGGTCGCGATCGTCATCGCGCAGTTCCTTTCCGGCTACACGGTGGTGACCACGTTCCATCTGATGGGCTATCTCGTCTATCAGTACCAGGACGAACTGGGCTACGTGTCCGGTCAACAAGCCGCCGTGCCAAATCAGCCGATCGATCCGGACCGCGAAGTACTCGACCAGGCAGAAGCGCTGGTCTGCGACGGCAAGCTCGAAGACGCGGCAAAGCTGCTGGAAGATCACCTGCGCGCGCGCGGCGGCATGGACAACATGCACCTGCAATATCGAAAGCTGTTGCGGCTCACCGGCGACAAGCAGGGCCTGCTCAAACATGGTCGCACGTATCTGTCTTCCCTGTTCGCGCGGGACAAACCTAATCTGGCTATCGACATTTTCCGCGAATGCGCCGAACTGGATCCGGCCTTCGTCCCGGCCCGCGCCGAAGAAACCACATGGATCGCGCACAAAGCTGTGCAACTTGGTCATGGTCGGATCGCGATACACCTGCTCTGGGGCTTTCACCAGCGCTATCCGCAAAGCACGGACATACCGAAAAATTATCTGCTCGTCGCGACCTTGATGTTCGAGCGTTTCAATCGCGACAAGGACGCGCATGCGTTACTGACCCAGTTACGAAAAAAATATCCCGGCCACGAATTGCAGCCGCGCATTTCCGCACAACTCGCCCTGATCGAGCGCATGTTCGACAAGGGGTTGGAAAAACCGGGGTGAGCTTCAGTTTTGCAGCAGAAAGCGCGCCTTTGCCGCATAACCGCTTTGCGGAAAATGCCGCAGAATGAATTCGAGTCGGGCGCGCCGCGATGCCGTGCCTTCCGCGGCGCGCAGCACGAACACGAACCAGGCCGCATCGACGCCCGCCGCCGATGGCGTGTGGGCCGCCAGTATTCGCAGCACCGCATCGGCCGAATCGTCGGCGCCCAAGCGCATGCAGCTTTGCACGAAGCGCAATGCTCTGTCGACCGGCAAGCCGGGTGCATTGGCGCGCGCATAGTCGATCCAGATGGCGCCGATGTCGCCGATCGCCTCGCGCGTGTTCGTGTCGAACGAAAATACCTTCTTGGCCGCGCGCTCGACGGCGCCCGCGTCGCCGCGATAACGCGCGCAACGGTACAGCGCTATCGCCACGTCCAATCGACCGGGCTCCTGTGCATCGATCTCCTCCAGTAGCCCACGCGCCCGCACGACCTCCAGCCGGCCCAGACACTGCATCGCCAGCTCGAAGCGAGATTGATTGTGTTCGCGCTGCTCAACGCGCTCGTCTTCGGCGAGAAATTCCTCCCGTTCCCAGCCGAGCCTGCGCGCGCCCAGCGCCAGCAACGCGCCGCACACCATGCCGCCCGCATGCGCATCGAAAAGAATATGCGCTTGGCGATTGCCGAAAAAATTGAAAATCTCCCAACCGGCCCAGACCGGCAACAAGGCAATCGCCGGAACGCGCACATAGTCGAAGACGACGAAGAACCAGTAGAACACACGCACCTTGCGCAGCCCCCAAAGCACGCAGTAGGCCCCTATCAGACCGGCGATCGCGCCGGATGCCCCCAGTCCACTGCCATGCTCGCCCCAGCGTACGGCGAGGCTGACCAGTTGCGCGCCGAGGCCTCCAGTCAGATAAAGCGCGAGGAACAGCCACGGCCCGAGTGCGCCTTCGACCAGCAAGCCGAGCACGGCGAGAAAAATCATGTTGCCGACAAGATGGCCAAAACTGCCGTGCAGAAACATCGCGCCGAACATGCGCACGGGTTCGATGTGCGAAAACCGCAGCTTGAACCGCTCTGTATAACTTTCCTGCCAGAGTCGATCGAACTCATCGCGCTGGCGCCGCCATTGCGCGTAATCGTCCCGCGTCGGCGCGATGATCTCGCCGGCCTCCAGCGCGTCGATGAATTCGGTATTTCCCTGCAAAAACCGCAAATTGAATTCAGCCGGCATAGTCCGTATCGCCTGGCTTAGATCGTTCTGCTCATGCGCTTCCAGCCAATCGAAAAAGGCGGGAAATTCGATGCGATCCAGACCGGACGCCCGATAGTTCTCGAACGCGCGCTCGAACACGGACGCATCGTCCGCTTGCAGGCTGAGGAAGACCAGGCAGTTGATCAGAATCAACGCCGCCGTCATCAACGGAAAGTTCGCCCGGTTCAAGCTGCGGTGCAGCGGAACGATGAGCATGCGCCAAACTCCATGATTGTCCCCGAAGGCGCGTATCTTAGAGCCTGTCTACTATCTCCCTCCGCCCGCGTCGAGGATGGATTTTTGCGACAAGGCCGCATGCGCGCGTCATCTGGCCGACGTGCTTGTCGAACGCGGTTTGCTGCAACGCTGATGAATCAACCCATCAACCCCTGCTCGCGAATCCGATGAATCTCGTCGCGCACGCGCGCGGCATCCTCGAATTCCAGATCCTGTGCGTGTTTGTACATCTGCGCTTCCAGTTGGCGGATTTTCGCGATGATCTGCTCGGGCGTGAACACACGGTAGTCCGCAGCGGGCTCGGCCACCTTACGCGCGGCCGCGCCACGCCCGCGCGTGCGCTCGGCTTGCGCGTCCGCGCGTGCGCCTTCCATGATGTCGGCGATCCGGCGTACCACCGATTTGGGCGTGATGCCGTGCACCTGGTTGTATTGAATCTGTTTGGCGCGGCGGCGGTCGGTTTCGTCGATCGCCGCCTGCATCGAGCGCGTCACCGTATCGGCGTACAGGAT